>DATDAH010000269.1:0-50119 GCA_036525535.1 Acidimicrobiales bacterium
CGAGGGGGCCCGGCCGGCGACTTTGCCAAGCCTTTACGCCGAGCTGGACGACCACTGGTCGACCACTGCGTACGTTCCGGACATCCCCCCGATCAAGGAGCACTCCTGATGGAACGACGCCGCGCCCTCGTGGTGGCCGGAACCGTGACGGCCACGCTGGCCATGGCCGGCACCGCCATGGCCGTCAACCTGGGCCTCCTGGGCTCCAGTAACGACTCCGTCGGTGACCTGACCGCCACCGACGTCCAGCCCGTCGCCGAGGTCCGCTCGAACCGACCGGCGAAGCCCCGGGTTCGGATCGTCATCCAGGACGTACCGGTCGCCGCCACCAGTGGCGGCGGCAATAGCTCGACCGGCTCCGTCGAGTCGGACCGCACCGCTTCGGACCCCGCCCCCACGACTGCCGGGACCGACGACGACCAAAGCGACGACGACGGGTTCGATGACGACGTGAGCGACGACGACCACCCGGGCGACGGTGCCGAGGACCCGGAGGACCCCGCCGACGATGACTGAGCCGATCCCCCCGAGAGGTCCCGCCCCGTCCGCCCGCCCGCCTCGGACGGGGCGGGGTCGACGACCGAAGGCCGCCGTCGACTCCCGCATCGCGGCCTCCGGCATCGCCGCCTGTGCAGCCCTCGGCATGGTCCTGGGCATGGGCCTGGGTCAGGTCGCCACCGAGGCGGCCGCCGACAGTGCCGCCCCAGCCGCCGCCCCGCCGCCCCGCACCCAGCCCCTTCCTGTCGACCGGCAGCCCCGGCCCGAGATCATCGTGATCCAGCGCCGGTACGTCCCGGTGGTGGGAGGCAGCGGGTCATCGGGCTCGGCCTCAGGCTCGAGCTCGAGTGGCTCGCCTTCGGGGAGCGCGCCGGCCCCGGCCCCGGCGCCCGCACCGGCGCCCGCACCGCCGCCGCCCACCAGCTCCGGCGGCAGCTGAAGTGGCCCTCCGCCAGCAGATGCCGGGCACGCCCGCCGACCCGGCCCTGGCCTGGCTTGGCTGGGTCGAGCTCCGGTTCCGGGCGATGGGCACCGACGTCCATCTCGCCGTCCTGGCGGACGATCCGACTCTGCCCATCGACGCCCGCCGGCGCATCGACGAGCTCGAGGCCCGATGGAGCCGGTTCCGGCCCGACAGCCTCCTCAGTCGGCTCAACCGGTCCGATGGAAGCGGCCTCCTCGTCGATCCCGAGACCTTCGACCTGCTGCGCACCGCCGTCGACTGTTGGCACCGCACCGCCCACCGCTTCGACCCCACCGTGCACGACGCCCTGGTCCAGGCCGGGTACGACCGGACCTTCGACGAGGTCGGCAGCGGGGCCGGGCCCGCTGCGGGCCCGGTGCCCCTTCCCGCCCTTGGCTGCGTCGGGATCGAACTCGATCCCGACCTCCTGCGGGTGACGCTCCCCCCGGGGACCCATCTCGACCTCGGCGGCATCGGCAAGGGTCGCACCGCCGACCTCGTGGCCGAAGACCTGCTTCGGGCGGGCGCCCGCTCGGCCCTGGTGAACCTCGGCGGTGACCTCCGCATCGTCGGCGACCTCCCCCCGGGGAGCGAGTTCAGCATCGCCATCGAGGACCCGTTTGACGTGGGCGGGTCGGCCACCACCGTCCGGCTCGGTCACGGTGCCCTGGCCACCAGCTCACGCGCCCGGCGCCGCTGGACTGTCGCCGGTGAGGAGAAGCACCATCTGATCGACCCGGCCACCGGAGCCCCGGCCCTGTCCGGCGTGGCCGCGGTGACCGTGCTCGCGGCGACCACCACCGAGGCTGAGGTCCTGGCCAAGGCGGCCCTCGTGGCCGGAGTCGACGAGGGCATCGACCTCCTGGACGACGCCGCCGCCGCCGCCCTCCTGGTCGACGACGACGGCGACCAGTACCGGGTCAGAGACTTCGCCGGCTTCGAGGCATGAGGCGACCATGAACGAGCAGTTCTGGTGGTACGTGTCCCGGTCGGCCGGCATCACGGCCTGGGCCCTCGCCCTCGCTTCGGTGCTGTGGGGCATCGCCCTGGCCACCCGCGTCCTGGGTCCCAAGGCGAAGGCCCCGTGGCTGCTCGACCTGCACCGTCACCTCGGTGGCCTCACCGTCCTCTTCACCGCCATTCACCTCGGTGGCCTGGTCGCGGACAACTACGTCCACTTCGGATTGGCCGACCTCCTCGTTCCCTTCGCCTCGGACTGGAAGACCGGCGCGGTGGCCTGGGGGGTCATCGCCTTCTGGCTCCTCCTCGGCATCGAGGTCAGCTCCCTGCTCATGAAGCAGATCCCCAAGCGCTGGTGGCGCCGCGTCCACCTGACGTCCTACGCGGTGGCGGTGATGACCACCGTCCACCTGTTCACCGCCGGCACCGACGCCACGACCGTCGCTCTGCGCTGGATCACGATCGTCACTACGACCTTCACCACCTTCTTCCTGCTCTACCGGAAGCTCGGTCCCAAGAAGGCGGCCCGTATCCCCGCCGCCGCCCGGACCCGGGAGATCGCCACCGCTGAGTGACTGCAGGGGCCTGGGCCAGGCCGGCGGCGTACCCTCCGCCCGTGGCCCGCCTGTCCCCCGCCCCCGACCAGCCCAGCGCCGTCGCCGGGGCGCTCGGGGACAACGACTGGTCGCAGCTCGCGGTGGAAGGCCTCGGCACCACGGTCGGGCTGGCCGTGCGGGGCGGTGGTCCGGGGCTGCTGATCGACGCCCGCCAGCTCCTCGACGACCTGGACCGCAAGTGGAACCCAGCCCGCCCCGAGAGCCTGGTGGCGCAGATCGAGGCGGCGGACGGGCAGGCCGTCCCCCTGGACGACGACACCTACGCCCTCATCGAGGCCAGCATGGCCGCGGCCGAAGTCACCGGCGGAGCGGTGGGCAGCGAGGGCCTGATCCTCAATCCGATGCTGACCAGGGTGGCCGCGCCCGAGGGCGCCGTGCTCGACGTCGACGACCTGGCCCGCGCCCGGGCCGCCGATGCCGTCGCCGAGGCGCTGGTCGAGGCCGGCGCGGAGGGTGCCGTCGTCGACGTGGGCGGCGCGCTGCGCCTGGCCGGCAGCGTGGCCGAGGGCAGCGCCTGGGTCGTCGTGGTCCCCGACGCCGACGACGAGGTCGGGAACGGTCCGGGCCGGGCCCGGATCGGGATCGCCGAAGGCGCCTGTGTCACCGTCGAGCGACCGACGGCGGTGCTGGCCTCCGTAACCGTCCTGGCCCCGGATGCCGCCTCGGCCATGGTTCTGGCGGCCGCGGCCGACCCCGAGCGACTGGCCGCCAGTGGCCTGCCCGGGCTGATCGTGCGGGACGACGGTGGTACGGAGCCAGTCGGTGGCATCGAGGCCTTCCTGCGGGCCTGACCACGTCCTCGTCAGCGCCGGTCGGAAGTGTGTTGGCACGATTGCTGCCACTACCGTCGGGGACCATGGCCGAGCCACAGCGCCTCGACGGACGGCGGGCCCGTCGCGAGCAGAACGTCGACGCCGTGGTCGACGCCATGCTCGACCTCCTGGGCGAAGGTCACCTCACGCCGGGTGCGGCGGCCGTGGCCGACCGTTCCGGGGTTTCGCTCCGGTCCGTGTTCCGCTACTTCGACGACATGGATTCGCTCACCGAGCGGGCCATCGCCCGTCAGATGGAGCGGGCGGCGCCGCTGTTCGATCTCCTCGACGACGACGGCCCGCTCGACGTCCGAGTCGGCCGCCTCGCGTCCCACCGAGCTGCGCAGTACAACCGCCTCGCTCCGTTCGCCCGGGTCGCCATCGTGCGGTCCGCGCAGTACCCGGCCATCGCCGTCGGCCTGGCCACCCGCCGCGACGCGCTGCGTCGCCAGGTGGAAGCCGTCTTCAGCCGGGAGCTGGACCCCCTCGACCGGCCCGCCCGGGCCGAAGTCCTGTCGGCCCTCGAGGCCGCCACGTCCTTCGAGGTCGTGGACCTGCTCGTCGCCCATCGGGGCCTGTCGACGCCTGCCGTCGAGGCCGTTCTTCGGCGGACCGTGCTCGGGATCCTGAGCACCGCCGACTGATCACCGGCGTCGTACAGGACACGGCGGTCCTCACTGCGTGCCGAAGCCGGCCCGCTCCTCGACCGCGGCGTCGGCCGCTTCGGACCGTCGCGAGATGATGTCGTAGCGGACCTCGTGCAGGGCCCCGGTGAACGGGAAGGCCCCCTCGTACTGCTCGCTCACCGGCGAGAGCCCGTCCCGGCCGACATCGAGGCCCATGGAGCCGAAGATGCGGACCCGACGAGGGATGGGTGACGAGGCCACGACGACATCGTCCACGAGCAGGGTGAAGGTGCCCGCTCCCTCCTCCTCCCGGGTGAAGCGGACGGCGACGGGGAGTCGGCCCAGGGGTACGTCCCGGTCGGCGGTGAGCACGGTGTGGTGGCCGAAGTCGTTGTAGTCGAAGCCCAGGCGCCCGTCCTTCACGAAGAAGCTGTACCCCGCGGCGTGGCTGCCCATGGCCACGATCACCCCGCCCTCGTCCGCCGACGCCCGCTCGATGTATGCGGTGATCGTGTACGGCCGGCCGCCCAGGCGGGGCGAGACGTCCGAGGGGAGATGGGCGACCGGAGGGCGGTAGACGTAGGTGGTGGTGGCATGGGGCGTGCCGGGACGGGGCTCGGAGGCGAAGAGCTCGATCGTGCGGTCGTCCAGGGGCGGGACGCCGTGGGCCTCGGCCTCGGCCCACCAGAGGTCGATGAGCCCGGCCAGCTTCTCGGGGTGGGTCTCGGCCAGGTTCCGGGACTCCGAGAAGTCCTCGTCGAGGTGGTACAGCTCCCACGTGTCGTCGGCGAACGGGGTGCCCTTCCAGTGGTACGTCACGGCCTTCCACCCGTCCTGCCAGATGCCGCGGTGGCCCATCTGCTCGAAGTACTGGACCGTCTTGCGGGTGAGCGCCTCCGGCTCGGCCCAGGTGTAGGCCAGTGAGGTGCCGGCCACCGGGAGCTGGTCGACGCCCCGCCGCTCGTCGGGCGGCTCGATGCCGAGGACCTCGAAGAAGGTGGGGGCGAGGTCGACCACGTGGCAGAACTGGTGACGGACACCGCCCCGGTCGGCGATGCCGTCGGGCCAGTGCACGACCAATGGGTCCCGCACGCCGCCGCCGAAGGTGTTCTGCTTGTACCACTTGAGGGGGGTGTTGCCGGCCTGAGCCCAGCCCCACGGGTAGTTGGTGTGGCTGTGGGGGCCGCCGATGTCATCGAGCCGCTCCGCCACGACGTGGTCCACGTCCTCCGGGAAGCCGTTGAACCACTGGAACTCGTTCATGACCCCTTCGGCCCCGCCCTCCTGGCTGGCCCCGTTGTCGGAGAAGACGACGAAGACGGTGTTGTCCAGCTCACCGCTGGCCTCGAGGTAGTCGACGAAGCGCCCGATCTGGGCGTCGGTGTGGTCGAGGAACGCGGCGAACGCCTCCTGCAGGCGACAGGCGAAGAGGCGCTGGTTGTCCGACAGGTCGTCCCAGGCCTGGACCCCGAAGTTGCGGGGAGCCAGCTCGGTGCCCTCGGGCACGATGCCCATGGCCTGCTGGCGCCCGAACCACTCGGCCCGGGCGACGTCCCAGCCCCCGTCGAAGCGACCCCGGTACTTGGCCAGGTACTCGGGTGGGGCCTGGTGGGGGGCGTGCGTGGCCCCGAAGGCCAGGTAGGTGAAGAACGGGCGGTCCGGTCGTGCGCTCCGCAGGTCGGACACGAACTCGATGGCGTGATCGACGAGGTCCTCGGACACGTGGTACCCGGTGGCGGGGTCACCGGGCGGGTCGATGGGGTGGTTGTCGTAGGTCAGCTCGGGGTGGAACTGGTCGGTCTCGCCGTTGAGGAAGCCGTAGAAGCGGTCGAAGCCCTTCTGCAGCGGCCAGTTGTCGTGGGGGCCGGCGGCCGAACACTCGATCATGGGGGCCAGGTGCCACTTGCCGAGGGCGAACGTGGCGTAGCCGTGGTCGCCCAGGACCTCGCCCAGGGTGGCGGCATGGGGCGTGATCGCGCCCCGCATGTGCGGGAAGCCGGGGTCCCAGTTGGAGATGCCGCGCATGCCGACGGTGTGGTGGTTGCGGCCGGTCAGCAGGCAGGCCCGGGTCGGCGAGCAGAGGGCGGTGGTGTGGAAGTTCGTGTAGCGAAGCCCCCCGGCGGCGAGACGGTCGATGGTGGGCGTCTCGATGGTCGAGCCGTAACAGCCGAAGTGGGCGAAGCCGGTGTCGTCCAGGAGGACCACCACCACGTTGGGCGCCCGGGTCCCGGTCGGGAAGGCCGGCGGCCGGGGGGCGTCCGGCCACCACGGCTCGGAGTCCTCCACCAGGCGACCGATGCGGCCGGCGAACTGCGGCTCCCCGGAGGTGCTCATGGTCCGACGCTAACTATTGACACTTCTACTGTCAATAGTTAGCGTCCCGCCCGTGGATCTCCTGCGCACCCCTGACGAGGCCTTCGCCGACCTGCCGGGCTACCCGTTCGCCCCCCACTACGTCGAGGTGCCGACGGGCGACGGCGACCAGACCCTGCGCCTCCATTACCTCGACGAGGGCCCCGCCGACGCCCCGGCCGTCCTGCTCCTGCACGGCGAGCCCACCTGGAGCTACCTCTACCGGCGCATGATCCCGGTCCTGGTCGACGCCGGCGTTCGTTGCCTCGCCCCCGACCTCGTCGGCTTCGGGCGCTCCGACAAGCCCGCCCACCGCGAGGACGTCACCTACGCCCGCATGGTCGAGTGGCTGCGGTCCGCCCTGTTCGGCACCCTCGACCTGTCGGGCCTCACGCTGGTGGGCCAGGACTGGGGCGCCCTCATCGGCTTGCGGCTGGTGGCCGAGAACCCGGACCGCTTCGACCGGGTCGTGCTGTCCAACGGCGGCCTGCCCACCGGGGACCAGCGCATCAGCAACGCCTTGCTGGCCTGGATCGACTTCTCGCAGACCACCGAGGACTTTCCCATCGGCGGCTTCGTCAACGGTGGTTGCGCGACCGACCTCGCCCCGGAGGAGGTGGCCGCCTACGACGCCCCGTTCCCAGACGACGCCTACAAGGAAGCGGCCCGGCAGATGCCGAGCCTGATCCCGATCGTCCCCGAGAGCCCGGCGGCGGCCGCCAACCGGGCGGCGTGGGAGGTCCTGAAGACCTGGGACAAGCCGTTCCTGTGCGCCTTCACCGACTCGGACCCGCTGACCGCCGGAGCCGACCGACCCTTCCGGAAGCTGGTGCCGGGGACCCGGGACCAGCCCCACACCACCATCGAAGGGGCCCGGCACTTCGTCCAGGAGGACGCCGGGCCCACCCTGGCCCGCATCGTCATCGACCTGATCGAGAGGACCCCGTGAGCACCCTTCCCGTCGACCCCACCGCCACCCAGATCCAGGCGATCGTCGACGACGGCCGTGAGGGCCCCGTCGTGATGCTCAACCTGAACCACTACCGGGACCGGGACGAGTACCTGCGCTACGGCGTGGTGGCCCTCGCCGCCCTCGAGTCGGTCGGGGCCCGCATCCTGTGGCAGACCGAGGTGGAGCAGACCGTCATCGGCGACGACCGCGAGCAGTACGACGAGGTCATCGCCGTCTGGTACCCGAACCGGTCGGCCTTCTTGGGGCTCATGGACTTCCCGGGCTACCTCGAGGCCACCGAGCACCGGTTGGCCGCACTCGATCACGCCACCCTGCTGGCCCTCACCCCGCCACCGGGCTGACGGGCCAGGGCTACGCCTCGGCCCGAGCGATCAGGAAGAGGCGCTGGAAGGGCATGACCGTCCGGCCGTCGGCGCGGGTCGGATAGGCCCTCCGCATCGCCTCGGCGTACTCGGCCACGAACTCGTGGCCGTCGGCCTCGTCGAGACGACTCAGGAAGGCCCGCAGAAACGAGCCGAGGAACCACTCGACGACGGGATCGGTTCCCTCCAGCACGTGGTGATAGGTGGTGGTCCAGAGGTCGACGTCGGCCGCCAGCGGGAGGAGGAGCTCCAGGTAGCGGTCCGGTGACAGCAGCGGGTGGGGGTCGATGGCGCCGCGCAGCGCCTCCCGCCATCGGTCCTGCGCCGCGATCTCGAAGGCGATGGTGTGGCTGGGCTGGTCCCACTTGTCGGGGACCTGGATGGCCAACGAACCGCCCGCCGCGACGAGGCCGAACAGCCGCGGGATCAGGGTCTCGTGGTCGGGGACCCAGTGCAGCGCGGCGTTGGTGAAGAGGAGATCGGGCGCCTGATCCGGCGTGAACGTGGTGAGGTCACCTTCCCGCCACGTCACCTGGGGCAACAGTGCCCGGGCCTCGGCCAGCATCTCCGGCGACGAGTCCACACCGGTGATCTCGGCGGCGGGCCAACGGCCGGCGAGCAGCGTGGTCACCGTCCCCGGCCCGCAGCCGAGGTCGAGGATGCGGGCAGGGGGTTCGGCCGGGGCGAGGCGGGCGACGAGGTCGAGGGCCGGGCGCCGTCGCTGATCCCAGAACTGGGCGTACTGCTGCGGATCCCAGACGGTCAATCCAGCAGCTCCTTGAGCTGGGCGATGAGATCGGGAGCGCCCAGCTCCAGGACCGGCACCCCGCTGTCGACGAGGTGGCGGACCGGGGCCTTGCCCGCGGAGCCGGGGAGCTCCGGGGTCAGCACCAGCACCCGACAGCCGGGCTCGTGGGCCCGGATGGTGTGGGCCATGCCCACCGCCCGCCAGAGCAGGTCGGCCCGGCGCAGCCCCGACGGTCCCGTGGTGAAGCCACCGGCGACGTCGACGTAGACCCGGCGACCCTCGGCGTCCAGGGCCCGCAGGACGAAGTCGGTGCCGGCCGGCGAACGGAACTCGGCGTCGACCTCGGCGAAGCCGGCGTCGACCAGGGCCGTGGCGGCCAGCACGCGAGCCGACTCGCCGCCGGCCGTCGGGGCCGGATCGTGACCGGTGGCGGTCAAGGTGATGCGCTCGGCATCCACTCGGGCCGAGGCCGCGTCGACGTAGTCGCCATCGGTGTCGTAGCCGACGTAGTGGCGGCCGGTGCGCACCGCGGCAACGGCGGTCGAGCCCGAGCCCATGAACGGGTCGAGCACGAGGTCTCCGGGATAGGTGTAGAGCTCGATGAGGCGCTGGGGCAGCTCCACGGGGAACGGCGCCGGGTGTCCGACGCGGCGGGCGGACTCGGTGGGCAGCTCCCACACGTCGGTGGTCGCCTCCATGAACTCGTCCTTGGTCAGCGTGCTGTCCGCCGGGCGACCCCGGTCGAAGCGGCCCTTGCTGGCGACGATCACCCGCTCGGAGAGGTCCCGCAACACCGGGTTGGACGGTTGGCGGAACGAGCCCCAGGCGAACGAGCCGGCCGCGCCCCGGGCCTTGATCCAGACCACCTCGCCCCGCAGCAGCAGCCGCAGGCGGTCCTGAAGGATGGCGATGACGTCGGCCGAGAGCGAGCGGTAGGGCTTGCGCCCGAGGTTGGCCACGTTGACCGCGATGCGACCACCTGGCTCGAGCACACGGGCGCACTCGGTGAAGACGTCCTCCAGCATCTGGAGGTACTCGAGGTAGGTGGCGGGGATGTGACCCTCGCCCAGGTCCTGCTCGTAGGCCTTCCCCGCGAAGTACGGGGGCGAGGTGACGACCAGCGCCACGGAGCGGTCGGCCACCCGGGTCATCGCCCGGGCGTCGCCGGGGATGATCACGTCGACCTGGAGGGGCGCCTCCACTGTCGAGTCGTCGGACAGCTCGGGCGGGGTGAAGCGGGCGTAGAAGTCGCTGGCGTCATGGTTGGACCGGCCCGACACGCCGAAGGAGGACGTGGTCGTGGGCTGGCGACGGTCGGGCACGGCTCTCCTCCCGGGCCGGGGCTGGCGCCGGATCCCCGATGCTACGGCCCGGCCGGTCGTCGTCCCTGGATGCGCGCCCATGCCGACATCATGCGCACCCCCAGTGACACCCCTCCCCCCACCGTTCAGTCGCGGTGGTAGCGCCAGCCGTCGGCGGACATGACGAGGCGGTGGCGGGGGCCGGGGACGGTGGGGTCGCCGGTCTCGTAGCCGGCGTCGCCGTGCCAGAGGGCCACGAGGTCGTCGCCGTCCTTGCCGACGGCGGTGACGAAGGCCTCCACGGGGGCGTTCCGGGCTTCGTCCAGGGCCTCGGCCACGGTGGCGGACTTGGTCAGGCGGTCGAGGGTGACCCAGGTGGGCGGAGCCAGTTCGACCTCTCCGGCGTCACGCCGGGCCAGCGTGTCCTCGGGGCGGGCCCAGATCGACTCGTGGATCTCGCCGTCGTCGATGGTCACCGCGCCGGTCGGGGCCTCGGCGACGAAGAACCAGGTGGCGTAGCGCTTGATGGCAACCATCGGCGGTGTCCAGTGGGCGAAGGGGACCATGGCGTCGGGGTCACAGGCCAGACCGGCCTCCTCCGCGGCCTCACGGGCGGCCGCGACCCGGACCGCGGCCTCGACGTCGTCGTGGGCGTCGGGCGGGTAGTCCTCCGGATCGACCCGACCCCCGGGGAAGACCCACATGCCGCCGGCGAACTCGAGCTTGGAGTTGCGGCGCAGCATCAGGGTCTCCAGCCCGTCCGCCCCGTCCCGCAGGAGGATGACGGTGGCCGCAGGGACGGCCTCGGGGACCTCGTCCCTGGTCTCCCGCAAGGAACCAGGGAGAGGCTCGTCCCGCCGAGCCGGCTGGTCGGCCATCAGTCCAGGAACCGGGAGATGGTCTCGACCACGCAGGCCGGGCGGTCGCTGTCCTCGATCTCGACGGTCACCGTGACCCGGGCCTGGACCCCGCCCTTGACCTCCTCGGCCCCCGTCAGCTCAGCCCGCCCCCGGATGCGGCTGCCCACCGGCACCGCGGCGGGGAAGCGGGTCTTGTCGGTCCCGTAGTTGACGCCCATGGAGACGTTGCGGACCTCGAGCAGGTCAGGGAGGAAGGTGTTGACCAGCGAGAGGGTGAGGTAGCCGTGGGCGATGGTGCCGCCGAACGGCCCGTCCTTGGCCCGGTCCGGGTCGACGTGGATCCACTGGTGGTCGCCGGTGGCGTCGGCGAAGGTGTCGACTCGCTCCTGGGTGATCTCCAGCCAGGCCGTCGTGCCGAGATCGGTGCCGACCCCGTCGAGCAGATCGGCAGGGCGTTCGAAAACCGTCGGCATAAGGTCGACTGTACGGACCACGGAGGACCCCGATGACCCTCACCCCTGGCGATGCCGCCCCGGACTTCGCCCTGCCCGACCAGACGGGCACGACCCGCACGCTCAGCGCTCTGCTGGCCGACGGGCCCGTCGTGCTGTTCTGGTACCCGGCGGCGATGACCACCGGCTGCACCAAGGAGGCGTGCCACTTCCGTGACATCGCCGCCGAGTTCGAGGCGGTCGGCGCCCAGCGAGTGGGCATCAGCGCCGACGCTCCCGAGAAGCAGGCCCAGTTCGACGAGAAGCACGACCTCGGCTACCCGCTCCTCTCCGACCAGGACAAGGCCGTCGCCAAGGCCTACGGCGTCAAGCGCAGCCTGCTGCCGATGAACAAGCGGGCCACCTTCGTCATCGGCACCGACGGCAAGATCGTCGACGTCATCACCAGCGAGACCAACATGAACGCCCACGCCGACCAAGCCCTCCGAGCCCTCGGCGCCTGAGCGGGCAGGTGACGCCAGCCGCGATCGACGCTGCGCAGTCGGAGCGGAGCAGCATGCCGGACCCTGAGCTTCGGCGGAGCCGGCGTTGCTGAGCGCAGCGAAGCCACGCAAGTGTCAGGGCTTGTCCCAGGCCGTCAACAGCTCGAGGAGCTGGCCGTCGGGGTCCTTGACGAAGACGGCCACGCCGATGTTGGTGTCGGTCAGCACCTCACCGCCGTGGGCCTCGACGGCCGCCAGCGACGCGTCGAGGTCGTCGACGCTCAGGGACACGTGGGTCAGGCCGGGCTGGTTCACCACCCGCTCCTCCCCCGCCACCACCCCGGCGTCAGCGAAGTGGAGCAGCTCGAGGATGAAGTCGTCCCGCTTCAGGTAGACGGCCGTCATCCCGACCGGCGCCGCCAGCCGCAGCAAACGGTCCGAGCCCTGGTCGGGAGGATGCAGCTCGCGGGCCACCTCGAAGCCGAAGACCTCCACGTAGAACCGACGTGAGCGCTCGAGGTCGGTGACGCACTGACCCACGTGGTTGAACCGGGCCGCGGCCACGACCGGCAACCTAGTGGTGGGTCACCTACCCTGCCCCGCATGAAGGAGCTCGTGTACCACCGGCTGTTCCTCCCCGGCCTGGACGCCTTCGCCGACAAGCCCGACACCATCATCGACGGCGACTACCGGAGCACGCTCGGCCAGCACGCCGACCGGGTCTTCCGCCTCGGCCACGCCCTGCGCCACCAGCTCGGCGTCCAGCCCGGCGACCGGGTGGCCGTCATGTCGACCAACAGCCACCAGTACCTCGAGCTCTACCACGCCTGCTTCCTCGGCGCCGCGGTCATCAACCCGCTGAACCTGCGCCTGGCCGGCAAGGAGCTGGACTACATCCTCCGGGACTCCGGCACCGAGGTCATCTTCGTGGACGGCTTCTTCGGCGGGGGCATCGCCGCAGCCATGGCTGCCTCCGACGCCGGGCCGAGCCCGCTCCGCCACGTCGTGCTGATGGGTGATGCCATCGACCCCGAGAACGTGCCGGCCCACGACATCGCCTACGAAGACCTGATCGCGGCGGGCGAGCCCGTCGTCCCCGACGAGCCCGAGGAGCACGATCCCGTCGTGCTCATGTACACGGGCGGCACCACGGGCCTGCCCAAGGGCGTGTTGCTCGAGCAGCGGGCCGAGATGCTGAACAGCTACCACACGATGGGCGTCGTCTCGATCGATGCCGAGCAGATCTTCCTGCACCAGACGCCGATGTTCCACGCCGCCTCGATGGGCGCGATCCTGGGCATCCCGGCGTTGGGCGCGGGCTCGGTGTTCATCCCGCTCTTCGATCCGGGCAAGGCGATGGACCTGATCGAGGGCCACGGCGTCACCTGGTCGGTGATGGTCCCGACCATGATCGGCATGCTGCTGGCCCACCCCGACTTCCGGCCGGAACGGCTGAGCACGCTGAAGCAACTCACCTACGGCGCCTCCCCGATGCCCTCGGCGATCCTCGAGAAGCTGCTGGCGCTCTACCCCGACCTGCAGATCAGCCAGGGCTACGGGATGACCGAGGCTTCGGCGGTGCTGACGTTCCTCACCGCGGAGGACCACTTCACCGGAGGCGAGCGCCTGCGCTCGGCCGGCCGCCCGGTACCGGGCGTGTTGCTCTCCATCCAGGACGCCGACGGCAACCCGGTGGCCAAAGG
This sequence comes from Acidimicrobiales bacterium, assembly GCA_036525535.1. GTDB lineage: Bacteria > Actinomycetota > Acidimicrobiia > Acidimicrobiales > DATDAH01 > DATDAH01. The sequence continues at coordinate 13,210 of DATDAH010000269.1, forward strand.
CCAGCCGGGCGAGGTCTGCGCCAAAGCCGGCAACTTCATGCGGGAGTACTGGAACCAGCCCGAAGCCACCGAGGAGGTCTTCCGGGGCGGCTGGTACCACACGGGTGACGCCGGCTACCTCGATGACAACGGCTACCTCTTCCTGGTCGACCGGGTGAAGGACATGATCGTCACCGGCGGTGAGAACGTGTACTCCGCCGAGGTCGAGTCGGCGATCTCCAAGCACGAGGCCGTGGCCCAGGTCGCGGTCATCGGCATCCCCCACGAGACCTGGGGCGAGCAGGTGCACGCCATCGTCGTCCTGGTCGATGGAGTCGACGCCACCGAGGACGACATCCGGGACTTCGCCAAGGAATCCATCGCCGGGTACAAGGTGCCCAAGTCGGTGGAGTTCCGGACCGAGCCACTGCCCCTCTCCGGTGCCATGAAGGTGCTGAAGAAGGACCTGCGGGCCCCCTACTGGGAGGGCAAGGAGCGGGCGGTCAACTGAGCCCGATCCAGCGGTGAACCGGCGGCGGGCGATCGTTCTCTTCCTCGCGCTCGCGCTCGGGGCGGGGGCCGCGGCCTGCAGCGACGACGGCGACGACCCGGCGGCCACGACCGAGCCTCCGACCACATCGGCCGTGGTGATCGAGCCGCCCAGCGGGGTGCTGACCGACGTGTCGGTGCGCCTGGCCAACCAGAGCACCATCGCCGGCGTTCTCACGGTGGCCGCCGACGAGCCCGTTCAGGTCGAGGTCAGGGCCACGCCCTCCGGCGACGCCCCTGTGGTCGACGTGCCTCGGACGGCGAGGGCTCTGCGCCGCCACCGCATCCCGGTTGTCGGCCTCCGGGCCGAGACGACCTATGACCTGACCGTCTCCGCCTCAGACGCGGCGGGCGACCCGGCGGGTCAGGGCGTGGTGCAGATGACGACCGGGGCCCTGCCCGGCTGGATCCCGCCGTTGCAGGTCAACCAGATCGACGCCGCCCGCATGGCGCCCGGCATCACCCTCTTCGACATCCAGCGCTGGGGCGTGGACCAGCCCCCGGACGAGCCCAGCGGGATGCTGGTCGGCGTCGACCAGGAGGGCCAGATCGTCTGGTACCACGGCAACGACCTCGGGGCCGGCGACGCCCGCATGACCGAGGACGGGACCATCTTCCTGCTCTTCGCCCCGTTCGGGTTCAAGGAGATCGACCTCCTCGGCAACCGGCTCCAGTCCTGGGCCTGGGGCACGGCTGACGACGTCCGTCCCGGCGGGCCCACGATCATCGACTCCGACAACTTCGACCTGGTCAGCTTCCACCACGAGGTCGCCCCTCAGCCCGACGGGAACATCGTGGCCTTCGGGCGCTACGAGCTGGAGCTCACCGATGCGGAGCAGGAGGCCATCTGCCCCGGCGACCCGGCGGACTTCGGCATCCGGGAGGACGTCGTCATGGAGTTCACCCGGGACGGCGAGATCGTCCACGAATGGCCCCTGCACGACATCATCGACCCAGCCGAGATCCCCGGCCGGGAGCTGTGCTCGGTCGACTTCGAGGACTTCCGGGACTGGGCCCACGGCAACGGCATCGTCCTGGACCGGGAGCACAACCAGGTGGTGGTCACCGCCCGCCACATCGACCTGCTCTTCGCCTTCCGCTACGAGGCCGGCGCCGACGGTCCGTCCGGCGAGCTGCTCTGGTCGCTCGGCCCGCAGGGCACCCTGGCGCTCGACGGTGAGCCGTCCTACGGCCTCCACGCCCCCGAAGTCGAGGACGACGGCTCGATCATGCTCTTCGACAACGGCAACGACCGGCCGGTCGACGTGCCCTACAGCCGGGCCGTCCGCTACCAGATCGACCAGTCCTCGCCGGATCCAGCAGACTGGTCGGCCCGCCAGGTCTGGGAGTTCCGCACCGACGACCTCGAGACCGGCGCCCCCCTGTATGCCGACTTCCTGGGCGACGCCGACCTCCAGCCCAACGGCAACGTGCTCATCGGCTTCGGCGGCATCGGCCAGGAGGATCCGCCAGCCCGCGGTCGCATCATCGAGGTCGTCCCCCGCGGCGCGTCCGGCGGCGACATCGTCTTCGACATCAGCACCCCCGAGACCTACGTGAACTACCGCGCCGAACGCATCCCCAGCCTCTACGCCGGCCCCCGGTGGGTCCAGCCCGACACCTAGGCCAGGTCGAGGTCGTCGTCGGGGTCGTCGACGAGGGTGCTGCAGGTGGGGCACCACCACTGGGGCTCCAGCGCGGTGCCGCACAGGTGGTGCTGGTAAGGAGCGGGCTCCCCTGAGCGGGCGGCACCCCACTGGGCCAGCAGTCGGAGGGCGCCGGCCAGGTCGCGGCCGGCGGCGGTGAGGTCGTACTCGAAACGGGGCGGACGCTCCTGGTAGGGGGTGACGACGATGACGCCTTCGGCGGTCAGGTCCTTGAGCCGCTTCGACAGGACGTTGGGGGCCACGCCGGCCACCGCCTCCTGCAGGTCACCGAAGCGACGGGGTCCGTCGAGCAGGGCGTCGACGAGTAGGAAGGACCATCGGTCCCCCACCCGGGCCACGGCCTCGGCCAGGGGGGAATCGGGATCGGGCACCGGGAGAGTTTCGCTCATGGGGTTGCCTTCGTCCGGGATCTCCGCTAGTAACTTGCACATTGCAAGTGACTAGTGAACCAAGGAACAACATGGCTTCCACCGAATCAGGCGTCCCGAACCCCGCCCGCCAGGCCGCCGACCGGCTCGGGCCCTCCGTCGTGCGCGTGGGCCGCCATGGTGGCCGCGGCGGTGGCATCGTCATCGAGCCCGGCGCCGTCGTCACCAACGCCCACAACCTCCGCGGCCCCGAGATCACCGTGAGCTTCGCCGACGGCCGTCAGGAGACCGGCACCGTCGCCGGCCACGACATCGACGGCGACCTCGCCGTCGTCCGGGTCGACACCGGCGACGCTCCCGTCGTCGAGTGGGGTGGCTCGGCCGACCTCGGCGAGGCGGTCTACACCGTCAGCCGCCTCGGCGACGGCGGGGTCCGCGTGACCACCGGCGCGGTCAGCGCCACCGACCGCACCTTCCGGGGCCCCCGCGGCCGTCGCATCAGTGGCAGCCTCGAGCACACCGCCCCCCTGGGCCGCGGCTCGTCCGGCAGCCCCGTCGTCGACGGTGAGGGCCGGGTCGTCGGCCTGAACACCCACCGCCTCGGCGAGGGCTTCTACCTCGCCCTTCCCGCCGATGAGGCGCTGCGGGGCAGCCTGCGCGACCTGGCGGCCGGCGAGGTCCCCGTTCCCCGCCGCCTCGGCATCGGGCTGGCGCCGGCCCACGTGGCCCGCAAGCTGCGGGGCTCGGTCGGACTCCCCGAGCGGGACGGGCTGCTCGTCCGCCTGGTCGAGGACGGCGGCCCCGGCGCCCGCGCCGGGCTCCGGCGCGGGGACCTGATCGTCACCGCCGGCGGACAGGACGTGAGGACCGTCGACGACCTCCACGACGCCCTGGACGCCGTGTCCGCCGGCGAGGCTCTGGCCCTGCGCATCGTGCGGGGCACCGAGGAGCTCGACGTCCGGGTCGCCTTCGACCTGGCCGAGGCCGCCGAGGAAGGCACGGCCTAGCCCCGTGGCCGTGGCCGAGGTGCCAACGGAGGACCAGGCGCTCGACGCCTACTCCCAGGTGGTCATGGCCGTGGCCGAGGCCCTCCTCCCCAGCGTCGCCAGTCTCCGGGTCATGAGCCCGACAGACGGGCCGGGCGGCCGCCGACCTCGTGGCTCCGGGTCGGCGGTCGTCCTCTCCCCGGATGGCCTCCTGGTCACATCGGCCCACGTGGTCGACGGCGGCCACGGCGGCAGCGCGACCTTCGCCGACGGCCGCGAGCTGGACTTCGACCTCGTCGGCACCGACCGGCTCACCGACCTGGCAGCCCTCCGGGTCCAAGGCGGCGACCTGGTCGCGGCCGAGCTGGGCAATGCCGACGACCTCCGGGTCGGCCAACTCGTCGTCGCCGTGGGCAACCCCCTCGGCTTCGGCGGCTCGGTCAGCGCCGGCGTCGTGTCGGCCCTCGGCCGGTCACTCACGACCACCGACGGACAGCACGCCCGGGTGGTCGACAACGTCATCCAGACCGACGCCGCTCTCCACCCGGGCAACTCGGGCGGTGCCCTGGCCGACAGCCGGGGCCGGGTCGTCGGCATCAACACGGCCGTGGTCAGGCCGGGCATCGGCCAAGGCCTCGGCCTCGCCGTCCCGCTCGACCCGACCACCCAGGCGGTGCTGGCCAGCCTCGTCCGCGACGGTCGGGTCCGCCGGGCCTACCTCGGCCTGGCCGGCGGCGGCCGACCGCTCCCCCCGCGAGCGGCCGCCCAGCTGGAGCGGACCAGCGGCGTCGAGATCACCTCGGTCATGGCCAACGGGCCCGCCGCCCGGGCCGGCCTCACACCCGAAGCCATCATCGTGGCCGTCGACGGCGAGGCGGTGGGCGGCATGGGCGACCTGCAGCGGCTCATGAGCGCCGAGCGCATCGGCCGGGCCGTCGAGATCACCGTCGTCCACGCCGACGGCCACACGGAGAACCACGCCGTGACCCCCGAGGAGCTCGGCGCCTCGTAGGCCGCTCTAGCGTGGGCGGCCGTGACGGACCCGGCGCCCACCCCGACCCTCCCGGCCTCCGACTACCTGGACCCCCTCGTCTGGGAGGCCGAGATCGAGGACGTCATCCGCCGTGGTTGGGTGCCGATCTGCCGCCTCGACCAGATCGCGCGCAGCGGCGACCGCTACGCCACGACCATCGCCGGCCACCCGGTGGTCGCCGTACGGGACGGCGACGAGGTCCGGGTGCTGACCAACGTCTGCCAGCACCGGTGGTCGACGGTGGCCGAGCCCGGCTGCAGCCAGGGCCGCAACCTGGTCTGTCCGTACCACCGCTGGTCCTACCGGCTCGACGGTCGCCTCCAGGCCGCCCCGCTGGCCGGCGCCTTCACGCTCGACGACGTGGCCCTGCCCGAGATCCGCCACGAGGTCTGGCTGGGTTTCGTCATGGTCAACCTGGACGGCGCGGCCGAGCCGCTGGGCCCGTCCGTGGCCGGCCTCACCGAGATCCTCGCTCCCTGGCGGGTCGACGAGCTGGTGACGGTGGCCAGCCGGACCTACCCCTCCGGCTGGAACTGGAAGGTCATGGTCGAGAACTGGATCGAGTGCTACCACCACCTCGGCTCGCACCGGGACACGGTCGAGTCCCGGAACCCGGCCCGGACCACCCGGATCACCGAGACCGACGAGCCATGGACCTTCATGACCGTCGACACCGACCCCGCCGCCTTGTTCCCACCCGAGCAGTGGAGCGTCCCGATGGAGGCCGAGGACGCGGGCCGCCTGACCATCTGGGCCGTCTTCCCCTTCCTGTTGGGGGGCACCGAGGCACCGTTCTCGTTCTGGCTGGAGGTGACCCCCCACACCGTCGACCGCCACAACGTCACCTGGCACCTGCTCACCCATCCGGACCGGGCCGCCGAGTGGGACGACGGGATGGCCGACGTGATCATGGACGGCCTGGACGAGGTCCACAGGGAGGACATGGTCCAGTGCGCCAAGGTCGACGAGGGACTGCGCAGCGGCACGCTGGCCACCGGTCGCCTGGTCGAGTTGGAGACCTCGATCGCCCACTTCCACCGTTGGTTGAGCGACCGGCGCCGCGCCCACTGAAAAATCGCAACTCCCCCGGTCGGGGGCGTTCTCATGACGGCGACCCTCGGGTAGACAGGTCCCCAGGTGGCTGTCGGGCCTGGACACCCTTCCCTCCAGGCCCGGCGGCTGCCGTTTTGTGGCGCCCTCTCGGCACCGCCGCTGTCGGGGGTACTGAGAGGCCCTGGTCAGCTTTCTGTCGACCGCGCGGTGCAGGGCTCGCCGTGGCACACGTCGATGAGCTCGTTCTGCCAGAGGAAGGCGTACTTCTGGTCGCGATTGGCGGGGTCGGCTCGGGGGTCCTCGTGAGGGTCGGGGCCGAGCTCGGGCGGGCTGTTCGTGATGGGCGGCACCTCGGCGCCGCTGTCCCAGTAGACGAGGGCGGAGCCGGCAAACGGGTACTCCTCGACCGCCTCGAGGCCCCACAGCGGTTCCGTGTCGGGGTGGCGGCCGTCAGCCAGCGCGGGCTGGTGAGCGGAAGCGCCGATGGTGCGAGCCATGATCTCGGCCGACCACATCGACACCTGGTGGTCGCCGAAGGCCACGTTCAACAGCACCTGGTGCTCGGGCGTGTCCGGGTAGGGATCACGGGTCAGGTGTTGGGCATACCCGTCGTTCTCGGCCCGGTCCCAGAGCATCTGGACGATCGACAGGCCCAGGTTCTGCTCGACCGGGTCCGGGTAGGCGGGGTCGAGGATGGCGGCATAGGTGTCGAAGTCGACGCTGCGGCGCAGGAGCAGCGAGTAGTTCATGCCGGGTACGCCGAGCACGGCGCGGGTCCAGTCCTGGGCCACTGCCGTGGCCGCCCCACCCATGATCCCGCCCTGGCTGTTGGCGTCGAAGGCCAGGGCGCTCGTGTCGAGCCTCGGACCCTCGGGGCTCTGGAACTCGGGGGCACTGATCAGGCCGTCCTCGTGCCGCATCAACCGGCCCAGGAACAAGAAGTTCAGGATCCCCTGCTGGGAGCGGTCGGCCAGCGTCGGGAACTCCCCGAGCTGACCCAGGATCGACGCCGCATTGCCGACGTCGTCCTCGGACATCCCGATCCAGTCGGTGGCACAGAACGCCACCTGGTGCTCGCGCACGAAGTCGGCGATGTTCCCCGCCTCCACCTCGTCCCGGCTGCCGAGGAGGCCGTGGCCGTAGAGCGCCATGGGGACGGCCACCTCGGTGGCGGTGGGCAGGGCGCACTCGAAGTCGGCGGTGAAGTCACCGTTGCGCCGGGGCAGGCCATCGGCGCCGTTGTCGAACCGGGAGCCGGCGGCCCCGTCGGCCGTCAGGTACAGCGGCACCTGAAAGGTCCCGTGGACGTACTCCACGCCGGCCTCCTCCGGGAACCGGACGACGTCGTCCACGGTGAACTCGGGGGCGGCCTCACCCAGGTCGGCGAAGGCGTCGTCCCGGATGTGGAGCAGGCGCTCGGACAGGTTCCGCTCGCTGGCGATCGTGAAGTCCCAGGCCAGGTACAGGTCCTCCCGGGCCACGCCGGCCTCACCCAGGTCGGTGAAGACCTGCTCCATGGCGTCGCGCTGGTCCTCGATGACCGGCAGGTCGGTGGTCAGGTTGTCCCGGTAGACCAGGAAGCCTGAAGACGGTTCCAGGACCTCGCCGTCGACGTTCACCAGGTCGCGCAGACCCACGACGTAGTGGTGGCCCTCCAGGTAGTTGACCCCGGGCCGGATGAAGAGGAGACGGTCCTCGTCGGCTTCGGCGCCGGAGTCCAACTCGGCCCAGACCGGCTGACGTTCACCTGTCTCGGTGTCGACGACGACGACCGGCGAGTCCTCGGCCCGCGAATCCGGGATGTCGGTGATGGCCGGAAGGCCCGACGCTTCCACATCGAGACCGGCCACCTGGGTCAGCAGGGCCGTACCCGGGCTGAAGCCGTCGTTGCGGTTCCACTCGGTCGGGTCGGCCACGACCCCGTCCTCGTTGGAGGGCATGCCCCCCTCGGGGAGAGCGACGAGCAGGCCGGTGTCGGTGTCGGACGACTCGACGGTGAATCGGTCGCTGGGGAAGGGCAACAGGCAGGCGCGGGGGTCGGTCGGGTCGCAGTCCGGACCGCCGCCGTCCTCCTCGATGGCCGCCACGACGTCGTTCGGCGCCGGCGTGGCATCCGGGGCCGAAGAGTCGGCCGCCGTGGTGGCCGGGGTCGCGTCGTCCCCGCTGTCGTCTCCCGAACAGCCCACGATCGCCAGCAGGGCGATCGCGGCCAGGGCCCCCCACCGGCTCGCCATAGGGACCCAAGCGTAGGCAGCGGTAGCTTGCGCCGATGGCGGGCAACAGCAACCGGGCGATCATCGCAGCGCTCATCGCCAATCTCGGCATCGCCATCGCCAAGTTCGCCGGCTTCCTCATCACGGCCTCGTCCTCGCTCCTGGCCGAGAGCATCCACTCGGTGGCCGACACCGGGAACCAGGCGCTGCTCCTCCTCGGCGGTCGTCAGGCCAAGAAGGAGGCGACCGAGGAGCACCCGTTCGGCTTCGGCCGGGAGCGCTACTTCTGGGCGTTCGTCGTCGCCCTCGTGCTCTTCAGCCTCGGCTCGGTCTTCGCCATCTTCGAGGGCATCGAGAAACTGCGCCACCCCCACGAGCTGGAGTCCGCGGAAGTGGCCATCGCCATCCTTCTGGTCGCCATCGTGCTCGAGGGGTGGTCGTTCCGGACCGCGGTGGTCGAGTCCCGCCCGCTCAAGGGCGACCTCTCGTGGTGGCAGTTCATCCGGCGGGCCAAGCAGCCCGAGCTCCCCGTGGTCCTCTTGGAGGACTTCGGGGCCCTGACCGGGCTGCTCATCGCCCTCATCGCCATCAGCCTCACGATCGTCACCGACGACGGCATGTGGGACGCCCTGGGCACCCTGACCATCGGTGCGCTGCTCGGCGTGATCGCCTTCGTGCTGGCCCACGAGATGAAGAGCCTCCTCATCGGTGAGTCGGCCACGAAGTTCGTCCGGGACAAGATCGAAGCGGCCATCATCGACTCCCCCGCCACGGTGGCCCTCATCCACATCCGCACCCAGCACCTCGGCCCCGACGAGCTCCTCGTGGGCGCCAAGATCGACTTCGGCGCCACCCTCACCAGCGCGGAGCTGGCCAAGTCCATAGACACGGTGGAAGCCGACATCCGCGCCGCGGTCCCCGCAGCCACGATCATCTACCTCGAACCCGACATCCGACGCCTCACCGAAAACGAGTCTGCTGAGGCCTAGGCAGCCCTGTCGGGGGCGGCGCCGAGAAGCGCGCCAAAACGCGAAACGAGGAGCGCTCGGGGGGCAAGCGCTCCTCGTCTCTTTGCGGCGGTCCGGGGGGAGGACCGCCGATCAGGCGGCCTGTGTCAGGCGGCCTTGACCTTGGTGGCCTTGACCTTTGTGGCCTTGGCGGCGGTCTTGGTGCTCGCCTTGGCGGCCGGCTTGGTGGTGGCCTTGGTGGTCGTCTTGGCGGCCGGCTCGGTGACGAACTGGCGACGCACCGGCTCGGTGGCCGTGGCGACGGCCTCGGTGAGCTGCTCGCGGAGGTCGGCCAGCTTCTCGGCGACCTTGTCGCGGGCGTCGGTCAGCTGCTCAGCCGTAGGGAGCTTCTCGCCGAGGTCCGGGATGTGGAGCTCGGGGAGGCGATCCTCGACCTTGGTGGCGACGGCCTGGAAGCCGTGCACGACCGGCTCCTGGATCCGGGCGACGAGATCGCGGACCTGGTCCTGGATCTCGGTGATCTTCTCGGTGGCGACCGACATGTCGATCTCTTTCCTCTTGGCGGGGGCACTGGCCTGCTCGGCTGGAGTGCTAACTCCATCAAGCACTGAGAACAGTAAAGCAAGCATTGCTCACTCCGTCAACCCCTTTGCTAACAAAAGTACGCACTTGTGCCCCATGTCACGAAGATCCCTGTCGCCGCCTTCGCGGCTCCCGCTGCCTACGGCACCTTCCGACGCCCTCCTCCGAGCTGCTTCGCTCCGACTCCGCAGCGGGGCCAGCGTGCGAGGCGCGGCTGGTGGCGATCAGTCCGTTAATCCCGATAGGTTTGGTCAGGAATCAACGACGAGGAGGCCACGAGATGGCATTGCGACTGGGCGACCCCGCCCCCAACTTCACCGCCGACACCACCGAGGGCGAGATCGACTTCTACGACTGGAAGGGCGACTCCTGGGCCGTCCTGTTCTCGCACCCGGCGGACTACACCCCGGTGTGCACCACCGAGCTGGGCTACCTGGCCTCCATCAAGCCCGAGTTCGACAAGCGCAACACCAAGATCCTGGCGGTGTCGGTCGACTCGGTCGAGGACCACAAGACCTGGTCCGGCGACATCGCCGAGGTCGAGGGCACGGCGGTCAACTACCCGCTCATCGCCGACCCCGACAAGAAGGTCGCCGAGGCCTACGACATGATCCACCCCGGTGAGGGTGACACCTCGACCGTGCGGTCGGTCTTCGTGATCGGCCCCGACAACAACGTGAAGCTCCAGCTCACGTACCCGAAGAGCACGGGCCGGAACTTCGACGAGATCATCCGGGTCATCGACTCGCTGCAGGTGACGGCCAACCACGGTCTCTCCACGCCGGCGCAGTGGAACAAGGGCGAGAAGGTCATCGTCCCGCCGACGGTCTCCACCGACGACGCCCGTGAGCAGTACCCCGACGTCGACGAGAAGAAGCCCTACCTGCGCTACGTCGACGAACCGGCCTAGCACCTCCCCGCCCAACGGATCGGACCGCACGGAAGCCCCGGGCCCGGCCCGTGCCTCTGGCGCGTCCGGGGTCAGGAGCGGGTGAGGGGGGAGGCGTCTCGGGCCAGACGGGCCACGTTGCGCCAGCCCTCGGCGGGCACCCCGGCCAGACGGGGGCAGGTGGGCGCCGAGGCGCCCAGCGCCTCGTCGGTGACCACGGCAACGACCGTCTGCAGGAGGCGGTCCTGGGTACTCGAGGCCAGGTCGGTGGCCTGGGTGGCCAGCTCCGCGGCGCGCTCGTCGTCGCCGGCGGCGGTGGCCGCCAGCATCCCGGCGAGAAGGGCCTGGACCCGGTCGTGGTAGGTCGCCCGGCGAGCCGCGAGGGTGCCCTTCAGCCGGCGCTCGACCACATCGCGGTCGCCGGTGGCGGCCCGGGCCAACGCCAGGGCCGACGCCGAGGCCGGGTGCGCCTCCGGGTCGGGAGCGCCACCCATCCGGTCCAGCAGCGCCGCCGCCCGATCCGCCTGTCCATCCTGGAGCAGGGCGAGGGCCACGCCCAGGAGGGCGTCGCTCTGGCCGATCGCGGCCACGTCGAGGCCGTCGACGTCGATGCCCTCGAGCGCGGCGATCGCCTGCTCCGGCTGGCCCAACGCGACCCGGGCCAGTACGGCCACGACCAGCCCGGCGAAGCCGATGGGCTGCTCGGTCTCGGTGCTCAGCACCCGGCCCCGCTCGACCTCGTCCAGACCCTCCTCGATCCGACCGACGGCCAGGAGCACACGGGCCAAGGTGCCTGTCGCCTGCACCTGACCGCCGACGTCATCGGCCCGGATCATGGCGGCCACGGCGTCCTCGGCCGGGCCGACGGCCTCCTCGGCCCGTCCCGACCACAGCCGCACCGAGGCCACGAGCATGCGCATCATGCCCTCGGCCCACTTGTCGCCCCGGTTGGAGGTCTCGAGCAGCAGGCGCTCGGCCAGCGCCTCGGCGTCGACGAAGTCGCCCCGGTGGAACTTGACCCACGCCAGCAGGCCCTGGGCCCAGCCCAGGCCACCCGTGTCCCCGATGGCGGTGAACACGGCGATGGAGTCCTCGAGGTGAGCCTCGGCCACGTCGGCGAGGCCGGACTCGTAGGCGGTCCAGGCCAGGTTCTGCAGGGCCCAGGCCTCCTCGCGCTGATTGCCGACCTCACGGGCGACGGCGAGGGCCTCTTCGATCGACTCGGTGGCGGCCACGCGGTCACCGATGGACAACTCGGCCATGCCCCGGAGGCGGAGGGCCTCACCCCGCAACGCCTCGGCCCCGACGTCGGCCAGGATGTCGGCGGCCCGGGTCAGGATCTCACTGGAGGTGACGGCGTCGCCGCCCTTCATCTCCAGGTCGCCGAGGACCACGAGGGCCTCGCCGTACGCGGCCTGGTCGCCCCGGCTGTCGGCGTGGGCCAGGGCCTTGGTCAGGTCGGCCCGGGCGTCGTCCAGCTCGCGGACACCGATGCGGCAGCGAGCGCGACGGACCAGAGCCGACACGGCCTGCGGACCGGCCTCGTCCTCGAGCAGATCGAGGATCTGGGTCGTGAGGCGGAGGCCCACGAGGTGGTGCTCGGAGGCGAGGGCGCCGTCCGCCGCCTGCTCCAGCCACACCAGAGCCCGCTCCCGCACGTCCTCGGGGACGCCGGCCGAGGCCCCGACGTCGGCCACCAGCTCAGCCGCCAGCGCGTAGTGGTGGGCGATGCGGTCGACCATCGCCGTCGGGAGCCTGTCCCCCTGGCCGTGGTGCTCAAGCCATTTGGCGATGCCGGCGTGACCCGCGGCTCGCCGGGCCTTCGTCAGCGTGCCGTACGCGACGTCGCGGACCAGGTCGGAGCGGAAGCTCCACCGGTCGTCGTCGACCTCGAGCAGCTCCTTTTCGATCAGCCCGGCCAAGCCGACGGTGACGTCGGTGATGCCGTGGTACTCCGCAGCCATGATCTGGAGTGACTCGGTGTTGCCCCGCCGGCCGAGGATGGCGGCATCCTCCAGCAGCGACCGCTCCTCGGTGGTGAGAGCGTCGAGGCGGGCCTGGATGAGGCCCCGCAGGTTGTCGGGCAGCCCGGCCAGGTCGCCCGTGGGCGTCGGGCTGCGGGGCTGGCCCACCTCGCCGGTGTCCTGCAGGAGGGTGACCAGCTCCTCCAGGAAGAAGGGGTTGCCGCCGGCCCGGCCGAGGAGCTGCTCCCGGAGCTCCTCGTCGGGCTCCCACCCGAGCAACGAGTCCAGCAGGACACACGCCGCGTCCCGGTCGAGCGGCTCGAGGTGGACGATGGCGGAGTTGTGGCGACCGGGGCGTGGCGACCAGCGGTCGTGGATGGCGTGCCGGGCGGTACCGACCACGATGTACGGCAGCCGGCCCAGGCGCTCCATGAGCTCGTCGATGAACTCCAGGACGTGGGCGTCGGCCCAGTGGAGGTCGGCCAGGATGACCACGACCGGTGACCGGGCGGCGAACGCCTCGATGACCGTGAGCAGCGCCCAGGTGGCCTCTTCGCGGGCCCGGCCGGGGTCGAGGTCGCGCAGGGGGCCCTCGTGGCCGATGAGGTGGAGCAGGCCCTCGGTGATGCGCAGGACGTCGGCGTCGTCGCCGGGGCGTTCCAGGATCTTGGCCACCATCTCGCCCAAGCGGACCCGGACGGCGGCCGCACCGACATCGCCCTCGATGCCGGCGGCCTGGCGCAGGGCTTCGGCGACCGGCCACCACACGTTGGCCTCGCCGTAAGGCACACAGCGACCCTCGAGGACGACGGCGTCGTGGGTGATCCGGGCGTAGGTGGCCAGCTCGTTGGCCAGCCGGCTCTTGCCCACGCCGGCGTCGCCCACCAGCAACATGAACTGGGCCCGCCGGTTCGTGATCGCGGTGTCGATGGCCGAGGTCATGTGGGCCAACTCGAACCGGCGGCCGACCAGGGGTCCGTCGTCCCGGCGGCGGCGGTAGCCCGGGGGCAGGGCGGCGCCCGTGGCCACCCAGGCCTCAACCGTCTCGGCCCGGCCCTTCACGTCCAGGGTGCCCCGGAGCTCATAGATGATGCCGTCACCCGTGGACTCACGAGTGGCGGGGCCGACCAGGACCTCGCCCGGAGCCGCCTCGGCTTCGAGCCGTTGCGCGGTGTTCACCACGTCGCCCATGGCGGTGTAGTCGCCGCCGGCGCGCAGCGCGCCGACCAGGACCTCGCCGGTGTTGACCCCCACCCGCAGCTCGAGCGCGGCGCCGAAGTCGGTGGCGGCATCACACAGGATCTCCTGCATGCGCAGGGCGGCCCGCACGGCCCGCTCGGCGTCGTCCTCGTGGGCCACCGGCGCCCCGAACAGGGCGACGACGGCGTCACCGATGATCTTGTCGACCTTGCCCCCGTAGCTCTCGACCACCGAGACCAAGCGCTGGAAGCAACGGTCGACGACGTTCTTGACCTGCTCGGGATCGTTGCCCTCCGACAGGGTGGTGAACCCGACGAGGTCGGCGAAGAGGACGGTGACGACCCGGCGCTCGTCGGCCACCAGCGTGATCGCGTGGCCGCAGTGGGAACAGAACCGGGCTCCGTCGGGGACGGCGGCCCGGCAGGCCGGGCACTCCATGAACCGAGGATACGAGACGGCTGCCCCCGCGGGCGGAGGAGATCCCCCGTTCGGGCTGGTGACCATTGTCACGCCCACCCTTTCTCGGTCGGTCCCCTGCCGTTCTGCGAAGATGGTCCGGACTGCACTGCAGTCTGCTCCCGCCAGCCTGACCGCCCCGGAGGCCCCCGTGACCGTCGTCGACTCTGCCGCCCCCAGCGCCCCCCCGGGAGGGGCCGTCGCCGCCCGGACCGTCGACGCGGTCAAGACCTACGGCAGCGGGGACACCCGGGTGCAGGCATTGGACGGCGTGAACCTGGAGATCGGCGCCAGTCGCTTCACGGCGGTGATGGGACCGTCCGGGTCGGGCAAGTCCACACTCATGCACTGCATGGCCGGCCTGGACGACCTGACCTCGGGCCACGTCCTCATCGGCGATGTCGACCTGACCACGCTCAAGGAGAAGGAGCTGACCCTCCTGCGCCGGGACCGCGTCGGCTTCGTCTTCCAGGCCTACAACCTCGTGCCCACGCTGACCGCGGAGGAGAACATCCTTCTGCCCCAGTCCCTCGGGGGGCGCACCCCGGACCCCGAGTGGTTGGACAAGGTCGTTCAGACCGTCGGGCTGAGCGATCGCCTCCACCACCGCCCCTCGGAGCTGTCGGGGGGCCAGCAGCAGCGGGTGGCCGTGGCCCGGGCTCTGGTCGGCCGCCCCCAGCTGGCCTTCGCCGATGAGCCCACCGGCAACCTCGACTCCAACAGCGGAGCCGAGATCCTGGCCTTCATGCGCAGCGCGGTGGACGACTTGGGCCAGACCATCGTGATGGTCACCCACGACCCGGTCGCCGCCTCCTATTCGGACCGGGTGGTGTTCCTGGTCGACGGGAAGATCACCGACGACATGGACGAGCCGACCCAGGACAAGGTCATCGACAAGCTCAAGGACCTCGGGGGCTGAGCCCGTGTTCAAGGTCGCGCTGAAGGGGGTCCTGGCCCACAAGGGACGCGTCCTGACCACGGCCATCGCCGTGATGCTCGGGGTGGCGTTCGTCACCGGCACCCTCGTCCTCTCCGACACCGTGCTGCGGGTCTTCGACGACCTGTTCGCCGACGTCAACGCGGGCACCGACGCCGTGGTCCGGGCGGAGTCGCAGTTCAGCGACGACTTCGGCACCGAGATCCGGGGCCGCATCGACGCCGGACTCCTGGCCCCCGTTCTCGGCACGGACGGCGTGGCCGACGCCGAGGGGCAGGTCCAGGGCTTCGCCCAGTTCGTGGACGAAGACGGCGAGCCCATCGGGAACCCAGGCCAAGGAGCCCCAACGCTGGGGTTCAGCTGGCCCGAGATCGAGGACCTCAATCCCTTCGAGATCGCCGAAGGCGAACGCCCACGCGGGCCCAGCCAAGTGGCCATGGATCGGGGCACCGCGGAAAAGGGCGACTTCGCGGTCGGCGACACGGTCGAGGTGCTCACCCAGAACGGCCACGAGGAGTTCGAGTTGACGGCGATCGTCACCTTCGGGACCGCGGACAGCCCGGCCGGGGCTTCCGTCGCCCTGTTCGACATCGCCGCCGCCCAGCGGCTCATCGCCGAGCCAGGCAAGTTCGACGCCGTGGTCGTCGTGGCCGAGGACGGGACCACCCAAGAGGAGGTCCGAGCCGACCTCGAGGCGACGCTGGCCGACCAGGAGGGCGTCGAGGTCCTCACGGGCACCGAGATCACCGAGGAGACCCAAGATCAGGTCGCCGAGCAGCTCGGGTTCTTCACCACCTTCCTGCTCGTGTTCGCCATCGTGGCTCTCGTCGTCGGAGCCTTCGTCATCTACAACACGTTCGGGATCCTGGTGGCCCAGCGCGGACGCGAGCTGGCCCTGCTCCGGGCCATCGGCGCGTCTCGCCGCCAGGTCGTGCGTTCGGTGCTGATCGAAGCGATGTTCGTGGGCGCCATCGGCTCGCTGGCAGGCCTCGGGCTCGGCATCCTCCTCGCCGCCCTCCTGCGCTACCTGCTCAACCTGTTCGGTCTCGACATCCCGACCGCGTCGCTCGTGGTCACCGGGGCCACGATCCTCATCGGCCTTGCCCTCGGAATGATCGTGACGGTCGTAGCCGCCGTCCTCCCGGCCTTCCGCGCGTCTCGGATCCCCCCGGTGGCGGCGATGCGAGCCGTAACGGTGGACACCTCCGGGCAGTCGCGGGTGCGGATGCTGGCCGGCGCCCTCATCACCCTGGTCGGTGGCCTCCTCCTGGCCCAAGGGCTGTTCGGTGGGGGCGACAACGCTCTGATCGCGGTCGGGGTCGGCGCGGCCCTGGTCTTCGTGGGCGTCACCGTCCTCAGCCCGATCGTGGCACCGCCGTTCCTGCGCGCCATAGGGGTCCCCGTGGCCCGCTTCCGGGGCATGACCGGTCGCTTGGCCCGGGAGAACACGTTGCGCAACCCCAAGCGCACGTCATCCGCCGGGGCCGCCCTCATGATCGGTGTCGGACTGGTAGGGCTGATCACCATCGTGGCGGCGTCGGTCACCCGCTCGATCGAGGAGGTCATCGACGACCAGTTCACCGGCGACTTCGTCGTGGACTCCGGGACCTTCGGGTTCGGCGGCCTGAGCCCCGACCTCGCCGACCAGCTGAATCAGCTCCCCGAGGTGAAGGCGGCTACGGGCATCCGCCTGGCCTTCGGCCGGATCGACGGCTCGGGCACCGCCATCCTCGGCGTCGACCCCGAGACCGCCTTCGCCATCGTGGACGTCGGCGTCGTGGCGGGCGACCCGCAGAACCTCGACGTCGACGGGATAGCCGTGCACGATGAGCAGGCCGACGACCTCGGCCTCTCCGTCGGCGACCCCCTCCGCGTGGTGTTTGCCGAGACCGGCGCCCAGACGATGCAGGTCGAGCTGATCTACACCGAAGACCAGCTCGCGGGCGGCTACATGATCGGCCGCGAAGCCTACGAAGCGAACATCGCCGATCAGTTCGACTTCCAGGTGTTCATCACGAAGTCCGACGACGCCACCATCGACGAGGCCCGGACGGCCATCGAGGAGGTAGCCGCTCCGTTCGCCAACGCCGAGGTCCAGGATCTCAGCGAGTACAAAGCGTCGCAGACCGAGCAGATCAGTCAGCTCGTGGCCATCGTCTACGTGCTGTTGATGCTGGCCGTCGTCATCGCCTTGTTCGGCATCGGCAACACCATCGCCCTGTCGATCATCGAGCGGACGCGGGAGCTGGGGCTGCTGCGGGCGGTGGGCATGACCCGACGCCAGCTGCGCAGCACCGTGCGCTGGGAGGCGGTCCTCACGTCGATCTTCGGCACGGTCCTCGGCCTGATCATCGGCCTGTTCTTCGGCTGGGCGATCGTGGAGGCCCTCAAGGACGAGGGGCTGACGGCCTTCGTCGTGCCCGTGGGCCAACTCATCGTCATCGTGATCATCGCCGCCCTGGCCGGCGTCGTCGCCGCCATAGTCCCCGCGCGACGGGCCTCCAAGCTCAACATCCTGAACGCCATCGCCAACGACTAGTTCGCCCCGCCCTGGGTCGTCCGGCCCATGGCCCAGGACGGCGCGACCCCGACCCTCGCCCGGGCCGTGAGTCATCCGGCCCACCAGCGGGGGGAGAACAGCCACGCAGCTCGTCGCGACGATGAGTCGTCCGGCTCATTCTGTGGCGTCGGACGGTGCGGCCCGGGCTGGCGACGGGTCGTCCGGTGTCGCCCGCGGGCCGCGCCAGGACTGGCCTCTCGCGTCCCCGATGAGTCGTCCGGCCCATGCCTCGCGGGACCGGACGCGGCGGGCCGACACGGGCGATGAGCCTTCCGGCCCATTGGCGCCGACGGGCGCGCCGTCGATAGTTGAGTCATGGCAATCATGGAGCGCACCCCGGTGGATCAGCTCGACCTCCGCATGGTCGAGTCGACCGACGGCCTCGGCACCCTGGCCCAGATCCTGGACGAGGTTCCCGACGTCATCGTGGTCACCTTGGCGGTCGGTCCGATCCACCCGCTGCGTGTCTGCCGGGAGGTGGCCGACCGCTCGCCGGTGAGCCGGGTCCTCGTCCAGGCCCCCGCCGATCAGGCCGCGCACAGCTACCAGGCGCTGCGAGTCGGCGCGTGGGGTTGCATCGATTCCGACGCCGGACCGGGCGAGCTGCACGCCGCGGCCGAGGCCGCCGCCCGCGGTGAGGCTCGACTGCCGGCTCGCCATGCCGCCTGGGTCCTGGCGGAGCTCGACAGTGCCACTGAACCAGCAGCCGGCTCCGCTCCCACCCCGGATCGCATGACGGCGGCGGAGCGCATGGTCCTCCGCCTCCTGGCCGACGGCTCCACGCCCGACGAGATCGCCGAGCACCTGGACACCACCCCCCGCGTGGTCGGTCGCCACGCCGGCGCCGCCCTCTCCCGCCTCCACCAGCGCTACCGCCGCCCGGCCGAGACGCCGGCCCAGGCTCCGACCCCGAGCCCGGTCCCGGCGGCCGGTCAGCCGTCCCTCGTCGCCGCGGCGGCCTGACTCCAGAACGGCAGAACCCGGGCGTTCAGCGCTTCGCAGCCCGGAGCTCACGGCGCCACACCACCCGGAGACCGGACCAGGTCTCGTCGATGGCGCACACCTTGTTGTCCACGAGGCCGATGGGCAGCGCCACCGCGCGGACGGTGTCCTCGGTGATGTCGGTGGGCACGCCCGAGGCCTTCTTGGGCCAGGCGATCCAGAGCCCGCCGTCGACGTCCATCGCGTCGACCAGGAGCCGTAGGCGCTTCTCGAGGTCGGCCCGGCGGGTGTGGAAGCTGACCAGCACGTCGTTGGTTCCCCGGGCCGCGG
The DNA here is from genome assembly GCA_036525535.1 of Acidimicrobiales bacterium. Taxonomy (GTDB): domain Bacteria; phylum Actinomycetota; class Acidimicrobiia; order Acidimicrobiales; family DATDAH01; genus DATDAH01. Next base: position 31,886 of record DATDAH010000269.1, read on the forward strand.
TCCGGATGGTGACGCCGTCGGGCAACCCGACCAGCGTGGTCTCGAACCCTGCGGGCGCCTTCAGCAGGGCGACGGAGTGGCCGGCCTTGATCCCCAGCTTCTGGGCGAGCGGCGTACCCGAGTAGCCGGCCCCCACCGTGTCACTCCGCGGGGCGGAGGTCGGCGAAGTCCCAGAAGGCCCGGAGCTGGGTGATCTTGCCGGCCTCGTCGAAGGCGAGGACGTCGATGACGGGCACCATCATCCGGTCCTCACCGAGGAGCGGGCGGGCCTCACCGGGAAAGGCGGCGTTGGCGCCGGCGACCCGCACCGGCCCGGTGACGGTGAGCTCGATCTCGGGCGTCATCTGGCGGGTCATGTCCCAGAAGGCGCTGATGGCCTCCGTCCCCCGGTGGACCTCGCCCCCGACGGGGTCCTCCAACGTGGCGTCGGCGGCGAACAGGCCCACATAGGCGTCCTTGTCCCCGGCGCTGAACACCTCGGTGTAGCGCTGGACAGTGGCTCGGATCTGCTCGGCGTCAGGCACCGCCGGACGTTACTTCCGACCTCGGCGGCGGTCGGTCCAGAGGATGAGCCGAGGGCCGCGATCCCAGGTGAAGTAGTTCCAGGTCCAGTTGACCATCACCGACAGGCGGTTGCGGAAGCCGATCAGGTACACGAGGTGCAGGCCCAGCCAGGACCACCAGCCCAGCGTGCCCCGCAGGGTGAAACCGTTCGGGAACTGGGCCACCGCCGCCCGGCGGCCGATGGTCGCCATGATCCCCTTGTTCTTGTAGTGGAACGGCTCGGGGCGGCCGGCCCGGCCGAAGGTCCGGGTGAGTTGCCGGGCGGCGTGCCGGCCCGACTGCATCGCCACCTGGGCGACTCCCGGTAGCGGTCGGCCGTCCTCACCGGGGATCACGGCGACGTCCCCGATGGCGTAGACGTTGGGATGACCGGCTACGCCGAGGGTGGGCTCGACGACGATGCGCCCGCCAGGTCCCAGAGGCAACCCGAGGTGCTCGGCGAGGGGGCTGGCCTTCACCCCCGCGGCCCACACCACCGTGTGGGCGGGGATGCGCTCCCCCCCGGCCAGGGTCACCGCGTCCTCCGCCACCGATTCGACCTGCTGGTCGAGGCGGACCTCGACACTGCGCTTCTCGAGGGCTCGGCGGGCGTTGGCGCTGAGCTTCGGGACGAACGGGGTGAGGAGGCGGTCGGCCAGCTCGACGAGCACGATCCGGGCGCGGCGGTCGAGGTCCAGCTCGGGGAAGTCCTTGCGCAGGACGTGCTGGACCAGTTCGGCCAGCGCGCCGGCCATCTCGACCCCGGTGGGCCCGCCGCCGACGATGACCCACGTGAGGGCGGCGTCGGCCTCGTCGGGATGGGCGTGGGCCCATTCGACCCGGGCCAGCAGGTGGTTGCGCAGGGCCAGCGCATCAGCCAGGGAGTAGAGCGGCAGGCTGTGCTCAGCCGCCCCCGGCACCCCGAAGAAGTTGGTCCCGGCGCCGGCGGCGACGATCAGGCCGTCGAAGGCGACGGGGTCGCCGTCGTCGACCTCCACGACCTGCTCTTCCCAGTCCACACCCGTGACCGAGGCGTTGCGGAAGGTCACGTTGGGCTGCTTCCAGAAGACGCCACGGACCGGGTGGGCGACATCGGCTGCATTCAGGCCGGAGGTGGCCACCTGGTAGAGCAGCGGCGCAAAGGTGTGGAAGTTGTTGCGGTCGATGAGGGTGACCTCGACGTCGGCCCCTTTCAGCTCCCGAGCGGCGTTCAAGCCGCCGAAGCCGGCCCCGATGATGACCACCCTCACGACTGGCACCGGGGGCACCAGTAGGTCACCCGGGGATCCTCACCCTGGAGGCGACGCTGGACGGGCGTGCCGCACCGGGGGCACGGTTGTCCCAAGCGCCCGTAGACGGCGAGCCCGCCTCCGGGCAGGGTCGAGCGCTCGCCCGGCGCGGTGACGTTCGCCCGGAGCTGGCGGGCGGCCACGGTCACGAGGCGACGGCGGGTGTCGACGTCGAGGTCCTGGACCCGGGCGAACGGGCTGACCCGGCACGCCCACAACACCTCACTCTTGAAGACGTTGCCGATGCCGGCCGCCACCTGCTGGTCGAGGAGGAGCGGCGCGATCTCGCGGTCAGCATCGGCCCGGGCCGCCATCCGAGCCAGGACGTCCTCGATCGGAGGGTCCTCCAGACAGAGGTCGGGGCCCAAGTGATCGAGGGGCTGGGGCAGGTGGGGCGGCGGCTTGCGGTACAGGTCGACGACCGGGGCCTTGAAGCAGACGGCTTCCCAGTCGGCCACCCCGACCACCGCCCGAGCCAGGTGACCGGGCAGGCGCCACCGGCTCCCCGAGCGGTAGAGGTGCCAGGTACCGGTCATCCGAAGGTGGGTGTGGAGGGTCACCCCGTCCGAGAAGTGGATCAGCAGGTGCTTGCCCTTGGCTTCGACCTGGGTGATGGCCGAACCGAGGGCGGGACGGGGCCCGACGGCGCGGGGGGCCTCGAAACGCTCGAGCGCCTGACCGGCCAGCGCCGGACGGAGCCGATCGGCCACCCGGTGGATGGTGTCGCCCTCGGGCACCCCTTCAGGCTACGGACCTCCGCCGGCGAGAGCGGCCCCCGCCCGCGCCTAACGTGCCCGGCCAAACGAAAGGACGACTCGACCATGAGCCCCGAACCCGAGCCCATCGAACTGGTCCCTCTGGGCCGCATGACCATCGGCCTCCGGGACCCGATGCTGCTCCCCGGGACACCGGGCGGCACGTTCGTCATCGCCGAGCTGGCCTCAGCCCACTTCGAGGGTGAGCGCCTGAAGGCCGACGCCAAGGGCAGCGCCAACGCCGACTGGTTGACCATCGGGGCCGACGGCACCGCGGCCATAGACGTGCGGGTCCTGTTGGAGGCCGACGACGGGGCACTGATCTACCTGCAGTACGCCGGGCGGCTGAACCTGGCCGACCAGACCGTCATCGCCGCTCCGCTGTTCCAGACCGGCGACGAGCGCTACGCCTGGCTCAACGGCGTGCAGGCCGTCGCCAAGGGCAAGACCGACGGCACCACCCTGGTCTACGACTTCCACGAGGTTCGCTGATCGCGGGGTCTCGATCGCCTCAGACGAACGACGTGTCCTCGGTCAGGCCGAGGTCCGGATGCGGGCCGGTGGCCATCGTCTGGGCGTTGCCGCACCCCGTGCCCCCGCCCACCGGGTCATCGACCCGGATCACCGTGTCCCGCAACTGGTGCAGGCGATGGGCGGCCTCGACGGTCGTGCAGTCACCGATGTGCTCACCGTCGACGTGGAGGCTCCGACCCCGGAACTGGCCGTGCCACTGGTCGTCGAACCCGAAGTAGAGGCCGGCGCCGAGGTGGAAGCCGGTCTCGTCCAGCGCCATGATCGTGAGGGGGCGCTCGACGCCCGCCGCGGTCGTGCAGTGCAGCACGCCGCCCCGCAGCCGCCGGTTGACGGGGTCGAACGCCAACTCGGGGACGATGGCGACAAAGGACTCCCGGCGACCGTCGGGGTGCTCGACCCCACCCTGGGTCGTCACCTGCCGGTAGTCGCCGACCGCGTGTTGCTGGTGGAAGACGTGCAGGGCGTACGGCTCGCCGTCGTCGGTCTGGCACAGCATCGGTGACCAGATGATCAGGGAGGCCAGGCCCGGGACCTCACCCCGGGTCGGGACGTCGTCGACCGGAGCCCCGACCATGTAGCGCACTCCCCAGGAGTGGTCCCGGGTGGAGAACCAGGTGCTCGGTTCGATCGGCGTGCGCTCGCCGTCGACCTCGACCCAGCCGTGGGCCACACCGGTGTGGTGGTAGCGGACGATGTCGGCGTCGATCCGGAAGCCGTCGGGTCCCCGATGCACCTCGCGGTTCTCGAGGGCCGGCGGGACCGCCCCCTCGAAGGTCCATTCGAAGGCGACCGGCACCACGGCGTTGGCGTCGAGGGCGAAGCGGACCGACCGGAGCGGCTCGAGGACCTCGTAGCGGATGGGTCCGACGGCCGTGCCGTCCGGGTCCGGGGCCAGGGGCCGGCTGGCCCGCACCGTCCACTGTTCGATGCCGCGGGACACCCCGGCGTAGGCATCCAGGACACCGCGGTTCGGGTACTTGCCCATGCCGAGGTGGACCTGGACCGAGCCGTCCCGGGCCGCGGCCTGGGCGCAGACCTTCTCCGTCCAGGACCGATCGGACTGGCCGACCGTCGCGAAGGTGTCGGTGATCTGGTGGTGGAACGTCTCATCGGCGGGCACCAAGGGTCCGAGCGACATGACGGCACCCTAGAAGGGGCCCGGGCCGCGGCCGTCAGCCGGTCGCCGACCCGCCCTGAGCGGGCCCCGTGCCACCATGAGCGAATGGCGCTCACGGTGCAGCGGGACCTCGACGGGGTGGTCGCCGGGTTCGTGGCGTGGCTGGCCGGACGACGTTCGGCCGAGGTCACCGTCGACGGGGTCGAGCGCCCCACGGACGGTTGGTCGAGCGAGACCGTGCTGATCCGGGCCCGGATCGACGGCCGCGCGGAGGGCTTTGCCGTTCGCCTCGGACCCGACGGCGACGGCATCTTCCCCACCTACGACCTCGGCCTCCAAGCGCGCGCTCACCAGCTCGCCCATGACCGGGGGGTGCCGACCCCCCTTCCCACCGAGCTGGTCGAGGGCGTCCTGGACGACGCCTTCCTCGTCATGCCCTTCGTCAACGGTCACGTGCCCGGCGAGATGCCCGCCTTCGATCCCTGGATCGGAACGCTCCCCGTGGACCGGCGGACCACCCTGTACATGGGTGTGGTCGACGCCCTGGTCGCACTCCACGACCAGGAACCGCCGGCCGACGCCGAGCTCCCGCGCCGCACGGTCACCGACGAGCTGGCGTGGTGGGGTGACTACCTCGCCTGGTCAGCCCACGGCGACAGGCCGATCCCCGTCCTGACCCGCGCCCTGGCCTGGTGCGCTGAGCACCGACCCGCCTCCGAGCCGTCGGCCGGGATGCTCTGGGGCGACGTCCGGCTCGGCAACGTGGTCTTCACCGACGACGGCGCCATCGCCGCCGTCCTCGACTGGGAGATGGCGACGGTCGGGGCGCCCGAGCACGACGTGGCCTGGTGGTGGGCCCTGGAAGCGATGCAGGACGATCTGGCCGGTGGCCGAGGCGACGGGTTCCCGACCATCGACGCCCTCCGGAGCCGCTACGAGGCCGGCCTCGGCCGCCCGCTGCAGGACCTGGCCTGGTTCGAGACCTTCGCCCTCTTCCGCAGTGCCGCCGTCCTCACTCGCATCGGCATCCTCCAGCAACGAGCGGGGCTCCCCCTCCGGATGTCGTTGGACGACAACCCCGTGCTCGACCACCTCTCCCGCCGCGTCGGAGCGACCCCGTGACCATCCCCGCGTTCGACCCCCGCGAGCCGTCCTTCCGGATCCGTCCGGACTTTCACGAGCTGACCGGCCGCCTCCGGACCGAGGCGCCGGTCCACGAAGTCGCGCCCGGCCTGAAGGTGCTGAGCCGCTACGAGGACATTCGGGAGGTCAGCCGGTCGCCGGAGCGGTTCGTCAACGGCCGTGGGGTGCTGGCCAACGACCCGATCCGGGACGGGCGCCCCGTCGTCGGCTCGATCCTGCACATGGACCCGCCCAGCCACGGCGAGTGGCGTCGCGTGCTGAACCGCAGGTTCACGCCCCGGGCCGTCTCACCCATGGAGGAGCGGATCCGGGAGCTGACCGTCCGGCTCATCGACGCGCTCCCGACCGGCGAGCCCGTCGACCTGGTCGATCTTCTCTGCGCCCCCTTGCCCGTGCTCGCCATCGCCGAGCTGCTGGGCGTCCCCGATGCCGACCGGGCCGACTTCCGACGCTGGTCCGACGCCGCCATCGCCGCCACCGACGGCATGGCCGCCATGAGCGACGAGGACGCCACGGCCATGGGCGAGCTGTCGATGTTCCTGGACGCCCACGCCAAGGCGAAGGCCGCCGACCCCGACGACGATCTCGTCTCCGCCCTCGTCGGAGCCGAGGTCGAGGGCCGGCCGATGACGCCCGGGGAGCTGATCGTCTTCTCGTTGACCCTGCTGGTGGCCGGCAACGAGACGACCCGCCACCTCCTCTCCGGTGGGCTCATCGCCCTGGCCGATCACCCCGACCAACGGGCGGTGCTGGCCGCCGACCCGGCGAGCGTGCCGGTCGCCGTCGAGGAATGCCTGCGCTGGGTCACGCCGATCCACCAGTTCGCCCGCACGGTGGTCGCCGACACGACGGTCGGGGACCAACCGGTGGCCGCCGACGACTACCTGGTCATGCTCTACGCCTCGGGCAACCGGGACGAGGCCGTCTTCGGTCCCACAGCCGGGGCCTTCGACGTCACGAGGGTGCCTCCCTCGCCCAACCTCGGCTTCGGCTTCGGCGAACACCTCTGCCTCGGCGCCGCCCTGGCCCGACTCGAGGCTCGCATCGTCCTCGAGGAGCTGCTGGCCCGCCACCCCGACTACGAGCTGGCCGAAGAACCCGTCATGGCCCCGAGCAGCCTCGTCCACGGACCCGAGGAGCTGTCGGTCACGCTCTGAGCCCCACGCGCTTCGTGAGCTCAGGTGACAGGAAACGGCGGCGGTGGCGCGAGGGATGCCCACCCAGGGCCATGATCTGACCCATGGCCGACGTCTCCACCGACCTTCCGATCGACGACACGCAGGACTTCGACGACGCCCAGCGCGGCTTCATCGCCGCGTTGGAGCCGGGGATCGTCCACGACGAGTCCGGCCGCGTGATCTGGGACAACGACAGCTACGGGTTCCTCGAGGAGGACTGCCCGCCGACCGCGCACCCCGGCCTCTGGCGCCAATCGCGGCTGAACAGCATCCAGGGCCTGTTCGAGGTGACCGAGGGCATCTACCAGGTGCGGGGCCTCGACCTCTCGAACATGACCGTCGTCGAGGGCGACACCGGCGTGATCGTGATCGACCCCCTCGTCTCCAAGGAGACGGCGGCGGCGGCCCTCGCCCTCTACCGGGAGCATCGAGGGGATCGCCCGGTGCGAGCGGTCATCTACACCCACAGTCACATCGACCACTTCGGCGGCGTCAAGGGGGTCGTCGGCCAGGAGGCGGTCGACCGCGGCGACGTCGTCGTCCTGGCCCCCCAGGGGTTCCTGGCCCACGCCGTGGCCGAGAACGTCTACGCGGGCACCGCCATGGCCCGCCGCGCCGTCTACATGTACGGCCGTCACCTCGCCCGGGGCCCGGCGGGCCAGATCGGCTGCGGGCTCGGCCAGGCCACATCGGACGGGGCGGTCGGCCTCATCGCCCCGACGCGGGACGTCACCCACACCGGCCAGGTCGAGGTCCTCGACGGCGTGACCATCGAGTTCCAGCTCACCCCCGGGACAGAGGCCCCGGCGGAGATGAACTTCCTCTTCGCCGACCATGCCGCGCTCTGCGTGGCCGAGAACGCCACCCACAACCTCCACAACCTGGTCACCCTGCGGGGCGCGCTGGTCCGGGACCCCCACGAATGGGCCCGCTACCTGACCGAGGCCATCGCCCTGTTCGGCGACCGCACGGACGTGACCTTCGCCTCCCACCACTGGCCGACCTGGGGCCGTGAGCGGGGCCGCGAGTTCCTGGCCCTGCAACGGGACCTCTACGCCTACCTCCACGACCAGACCCTGCGCCGCCTCAACCAGGGCCTGACCGGCAGCGAGATCGCCGAGACGTTCGAGCTGCCCGACGCCCTCGAGGCGAGCTGGCACCTCCGGGGCTACTACGGCTCGGTCAGCCACAACGTGAAGGCCGTCTACCAGCGCTACCTCGGTTGGTTCGACGGGAACCCGGCCCACCTGTGGGCCCACCCGCCGGTCGCCGCCGCCACCCGATACGTCGCCGCCATGGGCGGAGCCGACGCCGCCATAGGCCAGGCGCGGGCGGCGCTGGCCGACGACGACCCGCGCTGGGCGGCCGAGGTGCTGAACCACGTCGTCTTCGACGACCCGGGCAACGAGACGGCGACATCACTCCTGGCCGAGATCTACGACCGGCTCGGCCACGGCGCGGAGAACGCCACCTGGCGGAACTTCTTCCTCACGGGCGCCCTGGAGCTGCGTTCCGGGGTGGAGGCCCAGCCCCAGGCGATCGCCACCGACCTGCTCTCGGCCCTCTCGGTGGACCAGGTCTTCGATGCGATGGCCATCCGCCTCGACGGTCCCCGAGCAGCCGCAGACGGGCTCGCCTCGGTCATCGACTGGCACATCACCGACCTCGACGTCCACCACCGGGTGACGGTCCGCAACGGGGTCGTCGTCGCGGAGCCGTTGGCCGGACCTCCCGACCACGGTGCCGCCGACGCCCGCTATGCGCTGACCAGGGCGGAGTTGCTTCCCGTGCTCGTCGGCCTCACCACCGTCGACCCGGTCGACGGCGATCCCGCCGTCCTGACCGACCTCCAGGCCCACCTCGACCGCTTCGAGCCCGACTTCTCGATAGTGACGCCGTGAAATCTGGGACCATTCCTTCGTGATCATCGACGTGGCCGCGTACCGGGACGGAAAGCGCTGTGACGACGTGGTCACCCTCGACCAGGCGCTCCGGGTCAGCCACCACGGCGAGGGGTTCGTCTGGCTCGGCCTCTACGAGCCCACCCAGGACGAGTTCGACGTCGCCTGCCGCCGCTTCGACCTCCACGAGTTGGCCGTCGAGGACGCCATCAAGGCCCACCAGCGCCCCAAGCTCGAGGTCTACGGCCCCACGGTCTCCATGGTGCTCAAGACGGCGCGCTACCTCGACGTCGAAGAAGAGGTGGAGTTCGGCGAGATCTTCCTCTTCGTCGGCGACGACTTCGTCGTCGCCGTCCGCCACGGCGAGGCCAGCGCCCTCGGCGACGTCCGGCGCGAGCTCGAGGGTCGTCCGGACCGGCTGACCTGCGGGCCCAGCGCCGTCCTCCACGCCATCGTCGACCGTGTCGTCGACGACTACCTGCCGGTGCTCGAAGGGATCGACACCGACATCGAGGAGGTCGAGGAGCAGGTCTTCTCCCGGGCCGGCGAGAACCCCGTGGAGCGCATCTACAACCTCAAGCGGGAGGTCCTCGACTTCCACCGGGCGACCGTGCCCCTGGTCGACCCCGTCGAGCGCCTGGCCGAGGGCAAGGTGCCCAATGTCCACGGGACGATCCAGCCCTACTTCCGCGACGTCCACGACCACCTCGTTCGCGTCACCGAGCGGGTCGTCGCCGACCGGGACCTGCTCAACAGCGTCCTGGAGGCCAACCTCACCCAGGTCGGGATTCGTCAGAACGAGGACATGCGCAAGATCTCCGCCTGGGTGGCCATCGGCGTGGTGCCCACCCTCCTCGCCGGCATCTACGGGATGAACCTCCGCCACATGCCCCTGCTCGAGCACGACGCGGCCTTCCCGATCGTGGTCGGCGTGATGGTCGGGATCGCCGTGGGGCTCTTCGCCCTCTTCCGACGGCGCGACTGGCTCTGAGCCGACCGTCGGTCAGTTCGTGGCCCGCTGCATGGCCCGGATGCCGACGGTGAGGCCGACCAGGGCCAGCCCGGCAGCCGACAGGGCTCCCCAGAGGACGACCGGGTCGGTCACGTCGCCGGCGAACAGGGCCCGCTCGGCGTCCACGATGTGGGTCAGGGGGTTGATCTTGGACAGGGCCTGCAGCCACCCGGGCGCGTCGTCGAGGGGCAGGAGCATCCCGGACAGGAGCAGCAGCGGGAAGATGAGGGTCTGCTGGACCGACCAGAAGATCCAGTCCTCGGACTGCACGGCCAAGGCCAGCGTGTAGGACAGCGCGCCGAGGCCGACACCGAAGACGGCGAGCATCGCCATCCCGATCACCGCCCCGCCGAGCTCCAGCCGGAAGCCGAAGGGGATCACCACCGCCACGATGATCGAGGCCTGAGCGACCAGGGGCACGATCTCCTTCAGCGCTCGGCCGAGCAGCAGCGAGGACCGGCTCAGCGGGGTCACCAGCATCCGCTCGTGGGAGCCGGTCTGGATCTCCAGCAACAGGTTGGAGCCCGTCGTGGATGCGGCGAACAGCGCCGACATGACCAGGATCCCGGGCACGAAGGTCTGCAGCGTGGCGGCCGTCCCTGCGCCCGTGACCGAGATCAGCAGGGGGCCGAAGAGGGCCAGGAAGAAGAGCGGCTGGACCATCGTGAAGATGACCGAGAACGGGTTCCGCAGCGTCGGCCGCAGCTCCCGGGTCATCACGGTCATCGTGTCGGTCACGAGGGTGGGCACGTTCAGGCTCCTTGCCGGAGTGGGCTCGGCCCGGGGAGGGGCCGGCCGGCGATCGGTGGGTCGGTCGGGGGTGATGATGCTCATGCCGCCACGTCCTCTCGCAGGCTCCGGCCCGTCAGGGTCAGGAAGACGTCGTCGAGGGTGGGGCGACGGACCTCGGCGGCCTGTACGTCCAGGCCGTCGGCGTCGAGGGCCCGGAGCAGGCCGGGCAGGGTGCCTGCCCCCTCCACGACCCGCAGGCTCACCGTCCCGGCGTCGACTTCGACCTCCTGGGCCTGGGCGACGCGGCCGGCGAGCTCCACGACGCGGCGGGCGGACACGTCGCCGTCGGTCACGAGGACGATGCGATCGCCGGCCAGCTGAGCCTTCAGGCGGTCGGCGGTGTCGTCGGCGATGACCACGCCGTGGTCGATGACCATGACCCGCTCGGCCATGGAGTCCGCCTCGTCCAGGTAGTGGGTGGTGAGCACGATCGTCATGCCGTGCTCCCGGCGGAGGCGCAGGATGTGCTCCCAGAGGTTGGCCCGGCTCTGGGGGTCGAGGCCGGTCGACGGCTCGTCCAGGAAGAGCAGCTGGGGACGGTGCACCAGGCCGAGGGCCACGTCCAGGCGCCGGCGCTGGCCGCCGGAGAGCGTGTTGGCGGCCCGATCGGCGAGGGCGACCAGGTCGAGGGCATCGAGCAGGTCGTCGCTGCGGCGGCGGGACTCGTCCTTGGCCAGGCCGTAGGCGCGACCCTGGGTGACCAGCTCGTCGCGCACCCGCTGGTTCTGGCCGGCGCCGTTGCCCTGGCCGACGTAGCCGATGCCGCGCCGGACCTCGCCCGGCTCGGCCACCACGTCGTGGCCCACGACCCGGGCCTCGCCCGCGGTCGGCGTCAGCAGGGTGGTCAGCATCCGCATCGTCGTCGACTTGCCGGCGCCGTTGGGACCGAGGAGGGCGACGAGCTCGCCCTCCTGGACCTCGAGGTCCAGGTCGCGGACGGCCTCGACCGTCCCCTCCTTCGTGCCGAAGTGCCGGGTCAGGCCCTGGGTCTGGATCATCATGACCCGAGACTCGCGCCTCTTCCGGACAGATTCTGGCCGGAAGGTGGAAGAATCTTCCGGGCATGGCCGACCCCAGCTCCCGCATGCTCCGGCTCCTCTCCCTCCTGCAGACCCACCGGCACTGGGCGGGGGCCGAGCTGGCCGACCGGCTGGAGGTGTCCGAGCGCACGCTGCGCCGCGACGTCGACCGCCTCCGCGAGCTCGGCTACCCCGTCGATGCCACCCGGGGCACCGACGGCGGCTACCAGCTGGCCGCCGGGAGCCAGCTCCCCCCGCTCCTCCTCGATGACGAGGAGGCGGTCGCCATCGCCGTCGGCCTACGGGCGGCGGCGGTCAGCCCGGTGGCCGGCATCGACGAGACCTCGGTACGGGCCTTGGCCAAGCTCGAGCAGGTCCTGCCCGCCCGGCTCCGCCACCGGGTGGGCGCCCTCCAGCACTACTCCGAACCGCTGACCCGCGGCGGGGCCCGGGGTGGGGAGGAGCCGACCATCAACCCCTCCGACCTGACCGAGATCGCCGGGGCCTGCCGGGACACGGTTCGCCTCCGCTTCGACTACGAACGGCGAGACGGCGTCGCCGGCGGACGCATGGTCGAGCCCCATCGCCTGGTGTCGACCGGGCGGCGCTGGTACCTCGTGGCCTGGGACGTCGACCGGGAGGACTGGCGGACCTTCCGGGTCGACCGGATGCAGGAGCCCAAGGCCCTGACCCGGACCTTCGCCGCCCGAGAGTTGCCGGAGGGCGTGGACGCCGCCGCCTTCGTCGAGGCGGGGCTGCAGTCGGCCTGGGCCCCCGCCGAGGGCGTGGTCACCGTCGCCGTGCCCCTCGACGAGGCAACGGGGTACTCGCCCATGTGCGGGTTGTCCCTCGAGGCCGTCGACGCCACGAGCTGCCGACTCCGCCTCCGGGCCGACAGCTGGGAGTGGCTGGCCGTCGTCATCGCCCTCCTCCCGTTCCCGATCGTCACCGTCGAGCCCGCCGAGCTCCGCGACCACCTCCAGGCCATTGTCCAGCGCCTCACCCCCGCCGCGTCCGGATCGATCCGTGACCACTCCTGAGCTCTGCCAGAATGCTCCGGCCGGTCCACCGGTGCCGGCCCCTGACCACGAGGTGCTTGCCTGATGGAGACGAACGTCAACGAAGTGGCCGACGGCATCTACCGACTGTCGACCTGGATCGAGCCCGCCGGGCTGGTGTTCAACCAGTACCTGCTCGACGCCGAAGAGCCCCTGCTGTTCCACACCGGCCAGCGAACACTCTTCCCGCTGGTGAAGGACGCCGTGGCCACGGTGATGGCGCCCGAACGCGTGCGCTGGATCGCCTTCGGCCACCTCGAGTCCGACGAGTGCGGGGCGATGAACGAATGGCTGGCCACCGCGCCGGACGCTGAGGTCCTGGGCGGTCACCTGGCCAACGTCTTGTCGCTGAACGACCTGGCCGACCGACCTCCGGTCGGCATCGGTGACGGCGAGGTGCGGGACCTGGGCGGCAAGCGGGTCCGCCACATCGACACGCCCCACGTCCCTCACGGCTGGGACGCCCGGGTCCTGTACGAGGAGACGACCCAGACCCTGCTCTGCGGCGATCTGTTCACCCGGCAGGGCGAGACCCCGGCGGTCACCGACGACGACATCGTGGGCCCCGCCCTCGCCGCCGAGGACGTCTACGGCGCGACCTGCCTGACCCCGACGACGGGCGCCACGATCCGCGGCCTGAGCGAGCTGGGCGCCACGACGCTGGCCTTGATGCACGGCTCCGCCTTCACCGGGGACACCACCGAGGCCCTCGATGCCCTGGCCCGCGACTACGACCGTCGAGTCACCGAGGCGCAGGCCGCGGCCTGACCCGTTCGGGGAACGAGATCCGGACGTCGGCAGTCGGATTCAGGTCTCCGAAGCGATGGTGGCCCGAACCCGAGGGGCCAGGACCAGCAGGACGCCGCCCGCCACCGACACCGCCACGAGCACGGCGAGCGGCGCCGCCGGGCCCGTGGCGGCCACGATGACCCCGGTCAGGGCCGCCAGGCTCGTCGCCGCCACGTTGGCGGCGATCAGCTGCCAACCCGACACCCGACCGGCGGCCTCCTCGCCGACGCGATTCCCCGTGTGGGCGAGCAGGGTCGGGAACTGCGGCGCCAGGGCCACGCCCGCGGCCAGGGCCAGGGGCAGGACGAATGGGGCGGGGACCACGGCCAGTCCGGTGAAGCTGATCACCAGGACGCCGACGCCGAGGAGGAGAGCCCGGTCGGGTAGGTCGAACCGGCCGAGGAGGAGCCGACCGATGGTGATCCCGCCCCAGAAGGCGCCCACCGACAGCCCGGCCAGCCGGTCGTCCACCCCGCGGGCGTCCTCGAGGACGGTCGCCAACCAGCCGCCCGTGGTCACCTCGATGCTCACGAAGGCGGCGAAGAGGCCGAGCGAGACCAGCACCGCCGGCGCGGTCAGCAGCCGAGCCAGGGAGATCACCTCGGCGGACCCACCCCCGGCGTCACCCGGCGCGGCTCGGACCAGGCGGAGGGCGGCGGGCCAGGTCAGAGCCGGTGCGCGCACCGCCACGGCGGCGACCAGGGCCACGACGGCCCCGCTCAGGAAGCCGGCGACGACGGAGTCCGTCACGGCGATGATCACCGGACCCACCGTGGCCCCGACGCCGTAGCTCCCCGCGGCCAGCCCCGCCCGGCTGACGCTGCCCGAGACCGCCAGGAACCGGGCGCCCAGTGAGTCCAGCATCCCGGACAGGACTCCGATCAGCCCGAAGGCGACGATCAGGGCCACCCACTGAGGCTCCGTTGCCACCCACGCCTCGCCCGCCGCCAACCCGACCAGGGTCAAGGCACACGCCGTCCCGTAGGGCAGGCGGACCAGCAACGGGCCGCTGGAGGCGGAGGTCACGAGGCGACCCAGGCCGTAGGCCAGCACGAGCACCCCGAGGTCACCGTCGGCCCGACCCAGCTCGTCCCGCAACGTCGGCCACGCCACGCCGAGCATGGCCACGGGCATGCCGAAGGCCAGGTACACGAGGCAGGCCACGGCGGTCTCGGAGCGCCAGAGAACCCGAGACGAGGTCGTCATCGCCAGAGGACACCAGAGCCGATTCCGATCGACAACACCGGCGCCCGCAGGACCGGGACCAGGACGCCGGCGCAGGCCGCGGCAGTACGGTCGCGGGCCGTGCCGCTCCCGCCGGAATCCGACGCCGGGGGAGCGGCGCCGGTCCTCGTGGAGGTCACCCGGGGCGACCAGGTCGAGAGCCGGCACCGAGGCTCCGTCGTGGTCGTCGACGCCGCCGGCGCCGACGCGCTCGCCCTGGGCGACGTCGACCAACCCGTCCTCCCCCGGTCTGCGGTCAAGGCTCTGCAGGCGTTGCCGCTGGTGGCGACCGGCGCGGCCGACGCACTGCGGCTGGGGGAGCGGGCCCTGGCTCTGGCCTGCGCGTCCCACAACGCCGAACCGGAGCACGTCGCCGGCGTCGAGGCGATGCTGGCGGCCGCCGGCCTCGGGGCCGACGACCTGGCCTGCGGGGCCCACTGGCCCTACCGCCAGGACCAGACGATCGCCCTGGCCCGGACGGGAGCCTCGCCGAGCCCGCTGCACAACAACTGCTCGGGCAAGCACGCCGGCTTCCTCGCCGTCGCCCGCCGCCTGGGTACGGCGACCGAGGGCTACACCGAACCCGATCACCCGGTGCAGCAGCAAGCTCGATCCGCCATCGAGGCGGCGTGCGGCGTGACCCTCGCCCCGCCCGCGGTCGACGGTTGCTCCGCCCCGACCTGGCCGATACCGCTCCGAGCGCTGGCCCGCGGCTTCGCCCGGTTCGGCACGGGTGAGGGGTTGCTCCCCGAGCACGGAGCCGCGGCAGAGCGCCTCCGGGCCGCCGTGGCCACCGAGCCGTTCCTGGTCGCCGGCACGGGCCGGTTCGACACCGAGGTCATGGACGTCACGGGGGGCCGGGCCTTCGTGAAGACCGGGGCCGAGGGCGTGTACACCGCCGCGCTACCCGACCTCGGCCTGGGCGTGGCGCTGAAGATCGACGACGGGGCCACGCGGGCGTCCGAGGTGGTGATGGCCACGGTGCTCGCCCGGTACCTGCCCGACATCGACCTGGCATCGTTCGTGGAACCGCCGGTTCGCTCATGGCGAGGCGTGCCCGTGGGCCGGCTGCGTCCGGCGGCGGCCCTCCGTCCTTGACGGTTCAGGTCCAGATCGGCTCGTCGCCGAGCGGCCACTGCGCTGGTGGCGGCGCGAACGACGTCGCCGTCGAACCGCTCAGGGGATCAGGACCGCCGGACCAGGGCCCGCACCGGGCCGGCGGCGGCGTAGCCCCAGGCCACGATCAGCAGGGTCGCGGTGGGCTCGAGGGCGATCACGACGAGGGCCACGACGGCGACGGCGACCGCATGGCTGGGCCGGGGCCGGAGCTTCACCCGCTTGAAGGACGAATACGGGATCGGGCTGACCATCAGGGTGGCCGCCACGACGAGCACCGCGGGGACCAGAAAGGCGGCGAGCCCACCGACCGGCGAGGCCGGGTGCAGGGCCACGACCGACACGACCAGCCCGGCGGCGGCCGGCGAGGGCAGGCCGGCGAAGCAGCTCCCGTCCGTCTCGTGGCTGTGCACGTTGAAGCGGGCCAGGCGCAGGGCGGCGGCGAGCACGAAGGCGAAGGCGGCGAGGAAGGGCTGGCCGTGGGGGACCAGGCCCCACTGGTAGGCGAGGATGGCGGGGGCGACACCGAAGGAGACGAGGTCGGCCAGGCTGTCCAGCTCGGCCCCGAAGGCCGAGCAGGAGTCGGTGAGACGGGCGATGCGGCCGTCCAGGGCGTCGAGGATGCCGGCGACCACGATGAGCTCGGCGGCGGTGCCGAAGTCATGGTGCAGCGCCTGGATGACCGCGGCGAAACCGAAGAACAGGTTGCCGATGGTGAAGACGCTCGGGAGTTGGGCGGCACCCCGTTGGAGGCCGGGGCGACCTTCGAGGCTCTCGGCGAAGTTCATGGCTGGCGGCCTTCCGGGCGGGCATCGGCGCCGCAGAGGTCGGCCAGGACAGACGTGCCCCCGCGCACCTTGTCCCCCACGGTGGCGTGCACGGTGGTCCCTGTCGGCAGGAACACGTCCAGTCGGGAGCCGAACCGGATCAGTCCGAACCGCTCCCCCCGCTCGAGGTGGTCGCCGACGGTCGGGCGGAACACGATGCGGCGGGCGATGATCCCGGCGATCTGGGTCACGCCCACCTGGCCGGCGCCCTGCTCGAGCACGACCCGGTTCTGCTCGTTGCGCAGCGATGCCTTGTCGTTGAAGGCGGGCAGGAAGGAGCCCGAGTGGTAGTCGACGCCGCAGATGGTGCCCGCCACCGGGGCCCGGTTCACGTGCACGTCGAGAATCGAGAGGAAGATCGAGATCTGGGTCCGACCCGCACCGGCGTAGTGGCCCTGGGGCGTGGTCTCGATCAGCACCACCTTGCCGTCGGCCGGCGACACGACGAGACCCTGGCCCTGGGGCACCTCCCGGTCGGGGTCTCGGAAGAAGGCGC
This sequence comes from Acidimicrobiales bacterium, assembly GCA_036525535.1. Classification (GTDB taxonomy): domain Bacteria; phylum Actinomycetota; class Acidimicrobiia; order Acidimicrobiales; family DATDAH01; genus DATDAH01. The sequence goes on from DATDAH010000269.1 coordinate 48,679, forward strand.
CGACCAGGCCGGCCACGACGAGCAGGACGGCGAAGGCGACCCAGGAGAAGAGGGCGCCGACGATCGCCAGGCCCACGCCAAGAGCGATGAAGGGAAGGCCTTCGGGGGCGAGGGGGACGAGGCGACGCCGGGGAGCGCGTTGATCAGTTGCGGGCACGGGGCCACTCACGGGTGGGACGGGGTTCTCGAACGGACGCCCGGGGCGTTGGGGGCGTGGTCGAGATCCTCGGACGAGGCACGATCGCGGCCTTGCGGGTGCGGGACGCGACGTTGACCCTACGGCCTCGGGTGACCGATCCGTAGGCTTCCCCACCAATTCTCGGTACGAAGGTGCGTCGCCGGCGGCACGCCTGGTGGATCAGGACGCGTCAGGGGCGGAAGGTGAGGCCCTTGTACCCGTCGGTGAAGCCGGCATCGTTCAGGCGGGCCGCGACCTCGGGCGCCTCGCCGACCGGGTCACCGTCGACTCGGGCGATCTCCAGGCTGCGGACCCGGCCGTCCTTTGCCAAGGCTTGCAGGGCCTCGGGCCAGTGGTCCAGCTCGAGGGTCCGGGGGAACGTGACCAGGCTCTTGGCCCCCCGTTCACAGAAGACGGCGGGCTCGCCGTCCACCAGGACGACATAGGCGCCGGCGCTGCGGCTCGGGCGGCCCTTCGTCTCGGGCCAACCCAGGGCGGCGCCGTACGGCTGGGCGGGATCGGCGGCCGCCAGGGTGACGGGGCCGTCGCCGTCCCGGCCGGCCCGCAGGCGGTCCACGGCGCCAGGTAGGGCGAACTGGGCCCCGCCCAGGCCGGCCACGAAGTAGCCACGGCGGACCTGGCCGCGGTCCTCCAGAGCCTTGAGCACCGGATAGACGCCGGCGAAGCCGCCTTCGGCGCCCTCCCCCAGCGCCGCCTCCCGGGTCAGCACCCCGTAGCGCTCCAGCAGCTGTTGGGCCCGGGCGTGGGCCGCCTCGGTCTCGGTCGGCACGGGGCGGCGCAACGGGTCGACCAGCGACCAACGACCTGCTCCCGGGGGCGGGCCGAGGCGGGTCAGCCGACCCGGGGTCGGGCGGCGCTTGCCGGCGCGACGGGGCTTGCCGGCCAGGAAAGCCCGCAGCGGGGCCAAGGAGTCGTTCGGGACCAGGCCCGCCCACACCAGGTCCCAGAGGGCAGCCAGCACCGTGGGCTCGTCGTAGGGGACCTCGTTCTCGGCCGAGGCGGCCACCAGGTCGGGCCAGAAGGACGCTCCCCGCTGGTCGAGATGGGCGAGAAGAGCGGCGTGGACCGGCCCGTCCGGCGGCTCGTCGGCGGTGGGGACGAGCAGGCCGAGGCGGTCCCGGTAGACGAGGCGGACCCGACCGTCGGTGGCCCCGAGGGCACCGGCGCCGACCCAGACCACCTCGCCCGCGGTGCACAGTGCGTCGAGGTCGGATTGGCGGTAGGCGGCCATGCGGGCGGGGA
>DATDAH010000270.1:0-16413 GCA_036525535.1 Acidimicrobiales bacterium
AACCGCCGGTCGCCGGGGACTCGCCCCCGGAGCGGGTGCGGCTCGGCAAGGAGATGAACGGGCCGTAGGCCGTGGCGTTGGGGAAGTAGTCGGGGATCGTGTCCTCGACGTTGGTCGGGTCCTGGTCCTCGACGAAGGCGCCGATGACGAGGCCGACCTCGAGCCCGCTGCCGTCCAGGTTGTTCTCCACGTAGCGGGGCAGCACCGGCAGCAGGGAGCCGATGGCCACGAAGTAGGCCAGGCCCGAGAAGGTGATGAGGAGGAAGAGCGGCGTGACCAGCCGATCCTCGGCCGGCTCGGTCACAAGGCGCAGGCCGCGGGTCGGCGGAACGGGCGGGTCACCCCCAGAGGCTAGAGACGGCAGTCGGTGAGCGGGGGTGACCGGGCCGTGGGACGATGGCCCGACCTCGTGGGGAGGTGCGCATGCCGGACTACGTGATCGTGGGTGGCGGATCGGCGGGGGCGGTGCTGGCCCATCGGCTCTCGGCCGACCCGGCGACGACCGTGACGTTGCTGGAGGCGGGTGGGGCGCCGAAGCGCAAGGAGGTCAACATCCCGGCCGCCTTCTCGGCCCTGTTCACCGGCGACCTGGACTGGAACCTCCACACCGTGCCCCAGGAGCGGCTGGGCGGGCGGGAGCTGTTCTGGCCCCGGGGCAAGGCGCTCGGCGGGTCCTCGGTGCTCAACGCCCAGATGTGGGTCCGCGGGCACCGGGCCGACTACGACGGCTGGGCGGCTTCCAGCGCTCCGGACTGGGGGTACGACGACGTCCTCCCGTTCTTCCAGCGGTCCGAGTGCCGCTCGCCCGACGACGGCGACGGGCACCACGGGCTGTCCGGGCCCCTGCACATCCAGGACCAGCGGGACCTGAACCCGGCGACGGTCGCCTACCTCGCCGCTTGTGCCGAGGTCGGGCTCCGCCGGCAGGCCCACCACAACACCGGCGACCACGAGGGCTACGCGCCGACGATCGTCACCCAGAAGCGGGGTCGGCGCTGGAGCACCTATGACGCCTACCTGAAGCCGGCGATGGGCCGGGCCAACCTGACCGTGGTGACCGGCGCCCTGGCCGATCGGGTCTTGGTCGGTGGAGGCCGGGCCCTGGGTGTGCGCTACGTCGACGCCGAGGGCTACGCCCACGAGGAGATCGCGGAGCGTGAGGTCCTGCTGGCCGGCGGCGCGGTGAGCTCGCCACTGCTCCTCCTGCGGTCCGGAGTCGGCGATCCCGCCCGGTTGGCCGAGCACGGGATCGAGCTGGTGGCGGCCTCGCCCGAGGTCGGCGAGAACCTCCAGGACCACCTGATGGTGGCGGTGATCATGACCTGCCCCCAGCCCGTGACCCTGGTCGACGCCGAGACGCCGAAGCAGCTCTTCCGCTACCTCACCCAGCGCCGAGGCCTGCTCACCTCCAACGTGGGCGAGGCCGCGGCCTTCATCAAGACCCGAGCCGACCTCCCGGCCCCCGACATCGAGCTCATCTTCGCCCCGGTGCCCTACGTCGACCACGGCCAGGGCGAGACGTCACCGGGTCACGGGGTCACCCTCGGCCCGGTGCTGCTCCAGCCCGAGAGCCGGGGGTCCGTGCGCCTCGCCTCCACCGACCCCGCCGCCGTCCCGAGGATCGATCCCGGCTACCTGCGGGCCGGCGCCGACCTGGCCACCATGGTCCTCGGGGTCCGTCAGGCCCAGCGCCTGCTGGCCACCGAGGCCTTGGCGCCTTTCGTCGGCGAGCCCATCGAGGCGCCGGCGGGCGACGACGATGCCGCCATCGAGGCGTTCCTGGCCGAGCAGGCCGAGACCCTCTACCACCCCGTCGGCACCTGTCGGATGGGGTCGGACGCCGACAGCGTGGTGGACCCCGAGCTGCAGGTCCGGGGGGTCGACGGCCTCCGCGTGGTCGACGCCTCGGTGATGCCTCGCATCACCCGGGGCCACACCCACGCCCCCGCCGTCATGATCGGCGAGCGGGGCGCCGACCTGGTGGAGGCCAGTCGCCACTCGTGACGTCCGCCGTCGGTGGTGGGCGTCGGCGGCCGGTCGTTCCGGCCCCTACGCTCCGGTGGGAGCCGCATCGGTGGCTCGCGGACTACAGAGGACGGATGGTGAAGGGCTGATGGGGTTCCTCGTGTGGGCGCTGTTCGTCGTCGTCTGGATCGCGCTGGCGTTCTGGCCGGCCCGGGTCGCCGGTCGGAAGGGTCACAGCTTCTTCGGCTTCTTCCTCCTGAGCTTGGTCTTCTGGCCGCTGGCCCTGATCCTGGCCTACGTCGTGGAGGACCGAGGGCGAGCCGGGCTGCTGGACGCGCCGCCGCCCACCTTCGGGTCGGATCCGACCCAAGGGCTGTAGGCGGAGGACTCCCGGCTCAGCTGCGCCCGGCTCGGTCACGCCTGACTGAGGTCAACGGGACGAGCAGGACCGAGCCGCTGAGCAGGCCGTGGGGACCCACGACCTGACAGAAAGGGACCTCCGGCCCGCACCCGCCGCCGCTGACGGTGCGAACCTGTCCGTGATGACCGATCGGGCGCCCCCGGGCGCGCCCTCGTGGCTCTGGCGGGAGTCGACGCTGTTGGCCGCGTCCCTGGCCGGGCTCGGGCTCGGTGCGGTCCTCCACCTGGCGAGCCGGGCCGGGGCGGGCGACCTCGCCTGGACGGCCACGGCGGTCCTCGGCGCGGTCGCTTCCGGCGCCTGGGTCCTGAGCGCCGTCCGGCAGCGTCGACTCGGGGTCGACCTCATCGCCCTCGTCGCCCTCGTCGGCACGCTGGCCACCGAGGAGTACCTGGCCGGCGCGGTGATCACCGTCATGCTGGCCAGCGGCCGCGCGCTCGAGGCCCGGGCCGCGAGCCGGGCCCGCCACGACCTACAGGCCCTGCTCGAGCGGGCCCCACGGGTCGTCCACCGGTACATGGACGGTGAGCTGACGTCCCCCGACCTGTCGGAGGTCGGGCCCGGCGACCTGATGCTGGTCCAGCCGGGCGAGGTCGTTCCCGTCGACGGCCTGGTCGCCGACCGCACCGCCGTATTGGACGAATCGGCGCTCACCGGTGAGCCGCTCCCGGTCGAGCGGGGTGTCGGTGACGTCGTGCGCAGCGGCGTGGTCAACGCGGGCGGCGCCTTCGACCTCCGGGCGACCACGAGGGCCGACGACAGCACCTACGCCGGCATCGTCCGCCTCGTGGCCGAGGCCCAGGCCTCGAGCGCCCCCTTCGTGCGGCTGGCCGACCGCTACGCCACGTTCTTCCTGGTCGTCAGCTTCGCCGTGGCCGGCGCGGCCTGGCTGGTGTCGGGCGACGCGGTCCGGGCCGTGGCCGTCCTGGTCGTGGCCACGCCCTGCCCCCTCGTCCTCGCGGCACCGGTCGCCATCGTCAGCGGCCTTTCCCGGGCGGCCAAGCGGGGCGTGGTCGTCAAGGGCGGGGCCGCCCTGGAGCAACTGGCCGACGGTGAGGTGCTCCTCTTCGACAAGACCGGCACGTTGACCACGGGACGCCCGACCGTGGCCGAGGTGGTGCCCGCGGCCGCCGACGACCTCGGCGCCGACGAGATCCTGCGCCTGGCCGCCTCCCTCGACCAGGTCTCGCCCCACGTCCTGGCCGGCGCCGTCGTGAGGGCCGCCCACGCCCGGGGGCTCGAGCTCCGGCTCCCCACGGACGTCGAGGAGCAGCCGGGCCGAGGCGTCAGCGGCGCACTCGACGGGCGGCGGGTCGAGGTGGGTAGCGCCAGGTGGCTGCTGCCCGGTCCGCTGCCTGCATGGGCCCACGGCGTGCGCCGTCGCGCCGACCTCGACGGCGCGCTCACCTTGTTCGTCCGAGTCGACGGCGAGCCCGCCGGCGGCATCGTCCTCGACGACCCCATCCGCCCGGACGCCGCCCGGACGGTGCGGCGACTCCGGCGGGGCGGCGTGCACCGGGTGGTGATGGTCACCGGCGACCGGGCCGATGTCGCCAACACCGTCGGCGCGGTCATCGGCGTCGACGAGGTGCTCGCCGAGCGCAGCCCGGCGGAGAAGGTCGACGCCGTCATAGCCGAAGGCCGGACCGGGCGCACGATCATGGTGGGCGACGGGATCAACGACGCGCCCGCCCTCGCCTTGGCCGGTGTCGGCGTGGCCGTCGGAGCCCGCGGCGCCACCGCGTCGTCCGAAGCCGCCGACGTGGTCCTGACCGTCGACCGCCTCGACCGGCTCGGCGACGCCATCGCCATCGCCCGCCGGTCACGGGACATCGCCCGGCAGAGCGTGGTGGTCGGCATCGGCCTGTCGCTGACGGCGATGGGCTTCGCCGCCCTCGGCTTCCTCCCGCCCACCTGGGGCGCCGTCCTGCAGGAGGTGATCGACGTCGCCGTGATCCTGAACGCCCTCCGGGCCCTGCGGGTGCCCGGGTCCGAGGCGCGGGTCGACGCCGAGGACGAAGCCCTGGTGCACCGGTTCAGCGGCGAGCACCAAACCCTGCGTCCCGACCTCGACCGTCTACGGGTGGCCGCCGACCAGATCGACGTCCTCCCGCCGGACCGGGCGCTGGCCCAGGTCCGCGAGGTCCACGAGTTCCTGGTCGAGGACCTCCTGCCCCACGAAGAGGCCGAGGACGCCATCCTCTACCCGGTGTTCGCCAAGGTCCTTGGTGGCACCGATCCGACGGGGACCATGAGCCGGGCCCACGTCGAGATCGCCCACCTGATCCATCGCCTCGGACGCCTCCTCGACGAGGCCGATCCCGCCGACCCCGACGCGGACGACCTGACCGAGCTGCGCCGGGTCCTCTACGGTCTCCACGCCATCCTGGAGCTGCACTTCGCCCAGGAGGACGAGGGCTATCTCTCGCTGGTCGACTCCCCGGACGGACACTGAGCCCCCTGCCCCGAGCGCGCCCGCCGTCGGGACCTTCTCCCCTGGGGTCGAGCGGCCAGGAAGTGCACAATGAACCCATGACCGATCTCGTGCAGGACATCGGCGGTCGGGCGGTGCTCGACCAGGTCGTGGAGGACTTCTACGTACGGGTCCAGAACGACCCGCTGCTGACGACCATCTTCGCCGCCGCCGATGTGGACCGCCTCGTCGCCATGCAGAAGGAGTTCATGGCCGCCGCCCTCGACGACTCCGGGGAGAAGTCGGGCACCTCGCTGCGGACCATCCACGCCAACCGGGGCATCACCCCGCGACACTTCTCCCGGTTCGTCGAACACTTCGTCGGCGCCCTGGAGGACCATGACGTGCCCGGACCGACCATCCTCGCCGTGACCCAGCACCTCGGTCTCTACGTCGACGACGTGGTGGGCGGTGGGGGCGAAGCCGGGTGATGTCGCGCGGCGGGTGGTGGCGCAGCAGGGCGGCCCCGGCGTTCTCGTCACACCCCCTCGGTAGACAGGGGTGATGGGCAAGAGCAACCGCCGGCGCCGGGTCATGAAAGCCCGCCGGCGTCGCCGACCCACCGGCCCTCCGCCGATGGGTCGGTTCGCGTCCGGGCGCCCGCCCCAAGAGCCCTTGGGCCGGGACAACACCGGGTACCGAGCGGCCCAACTGTTCGTGATGGCAGCGTGGTCCCACCAGCGAGGGCTCGATGTCGAGCGCGACGGGTACCTGGACGAGTTGGCGGCCCGCCCGCCCGATGCGGTCCTGCCCGACGTCGGGGCCCGGTTGACCGAGGACGTCGGTCACCTCTGGGATGCGGGCTGGCAGCCGACCGACCTCCACCGGTACGTGGCCAAGAGGCTGGGCGCCGACGCCTGCCGCCTGGCGCTGGACCTGCTGGCGGTCGACGCCCGGCGTTACGAGTCGCTCGGGCACCGGGTCGCCCCCGGTTGGATGGCCCAGCTCGACGCCCTCGACGTCCCGATCACCGAAGCCGACCTGGGCCTGACCCTTCGCCACCTGGCCCCCCGGTGGCGCGACAGCCTGTTCACGGCCGTCCAGCTACAGGCAATCCTCGGCTCGATGCCCAGCCTGCCTCGGCTGGTCGACCCGCCGTCGGCCTGGATCGAGGGCCGGGTCCACCCGACCGTCGACCTGCCTGCCGGCCTCCTGGCCAAGATCCGGGCCCTGTTGGCCAAGGCCGAGTCGACCACGTTCGACGCCGAGGCCGAGGCGTACACGGCGAAGGCCCAGGACCTCATGGCCCGGCATCGCATCGACCGGGCGCTGCTCGCCGACGCCGCGCCGGTCGAGGCCACCGATGTGGTTGGTCGCCGGATCGGGATCGACGACCCCTATGCCTCCGCCAAGTACCTGCTCCTGGCCGGCCTCGCCGAGGTCAACGGCGCCCGTGCGGTCTGGTCGAAGTCGCTGCGGGCGGCGACGGTCTTCGGCTTCCCGGTCGAGCTCGACATCATCGAAGAGCTGTTCACCTCACTCCTCGTCCAGGCCACCGCCGCGATGCAGCGGGAGGGGAGCAAGGAGGACGCCTACGGCCGCAGCCGGACCAAGGCGTTCCGGCGCTCGTTCCTGATGGCCTACGGCGACCGAGTCGCCGAACGGCTGCGCCACTCCGTCGACGACACCGTGACGACGGTGGCCGCCGAGACCGGCACCGATCTCGTGCCGATCCTGGCGGCCCGGGACGAGGCGGTGGCGGCGAGGGTGGACGAGGTGTTCCCCCGGCTCCGGTCGATGTCGGCGTCGATCAGCGACGCCGAGGGGGTGTTCGCCGGGCGGCTGGCGGCCGACCGGGCCGACCTCGGTGCCGGTCCCCCGATCGAACGCTCGGCCTGAGCGGCCCCACGACGGACGGCTCGTAGTCTTCGGGACATGGGCGGCACCGCCGAGATCGGACGCCTGACCGACGCCATCGTGGAGCTGCTGCCGCACCTGGAGGCGGTGTGGCGTTGGGACACGCCGGAGCCGCGGCCGGCCGACCGGAGCCTGTGGCTGTCCGAGCTCGACCGCCCCCTGCCCGACGCCGGTGTGGGCCTCGACCAGGTGCTCGACGAGTTGGCCCGTCTCGTGGTGCCCTACGGGCCGAGGGTGGGCAAGCCCGGTTTCTCGGGCTTCATCGTCAACGGCCCGACCACCACCGGCGTCGTGGCCAACCTGGCCGCCACCGCGGCCAGCCCGCACCGGTACCTGCTGACCGCTCCCAACCACCTGGAGGCGATGTCGCTGCAGTGGCTGCAGAGCCTGCTCGGGGTGCCCGCCCGCCACCAGGGCGTCTATTCGACCGGTGGCTCGGTGGCCAACCTGGTCGCCCTGGGAGCCGCCCGCCAGGCTGCCTACGAAGCCCGAGGCGTCGACCCGGCCGCGGACGGCATCGACGGGCCCGGCCGCATCTACGCCTCGGTCGAGGCCCACAAGACCATCGCCCGCTCAGCGGCCGTGCTCGGCCTCGGGCGGCACGCGGTGTATCCCATCCCGGTGGACGACCACCAGCGGATGGACGTCGACGCCGTCGCCGACGCCATCGCGGCCGACCGTGAGGCGGGCGTCCTGCCGGTGGCCATCGTGGGCACGGCCGGAACGACCAACACCGGGGCCATCGACCCGCTGGACGAGCTGGCCGACGTGGCCGGGGCCACCGATGTCTGGTTCCACGTCGACGGCGCCTACGGCCTGCTGGCCGCGGCGGTGCCGGAGCGGGCGCCCCGCTTCGCCGGCGTGGCCCGGGCCGACTCGGTCATCGTCGACCCCCACAAGTGGCTGTGCACCCCCATCGGGATCGGGGCCAGCTTCGTGCGGGACCGGGACCTGCTCCACCGGGCCTTCACCGAGGGCCCCGCCGACTACCTGGAGGGGACCTTCGCCCCGGAGGCGGCGGAGTCGATCTTCGACGACATGGGCGCACCGTACGCCGACTACGCCGTCGAGCTGACCGCTCCGGCCCGGGGGATGGTGGTCTGGGCCGTGCTCCGCGAGCTCGGCCTCGACGGCGTGCAGGCCACGGTGCGCCGCGACCTCGGCTTCGCCCAGCGCCTCGCCGACCGGGTCCGGGCCGAGCCCCGCCTCGAGCTGATGACCGAACCGGAGCTGTCCATCGTCTGCTTCCGCTATGTCCCTGCGGGGGAGCAATCCGACGCAGACCTCGACCGCATGAACACCGAGGTGCAGCGCCGGCTCCGGCGAGACACGCCCTACGCGCCCAGCAGCACCCGGGTGGCGGGTCGCTTCGTCATCCGCCCCTGCTACATCAACCCCCGCACCTCCGAGGCCGACGTCGACGGGCTGGCCGATGCCGTCCTGGCCATCGGCGCCGACCTCAGCTCAGACGGCTGACCCGCCCAGGCCCGAGTCGGGGCCGTAGGGCGCCTCGCCGTCGTGCCAGCGGCGGAGGGCGTCGAACGGGTAGATGCCGGTGGCGTGGCCGTCGTTCCAGGTCACCGCCAGGCCCCAGCCACCGTGCAGGCCCGCGGCCTCGATCGCCAACGGCTCCGGGCTGCCCGGCCTGGGCCAGGTCGCCTCGCCCCGGTCCCGGAGGGCGCGGCAGGTCGCGCAGGGACAGCCCTGGCGCAGCTCCAGCAGCTCGAAGCGGGCCACCTCACCGTCGAGGAACTCGATGGTGACGGCCTTGGCCCGGTCGACGTCGATCGACCCGGGCTCGTTGCGGTCGTCCCGGGCGGTCAACCCACCCCGAGGAGGTCGACGACGAAGACGAGGGTCTCGCCTCCCTTGATGACGCCACCGGCGCCGGCCTTGCCGTAGCCCAGGTGGGGCGGGATGGTGATCTGGCGGCGGCCGCCGACCTTCATGCCGGCCACGCCCTCGTCCCAGCCCTTGATGACCTGGCCCTGGCCGAGGCCGAAGGAGAACGAGTCGCCCCGGTCCCAGCTGGCGTCGAACTGCTGGCGGGTGCTCCACGCCACCCCGACGTAGTGGACCTCGACGGGCTGGCCAGGGGTCGCTTCGGCACCCGTGCCCTCCTCGAGGTCCTCGATCACCAGGTCGGCGGGCGGACTCTCGCCAGGCGTGACGTACACATGGGGCTTCTCGTTCTCAGCCATGGCGCCCGACCGTATCGGCGCCCGACCGGCCTCCCAGCCGTGAGCCCGGCAACCGGAGAGGCTAGGCGGAGCGGTCGGCTTTGAGCTGCTTGCGGGCCCGGGCCCGGGCGGTGCTGTCCAGGTCGACCTTGCGCAGGCGCAGGCTCAGGGGGGTGACCTCGACGGCCTCGTCGGCGGCGATGAACTCCAGGGCGTGCTCCAGGGACAGGACCCGGGGCGGCACCAGCTTGACGGTGTTGTCGCTGCCGGCGGCCCGCACGTTGGTCTGCTTCTTCTCCCGGACGATGTTGATGTCCATGTCCTCGGACCGGCTGTTCTCGCCCACGATCATGCCCTCGTAGACGGGCTCGGTCGGAGCCACGAACAGGCTGGCCCGCTCCTGGATGCTCTCGATGGCGTAGGGCGTGGCCTTGCCCGAGCGGTCCGACACGATGCTGCCGGTCACCCGGTTGCGCAGCTCGCCCTTCCAGGGCTCGTAGCGCTCGAAGACGTGGTGGGCCAGCCCCGTGCCGCGGGTCTCGGTCAGGAAGGCGGTGCGGAACCCGATCAGGCCCCGGGCCGGGATCAGGTAGTCCAGGCGGACCCAGCCGGTGCCATGGTTGACCATCTCGGTCATGTCACCTCGGCGGGTGCCCATCATCTGGGTGACGGCGCCCACGTGCTCCTCGGGGATGTCGACGGTCAGGCGCTCGACGGGCTCGTGGAGGACGCCGTCGACCTCCCTGGTCACGACCTCGGGCTTGCCCACCGTGAGCTCGAAGCCCTCCCGTCGCATGATCTCGACGAGGACGGCCAGGGCCAGCTCGCCTCGGCCCTGGACCTCCCAGGTGTCGGGGCGCTCGGTCTCCAGCACCCGCAGCGACACGTTGCCGACGAGCTCGGCGTCGAGGCGGTTCTTGAGCAGCCGGGCCGTCACCTTGCTGCCCTCCTTGCCCGCCAGGGGGGAGGTGTTGGTCCCGATGGTGACCGACAGGCTGGGCTCGTCGACGGTGAGCACCGGCAGGGCGTCGGGATGGCCCGGGTCACAGAGGGTCTCGCCGATGGTCACGTCGGGCAGGCCGGAGAGGGCGATCAGCTCGCCCGGCCCCGCCTCCTCGACCGGCACCCGGTCGAGCTGCTCGGTGATGTAGAGCTCGGCGATCTTGGCGTTGACCACGGTGCCGTCGCGACGGCACCAGGCCAGGTTCTGGCCCTTGCGCATGGTGCCCCGGTGGATGCGGCACAGGGCCAGGCGGCCGACGTAGGGGTCGGCGTCGAGGTTGGTCACATGGGCCTGCAGCGGGCCGTCGGCGTCGGACGCGGGCGGCGGGATGGTGTCGAGCAGGACCTCGAACAGGGGCTTCAGGTCGACGCCGGGTGTCTCGACGTCGAGGGAGGCCCAGCCGTCGCGGGCCGAGGCGTAGACGACGGGGAACTCCAGCTGGTCGTCGTGGGCGTCGAGGTCGATCAGCAGGTCCAGGACCTCGTCGGCGATCTCGTGGGTCCGGGCGTCGGGCCGGTCCACCTTGTTGACCACCAGCACCATGGGCAGGTCGAGGGCCAGCGCCTTGCGCAGGACGAACCGGGTCTGCGGGAGGGGGCCCTCGGCGGCGTCCACCAGGAGGACCACGCCGTCGACCATGGCCAGGGCCCGCTCGACCTCACCGCCGAAGTCGGCGTGGCCGGGGGTGTCGACGATGTTGAGCTTCGTCCCCCCCCACTCGACCGAGGTGTTCTTGGCCAGGATGGTGATGCCCTTCTCCCGCTCGAGGTCGGTCGAGTCCATGACCCGGTCGTCGACGTGCTCGTTGGCGCGGAAGGCACCCGTCTGCCAGAGCATGGCGTCGACCAGCGTGGTCTTGCCGTGGTCGACGTGGGCGATGATTGCGGCGTTGCGGAGCGGGCGCGCGGACATGAAAGGCAACTCTCTGGAAAAGGGATTCGTCCCGGGGGGAGGACGGCGCTGAGTCTACCGCCGTATTCGGGCCCTGGACCGTCCGGTCAGAAGAGCGGCGCCTTCTCCGACACCGCGTACTTGCTGAGGTCCATGTCGCTGATCTTGAGCTGGCCGATGCCGGTCATGAACTCGGCCATGTGGGGGGTGGCGAAGTGCAGGTCGAGCGCCTCCTGGGAGGCCCACTCCTCGAACACCCGGGCCCGGGACGGGTCGGCGGGGTCCTGCCAGAAGCCGTAGGCGCGGCACCCCTCCTCGGCCAGGCTGGCCTCGGCCATGGTGGCCCCGAGGGCCATGGCCGTCTCGACGTCGGCGGGGTCGATGGTGAGCGTTCCGGACACGATGATCATGGCGCCAGCTTGCCCCATCGCCGGCGCAGGCGGAGCCGCCGGCTGAAAACGGACAAGGCCCGCTCCGTGCGGTGCACGAAGCGGGCCTCGGGCCACAACGGCCGTCAGGTCATTCGACGCCGAGCTGCATCAGGATCTCGTCCCGACGCTCCTCGAACTCCTCGCTCTCGAGCTCGCCGGCGGCGTGCTTCTCGCTGATGATGCGGAACTCCTCCATCAGCGCATCGAGGTCGGGCGCATCTTCGGTCTCGAGGCCGTCCTCTTCCTTGTCCAGTCGCCGGGCGCGCTTGGCCGCCTGCTTCTCCTGGCGGGCCTTCTCGCGCTGCCGCTTGGCGAACGTCTCTCCACTTCGTGCCATGTCACACCACCCTCACGTTGCGGGCCTCATCACCTTTTCGGCCCTGGGCGATCTCGAACGACACCTGCTCGCCCTCGTCGAGGACACCGCCGGACCCGGTGACGTTCGTGTGGTGCACGAACAGGTCGTCGCGGCCGGGCACGGCGATGAAACCGAAGCCACGGCGGGTGTCGAAGAACTTCACCGTACCGGTTGGGGCACCGTTTTTCCGACCACCGTGGGGGCGCTCGGAGCGGGCCCGCGGGACCTCCGCCGAGAGGGCTCCGGGGGCCGTGATCTCGCCCGGCAGCCCCAGCTTGCGCTGCATCTTGCGGTTGTCGGACAGCTCCTCGCTGCGCACCAGGGAGACCACGACGCCGGTGGCGCCGGCCCGGGCGGTGCGGCCGGAACGGTGCAGGTAGGTCTTCTCGTCCTCGGGCGGGTCGAAGTGCAGCACACAGGCCACACCGTCGACGTGGATGCCCCGGGCGGCCACGTCGGTGGCGATCAGGGCGTCGACCCGGCCCTTCATGAACGACTCCAGGGCCCGGTCCCGCTGGCCCTGGGAACGGCCGCCATGGATGGCTGCGGCTCGCACCTTGCTCTTGCCCAGCTGCTGGGCCAGGCGGTCGGCGCCGCGGCGCGTCCGGCAGAAGACGATGGTCGGGCCGGCGTCCTGGATGACGTCGACGGCGTGGTCCTTGCGGTCCATGTGGGCGACCTTCCAGAACAGGTGCCGGGAGGTGGTGATGTCGGGCTCGACGTCACCCACCTCGTGGCGGGCGGGGCGGTCCTGGTAGCGGTCGGTGACGACCTTGACGTCACCGTCCAGCGTGGCCGAGAACAGCACGGTCTGGCGGTCGTCCGGGGTGGCGTCGAGCAGGCGCTTGACGGCGGGCAGGAAGCCCATGTCGGCCATGCGGTCGGCTTCGTCGATGACCACGATCTCGATGTCCTGGAGCTCGACGTCGCGGCACTGGATCAGGTCCTCGAGGCGGCCGGGGCAGGCCACCAGGACGTCGACGCCCTTGCGCAGCGCGCTGCGCTGACCGCCGTAGCCGACGCCGCCGTAGACCGACACGGCCCGGCGCTTGCGAATGGCCAGGAGAGGGGTGAGCTCCTTGTGGATCTGCTCGGCCAGCTCACGGGTGGGGGACAGGACCAGCGCCCGGGGACGGCGGGGCGTGCCCTTGCCGACCCGGGTGGCCAGAGGGATGCCGAAGGCCAGGGTCTTGCCCGAGCCGGTCGGGGCCCGACCGCAGACGTCGCGGCCGGCGAGGAGGTCCGGGAGGGTGGCCGCCTGGATCGGGAAGGGGTCGGTGACGCCCTTCTGGGAGAGGACCCGGACGACGTCGTCGGGCACGCCGAGATCGGCGAAGGAGGGGGACATGAGGGGGTAGTGCTCCTGACTGCCCGCTTCGAGCGGACCGGCGCACGTCGCGCCGCGGATCGAAACGGTGGAGAGGCGATCCAGCCGGAACGGGGGTTGATGGGGGATGCCGTGCCGGGGAGCTTCGAGTAGGACGCTTGCCTCCACCCGGCGGCAGTGGGCCCAGGGTAGCGGCGGTCGGGGCGGCTTCCTCGGTGCCCTCAGGTGGTGATGACGGCGTAGAGCATGCTCATCATCCCGATCGCCAGTGCGACAGGGGCGACCAGCGCGCTGATCCCGACCCGGAGGAGGCGGGTGGGGACCAGGGTCTCGACCAGGGCGGCCGCGGGCGCGAGGCCGCCCTCCTTCAACCCCTCCACGTCCTTGCGCAGGTCCCAGAGCGCGCCACCGAGCGCGAAGACCCGGCGCAAGCCCTTGGCCTCGACGAACCGCCGCTCCCGGTCCAGGAGCTTGGTGCCGATCGTGCCCGCCGCGGCTTTCATCTCGGCGGCGGACACGGCCGGCAGTCGGCGGATGGGCCCCAGGTCCAGCCCGAACCGGACGAGGATCACGGGGGCGATCGCCGTCACCCCGCCGACGACGACGGCGAACACGAGGGCGTCACGGGACCAGTCGCCGATCAGGCCGACGGCCACGACGAACGTGCTGATGCCGAAGGCGGTGATCAGGGCGAGGCCCCAGACGGTGAACTGGATGAGCCCCACGACCGCGGCGATCCGAGCGGCGAGCTCCTGGATGCTGGTCATCGAGGCACCACGACAGGTCAGACGTTGACGATGAAGGTGGCCAGCGCCCGTTCGAGGGCCTCGATGTCGGCCTGGTTGGTGATCTGGACCCCGATGACCCCGTGGTAGGACTGGTCGGCGGGCTCGAAGGCGACCCACGTGAAGTCGGTCTCGGTGCCGCCACAGTCCTCGAAGACCTCCGACACGCCCGTGTACAGCGGGTCGCTGTAGGGCTGGCGGCCCAGTGAGGTGCACTGGCTGACCTGGCCCGTGGACACCGCGTCGAGGATCTCGTCGGTGGTCTGGTTGGTCTCGATGCCCGTCGCCTGGAACTCGAGGCCGGACGGCTCGTAGGTCTGGATCCAGGCCTGCACGTCGGTGGAGGCGATCACGTCCGGTCCGAACAGGCCGGCGGAGCCGTCGACATCGCTCCAGGCCGTGGGCACGTCGACCGAGATGGTCCCGCTGTCGTCGCTGACCGACACGTACTCGCCGTAGGAGGTGCCGGTGGGCATGTCGCCGAGGTCGTCCTCGATGTCGTCGCCGAAGTCGCCGATGGCGTCGTCCCGGTCGTCGGCCACCTCGGTCGTCGTGGTGGTGTCCTCGGTCGTGGTGGTCGTCTCTTCGTCGGGCTCGTCAGACTGGTCCTGGTTGTCGTCATTCGCGTCTTCGTTGCCGCTGTCGTCGCCGCCACCGCAGGCTGCGACCACGAGGCCGAAGACGAACACCAGGGCGATGAGCCGCAGGAACTTCTGGTTGGACATGGGATCTTTTCCTCCGCCGTTGAATCGGGGCGGAATCCTACGTCGCGGAACGGGAGGGTCAGCCGTAGTGGCTGCCGCAGTGGGGCCAGCTGCCGAGGCCGGAGCTCGATCGGACGCGCTCGGCCACCTGGGCCTGGCGCCAGGCGGCCTGCTCGTGGGGCATGCCGGTGCCGCCGTAGGACTGCCAGGTGCCCATGCTGAACTGGAGGCCGCCGTAGTGGCCGTTGCCGCTGTTGATGTGCCAGTTGCCGCCGCTCTCGCAGTTGGCCACGCCCTGCCAGCGGTCGACCAGGGCCTGACGCTGGCGGCTGACCTCGAGCCTGTGCAGGTAGGCCCGCAGCAGGCGGGCTTCACGCCGGTAGGCCTGCCAGGTGTGGCCCGGTGTGCCCAGGCCGTTGCGGTACTGGGCGTGGCCGTGACGGGCGTGGACCCGGGCCATGAGCTCGGCGTCGATGGCCTGACGCCGATGGGCGTCGGCCGAGCCGACCCCGGTCGCCAGGGCCAGGGCCGGTAGGCCCAGGCAGAGCACAGCGAGCAGCACGATGCGGCGCATGTTTTGGGTTGCCTCCTGGCGGTCCCACGGCACGCGCGTCAGCACGAGGTACGAAGGGGGAGCCGCCGCTAGGTCCCGGTCGACGGTGTCACGCCGGGCCTCGCTGTTCAGCGATGCAGCCGGGGCCGTCGAGCCGAGAGCTCGTTCTTGGTCGGTGATGACAGTGTCGTCACCTTCGTCACCGGACTGAAACTTTCACATGTGTGACTTGTGTCACGCAGGTGTGACATGCGTCACAACCGACCTCAGACCGCGGGCTCCGGAGCCCGGATTCCCGGCGCGTCCAGGGGGCAACTGCGGCACGGCGGGGCGTCCTCGGTGGGCGCCGGGATGCGGCCGGTGAGGAAGACGAACGCGATCACGCCGGAGGCCGCGGCCAGCAGCCCCGTGATGATCATGGCCCGATGGAAGCCCGCGGTGAAGACCGCGGGCTCGACGAAGTCGCCCGGCCCGATACCGGCGAGGCCGGGGAGGGCGGCCACCGCCAGCAGCCCGGCCGTGCGGGCCACGGTGTTGTTGACGCCGGAGGCGATCCCGGCGTGACGCTCCTCGGCCGAGGCCAGGACCGTGGCGGTGAGCGGGGCCACGGTGGTGACCAGGCCGGCGCCGAACACGAGGATGGCGGGGAGGATGTCGCCCACGTAGGTCGAGCCCGCCTCGATCCGGGAGAGCCCGAGCAGCCCCAGACCGGCGACGATCGGCCCGATGGTCATCGGGATGCGGGGCCCGATGCGCTGGCCCAGCGCCGCGGCCCGGGCCGAGAGCAGGAACATGATCACGGTGAGCGGGAAGAGGGCGGCGCCGGCCTCCACGGGCGAGTACCCGAGCGTGGTCTGGAGGAAGACCACCAGGAGGAAGAACGAGCCGCCCAGCGCGAAGTACAGGGCCAGGGTCACGACGTTCGTGGCCGAGAACCATCGGTTGGCGAACAGCTCCAGGGGCATGAGCGGGTGGGGGCTGCGGGCCTGGATGGCGATGAACGCCAGGAGCGAGCCCACGCCGATGACGGCGGCGGCCGGGACGCCGGCCGCCCCGCTGTCGGCGCCGATGAGGGCCCAGGTCACGCCGGCCAGGCCGATGGCGGCGGCCACGGATCCCGCGATGTCCAGGCCGGGGGGCATCGTCGTGTCGCGGCTCTCGGGCACGTGCCGGGTGGCCAGCAGGGTCAGCGCGGCGATCGGGATGTTGAGGAGGAAGATCCACCGCCACGAGGCGGCGCTGACCAGCCAACCGCCGGCGAAGGGCCCGATGGCGGTGGCCACCCCGCCGAGGCCCGACCAGGCTCCGATCGCCCGGGCCCGGTCGTCGGGATGGAAGCCGGACTGGAGGAGGGCGAGGCTGCCAGGGGTCAGGAGGGCGCCACCGACGCCTTGGAGGGCGCGGGCGGCGACCATGACCTCCACCGACGGGGCCAGCCCGCACAGCAGGGACGCGCCGGCGAACCACA
>DATDAH010000271.1:0-16417 GCA_036525535.1 Acidimicrobiales bacterium
CTGATGGCCGTCTGGGACTGTTGCTGGTTGTACCCGCTCCCGTCGGCGTTGAGCTCGGGGTTGGCGAAGTTGGTCAACCGGTCCTGCTGGTAGTCGGCCAGGACGTTGCTGTTCAGGATCCCGATGGTCCCGATGATCCCGATGAGCAGCAGGACGGCGAAGTGCCGGGGCCGGGCGCCGGCCACGAAGACGATCGCCAACGACATGACGCCGAAGACCAGCACCGTGCCCAGGTCGGGCTGCAGCATGATCAGGGCCATCGGCACGGCCGAGATGCCGAGGATGGTGGCCAGGCGCTTGCCGTCGATGTCCTCCTTCTCCAGGGTGAGGAAGGCCGCCAGCCCGATGATCAGGGCCAGCTTGGCGAGCTCGGCGGGCTGGAGCTGGAAGCCGGCCACCTCGAACCAGGCCTGGATGCCCTTGGACTCGGTGCCGAGCGGGGTGAGGACGGCGAAGAGGAGGAAGAGGGCGGCTCCGGCGATGGGGATCGCCCAGTCCCGCAATCGGCGGTAGTCGAACGCCGCCATGGCGGCCATCAGCCCGACGCCGAGGACCACGAACATGGCCTGGCGCTGGAGGAAGTAGGTGGTGGGGTCGTCGTCGGTCCCCCTGGTGGCGCTGTAGACCATCACCACCCCGAGCAGGGCCACGGCCACCGTGGACGCCACCAGGATCCAGTCCACGTGCTCGAAGCGCTCGGGTACGACGAACGACCGGCGGATCGACGGGTTGCGGGACGGGGCCAGGCCGCCCCGGGCCACGGCGGGGGCGGTCACGGGTCCGTCTCGGTCTGGACATCGAGTGACGGCTCGGGCGTGGCGGGGACCGTCTCGACGAGGGGCAGGGGGACCTGGTTGCTGAGCCCGTCGAAGACGGCCCGGGCGACGGGCGCCGCCACCTCACCACCGAACTGGTCGACGTCCTCGTAGATGACGGCGATCACGTACTCCGGGTTCTGACCCGCCCGGACCGGCCCGATGCCGACGTAGAGGGCCGAGTCGCCCTTGCCGTAGACCTGCGCCGTCCCGGTCTTCCCCGCGATCGGGAAGCCCGCCAGGTCGAACCCGTCGAAGGCCGGGCCCGACGTCCCGCCCTGGCTGCTCTGGGCGACGCCCAGCAGGCCGGCGATCATCGGGTCTCGCCACCGGGAAGGGATCTCGACGGCACCGACCTGGGTCGGGTCGACGGTGCAGAGCGCCCCCTCGTCGACGGTGCCGTCGTTGGCCACGCACGGCGTCCCCGGGTCTTCCTGCCAGGTGCCGGGGACCGGTCGGAGCGTCGCCATCCCGACATGGGGTCGGTAGAGCGTCCCGCCGTTGGCCAGGGCGGCGTACATGTTGGCCAGCTGCATCGGCGTGACGCCGAGGTCGCCCTGTCCGATGGCCATGTTGACCGTGTTCCCGGTGTGCCAGTCCCCGAAGGGATAGGCCGCGGGGTTCTCCTCGTGGAGCTCGGCGATGCGCTCCGGGGTGTACGCGAACCCGTTCTGTTCCTGGGGCAGGTCGATGCCCGTGTCCTCGGTGAACCCCCAGTCGACCGCTGTGTCCTGCAGGTAGCTCTCACCGAGCGAGTCCTTGTTGCCCCAGAGGTTGTCGCCGATGCGGTAGTAGTACCAGTCACTCGAAACCGTGAGGGACCTCTGGAGATCCACCGTCCCGTTCGCCGTCTCGCCGGCGTTCTGGAACTGGCAGGACGGCTGGTCCTCGCAGCCCACGACCTCGTAGACGCCGTCGTCGTTGAAGGTGTCGCCCGGGGTGACGAGGCCCGACCGGAGCCCGGCGAGCGCAGTGACCGGCTTGAAGGTCGACCCCGGGGCGTAGACCCCGGAGATGACCTTGTTGCTCAGCCGGTTGCCGTTCTCCTCGTCGGTCAACATCGCGTACTCCTCGTCGGAGATGCCGTCGATGAAGTCCTGGGGGTTGTAGGTCGGGTAGCTGGCCATGGCGATGATCGCGCCGTTCCGAGGGTCCTCGACCACCGCGGCGGCGCCGGGCGAGGCATTGGCCTCGGCCGTGGCCGCCAGCTGGGTCTCCAGCAGGGTCTGCACCTGGATGTCGAGGGTCAACATGACGTCCATCCCCGGCGTCGGTGCCCGGTAGCGGACCTGCCGGACCACGTTGTTGTCGGCATCGACCTCGAGGACGCGCACGCCGGGCTCGCCCCGGAGCCACGGCTCATA
Source organism: Acidimicrobiales bacterium (assembly GCA_036525535.1). Classification (GTDB taxonomy): domain Bacteria; phylum Actinomycetota; class Acidimicrobiia; order Acidimicrobiales; family DATDAH01; genus DATDAH01. The sequence continues at coordinate 2,180 of DATDAH010000271.1, forward strand.
GGACGCCTCCACGCCGGTGCGTCCGATCTCGTCGGTCGCGGCATAGGGCTTGTCGGAATCAATCACCGCGTCGGTCTCCAGGTCCTCCTGGGTGATCCGACCGACGTACCCGAGGGCGTGGGCGGCGAGGCTCCCGTGGGGGTAGCGGCGCACCGCGATGCGGTCGACGTCGACACCCGGGTACAGCATCTGGTTCTCGGCCACCAGCACTTCGAGGTCCTCGGGCACGTCACTGGCGAGTGGCGTGGGCACGAAGGCCCCGAGGAAGTTGTTCTCCAGGGCGGCTTCGACGACGCCGACGTTCCACCGCGCGTCCTCGGCCGTCGCCATCGCGGCGTCGGCCGCAGCATCCGGGTCCTCGCCCGCGTCCTCGGCCGCCACTTCGGCGGCCGTGGCCGCGTCCTTCGGATCGACCGGCACGGCATAGCCGTTCAGGAGCTCGGCGATCCGACCGTAGATCTCGGCCCGCGCGTCGTCTTCGAACTCGGCGGCCTCGTCCAGGGCCTTGGTGTCGACGCGCAGCTGGCTGACCTGGCGGTTGTCGACCAGCACGTTGCGGTTGCGGTCATAGATCCGCCCCCGCGGGGCCTGTATGTGGATGGTGCGGATCGAGTTCTCCCGCGCCGTCTGGACAGAGGCCTCGCCCTCGACCGCGGTGAGGAACCAGAGCCGGGCCGTGAGCGCGCCGATGAGCGACAGGGCCACGATGGCCAAGGCGGAGAGGCGCATGCCCGTGGACGGGTTCACGGGCTGGTGTGGGAAGCGGTCATCGACGGAATCCGGTGGTCAGAGATCGGCGCCGGCCCCGCCCGGGAGCGAAACTGCCCCGGCGGTGCGGTCGTGAGGGGAACCGCAGTCCGAGCGGCTCCCCCTCGGTCCAGGCCAGGATACGGATCGCGGGCAGCACTAAGACCGCGGCTGACAGCGCGACCACACCGGCGATGACGAGGGTCTGCCCGTCGAGCCACTCCTCGTAGCCGAACACGCCCCCGACGGCGGCGTAGAAGAACACCGAAGCGGCGCCGGCCAGGGCCGCGCCGGGGATCGGGGCCCACCAGGTCGGGCCGACCACGGAGCGTTGGGCGCTCCCCACGAAGTAGCCGGCGAGGCAGTAGGTCAAGGCCGACAGGCCGAACGGGCCGGCGACCACGAGGTCCCAGAGGATCCCGGCGACGAAGCCGACCCGCGCCCCCCGCTCGGGGCCACCGGCGAGGCCGGCGGCCAGGGTCACGAGGAGGAGGAGATCGACCTGGACCCCGGCGATCGTCAGCCACGGGACCACGGCCACCTGGAGGAGCAGGGCGGTGACCAGGACGACCCCGGTGCGAACGGTGGTGGTCATCCGTTCTCACCGCTGCCTGCCACCGACGGGGTGAAGAGGAGGACGCCGACCTGGGTCAGGCGGTCGACGTCGGCGTAGGGGTCGATGAAGACCTCCTGCTGCAGGGGGTTGGCCGCCCCCCGCACCTGCACGGCCCGGCCCACCGGGACGCCCGGAGGGAAGTTGGACCCGTCAGGGCCGGCGGTGACGAACACGTCGTCGTCGGCCACCTCGGTCCCCGCGTTGAACGCACTCTCTATGAAGAGCGGCTTGCCCTCGCCCTGACCGTGGGCGATGCCCACGTCGCCGCTCTCGGCGTGGCGGACGCCGACGTTCACGGTGGTGTCGGTGATCAGGCGGATGCGGGCGCTGGTGAACGTGACCGAGTCGACGACGCCGACCAGACCGGCCTCCGTCTGCACCGGCATGTCGACCTCGATGCCGGCGTCGGCCCCCTTGTCGATCTCGATGGTCCGGTCGAAGTTGGACACGGCCTCGCTGATGACGTTGGCCGCCACCACCTCGACGCCCTCGGGGGGCGTCAGGCCCAGTTGCTCCTGCAGGCGACGGAGCTCGGCCTCGGCGTTGGCGGCCCGAGCCTCGACGCCCTCCAACTCGGCGATGCGGTTGCGCAGGCGTTCCACCTCGGCACCGTCGTCGCGACCGAAGACGACGTCACCGACGGCCCGGACGGGGCTGAGGACGCCGCTGACCCCACTTCGGACGAGGCCGATGGGGCCGATGCCCAACAGGTCGACGGCGAGGATGGTGATGGAGATGACGACGAGCACGGCCAGCGTGAAGCGGGACTGGCCCGGACCTCGGGACAACACGACGAGGAACCGCTACAGGCGGTTCGACGAGAAGAGGACCCCCTTGAGTGCCTCGAACTCCTCGAGCGACTGACCGGACCCCAACGCCACGGCGAAGAGGGGGTGCTCGGCGACCCGGACCGGCATGCCGGTCTCATGGGCCAGGCGCTGCGGGAACCCGTTCAGCAGGGCCCCGCCCCCGGCCAGCATGATGCCCTTCTCCATGACGTCGGCCGCCAGCTCGGGCGGCGTCTTGTCCAGTGTGGACTTCACCGCGTCGATGATGGACGACACCGGCTCCTCGAGGCCCTCGCGCAGATCGCCCGTGGAGACCGTCACGGTCTTGGGCAACCCACTGACGAGGTCCCGGCCCCGGATCTCGGCCTCGAGCTCTTCCTTGAGCGGCCAGGCGGAGCCGAGGGCGATCTTGACCTCTTCGCACGTGCGCTCGCCGATGACGAGGCTGTACTCCTTCTTCATGTAGGCCCCGATGGCCTCGTCCAGCTCGTCGCCGCCAACCCGTGAGGAGTGTGCGGCCACGATCCCGCCGAGGGAGATGACGGCGACCTCGGTGGTGCCACCACCGATGTCCACGATCATGTTGCCGGTCGGGTCCTGCACGGGCAGGCCGGAGCCGATGGCCGCGGCCATGGGCTCCTCGATGATGTAGGCCGGCTTGCGGGCGCCGGCGAACTCGGCTGCCTCCTGGACGGCCCGCTGCTCGACCCCGGTGATGCCGGAGGGCACGCAGATGACCATGCGGGGCTTCACCCACCGGCGCTGGTGCACCTTGTGGATGAAGTAGCGGAGCATCTTCTCGCAGATGTCGAAGTCGGCGATGACGCCGTCGGCCAGCGGCCGGATGGCCTGGATGTGGGCCGGGGTGCGGCCGATCATGCGCTTGGCTTCGGCCCCCACCGCCAACGGACGGCCGTCCTTGGTGTTGATGGCCACCACGGAGGGCTCGTTCAGGACGATCCCCCGCCCACGCACGTAGACGAGCGTGTTCGCGGTGCCGAGGTCGACGGCCATGTCCCGCCCCATGACCGTGGTGAACATGCTCTCGGACATCAGGTCCTCAGGGGTCGCTGTCGAGTCAGCGAAGCGCCGGCTGCCCGCAGCCTAGGTCAGATGACCCGGTTCCCTTGGACATCCCTACTCCACTCGCCAGAGCGAGATTGTAACCATATTGCAACGTCAGGGGCGAGCGTCCCCGACAGGGCAGGGGTCACAGCTCGGGGAACCAGATCCCGATCTCGCGCTCGGCGGACTCGGCCGAGTCGGACCCGTGCACCAGGTTCTCGGTGAACGACGGGGACAGGTCCCCCCGGATGGTGCCGGGGAGGGCTTCGGCGGAGTTGGTGGCGCCCATCATCGTGCGCACGATCTGCCAGGTGCCGTCCGGGCCCTCGATGACCATGAACAGCGCCGGTGAGCGGGTGATGAAGTCGATCAGACCGTCGTAGAAGGGCTTGCCCTCGTGCTCGGCGTAGTGCTTGGCGGCCGTGTCCCGGTCGACCTGGCGCAGCTCGACGGCCACGGGCTTGAGCCCCTTGGCCTCGAGGCGGGCGAGGATCTGCCCCGAGAGCCCACGCTCCACGGCATCCGGCTTGGCAATGACAAGTGTGCGGTTCATGGCGGCGGCGAGGCTACCGGCCCACATCGGCGCCGCACCACGCCCTCAGGCCAAGGACGAGCGGGCGGCGCCGACGACATAGAGGCTGCCGGTGACGATGATGCGGTCCTCACTGGTGGCAATGGCCTTGGCCCGCGCCAACGCTTCGGCGACGTCGGGGACGACCTCGACTTCCAGGCCGGCCCGGGCGACGGCTTCGGCCACCTCCGTCGCCGGCAGGGCTCGGGGCGACGATGGGGTGGTGCAGATCACCACGTCGTAGGCGGTGAGCTCGAGGGCCTCGATCATGGCGTCGGGATCGCGGCCGGCGAGCATGCCCAGGACGACGATGGTGCTGGTGACGTCGGCGAAGTCGTCGTGCAGGGTCGTGGTGAGGGCGGCCATCCCGTCAGGGTTGTGGGCGCCGTCGAGGACGACCAGGGGCTCCCGGCCCATGATCTCGAAGCGGCCGGGGATCTTCAGGTCGGCGAGGGACTCCCCCACCACGTCCGCGTCGAGGGGGCGGTCGAAGAAGGCCTCGGCGGCGGCTATGGCCAACGCCAGGTTCTCGCCCTGGTGCGCCCCGTGCACCGGCAGGAACACGTCCTCGATCCGCCCGCCGGGCGTGCGCACGTCCAGAACCCGCCCGCCCACGGCCACGCGGTTGTTCTCGGCCGCGAAGTCGCGGTCCCGGCGCCACGTCCGGTCGGGGCCCTCCGCCTCGAAGATCTTCTGGAGCTCCCAGTCGGGCTCGCCCAGCACGAGCGTGGAGCCGGGCTTGATGATCCCGGCCTTCTCCCCCGCGATCGCCTCCCGCCAACCGTCGCGGCCGTCGGTGTGGTCCTGACCGACGTTGGTGACCACGGCGACGAGGCCGTCGGCCACGTTGGTGGCGTCGTAGCGACCGAGGAGGCCGACCTCGACGACCGCGACATCGACGGCCTGCTGGGCGAACCAGGCGAAGGCAGCGGCGGTCACCAGCTCGAACCAGGTCAGCTCGCCGTCGACCAGCGGCTCGAGCGTGGCCAACTCGTCGAAGACCTCGGCCAGCTCCTCGTCGGGGATGGGTCGGCCGTCCCAGACCAGCCGCTCGTTGAGCGCCTCGAGGTGGGGGCTGGTGTAGAGGCCGACGGAGAGGCCGTGCCCCCGCAGGATCGCTTCGAGCATCCGGGCCGTGGAGCCCTTGCCGTTGGTCCCGGTCAGGTGCACGACCGGATAGGCGGTCTGGGGGTCACCCAGCACCCCGACCAACGACCGCATCCGGTCCAGCGAGAGGCCGTCGACCACGCCTGCGGTCACCGCACCGGCGCCCGCTTCCAGGTTGAGGTGGCCGTCCAGCCACGACCGCGCTTCGCGCGGGTTCACGCGGCGCGGCGGCGGGCTGCCTCAGCGAGGTCCTGGGCCCGTTCGCGAGCCAGCTCGGTGGCCAGCTCGACCACCGGAAGCGCGACCTCGACGGCGTGCTCGACGCGGGGGCGGGTCGCCTCGTAGGCCTGCTCCAACCGGGGACGGGCCACCTCGTAGGCCTGCTCGGCCGTGTCCACTGCGCCGGTCCACGCGTCCTTGGCCACCTCGGCGTAGGCCGCGACTCCGGAGGTCGGCTTGGCCGAAGTGCGGTCCAGCACCCAGCCGACGAGGGCCCCGACCAGGGCTCCCTGGGCCGCACCGCGCACGGCGTGCACGGCGACCACCTGCGGCGGATCGTCCTCGGCCCGCACGGTCTGGGCGACGGCGACCAGCGCGCCGACGGCGCCCCCGATCAGAGCGCCCCGGGCCGCCCGGTTCACGAGGCGGCGCGGCGGGGCCGAGCGGGACGGGTCGACGGGTCGGTGCGGGGCACCAGGGTCGGGACCGCGCTCTCCTCCACGACCTGGCGGTCGATGACGCACTTGGAGACGTCACCGCGGCTCGGCAACTCGAACATGACCTCGTTGAGGACCTCTTCGAGGATGGCCCGCAGGCCTCGGGCGCCGGTGCCCCGGAGCAGGGCCAGCTCGGCGATGGCCTCGAGCGCGTCGTCCTTGAACTCCAGCTCGACGTCCTCGAACTCGAACAGCCGGCTGTACTGGCGGGTCAGGGCGTTCTTGGGCTCGACCAGGATCTCGATGAGCGCCTCGGCGTCCAGGTTGGAGACCGCGCCGACCACCGGCAGGCGTCCGACGAACTCGGGGATCAGCCCGAACTTCAGGAAGTCCTCGGGCAGGACGTTGCCGTAGATGGAGCCGAGGTCCTTCTCGTCGATGCCCCGGATGTCGGCGCCGAAGCCCACGCCCTTGCGCCCGACCCGGGACTCGATGATCTTCTCGAGGCCGGCGAAGGCCCCGCCACAGATGAACAGGATGTTCGTGGTGTCGATCTGGATGAACTCCTGGTGGGGGTGCTTGCGGCCCCCCTGGGGTGGGACCGAGGCGGTGGTCCCCTCCAGGATCTTGAGCAGGGCCTGCTGCACGCCCTCGCCCGACACGTCACGGGTGATCGACGGGTTCTCGCTCTTGCGGGCGATCTTGTCGATCTCGTCGATGTAGATGATCCCCGTCTCGGCCTTCTTGACGTCGTAGTCGGCGGCCTGGATCAGCTTGAGCAGGATGTTCTCGACGTCCTCGCCGACGTAGCCGGCCTCGGTCAGCGCCGTGGCGTCGGCGATGGCGAAGGGCACGTTCAGCATCCGGGCCAGGGTCTGGGCCAGCAGCGTCTTGCCGCAGCCGGTCGGCCCGATGAGGAGGATGTTGGACTTGGCCAGCTCGACCTCGCTGTCCGCGCCCCCCATCTGCATCCGCTTGTAGTGGTTGTAGACGGCGACGGACAGGATCTTCTTGGCGTGGCTCTGGCCGACGATGTAGTCGTTCAGGAACTCGAAGATCTCCCGGGGCTTGGGGAGCTCGTCGAAGCTGACGTCGGACGTCTCGGCCAGCTCCTCCTCGATGATCTCGTTACAGAGGTCGATGCACTCGTCGCAGATGTAGACGCCGGGACCGGCGATGAGCTTCTTGACCTGCTTCTGGGACTTGCCACAGAAGGAGCACTTGAGCAGCTCCCCCCCGTCTCCGAACTTGGCCACCTCGAGATCCCCCTGTCGGTGTCAGGAACTGACGGCTGCGATCGGTGCGCCGGCCTCGGCCATCGAGCGGGTGTCGATCACCTCGTCGATGATGCCGTATTCGCGGGCCTCCGCGGCGGTCATAACGAAATCCCGGTCGGTGTCGTTGTGCAGACGCTCGATCGGCTGACCGGTGTGTTCGGCCAGGATCTCCTCCAGGAGCTCCCGCAGGCGCAGGATCTCCTTGGCCGCCAACTCGATGTCGGTGGCCTGGCCCTGGGCCCCGGCGTAGGGCTGGTGGAGCAGGATCCGGGAGTGCGGGAGGGCGAGGCGCTTGCCCGGCGCCCCCGCGGCGAGCAGGACCGCGGCGGCCGAGGCGGCCTGGCCGTAGCAGATGGTGGCGATGTCGGGCTTGATGTACTGCATCGTGTCGTAGATGGCGAACAGCGCCGTGATGTCACCGCCCGGGCTGTTGATGTAGATGTTGATGTCCTTGTCCGGGTTCTCGGACTCGAGGTGCAGGAGCTGGGCGCAGACCAGGTTGGCGATCGTGTCGTCGATCGGCGTGCCCAGGAAGATGATGTTCTCCTTGAGCAGGCGGGAGTAGAGGTCATAGGCCCGCTCGCCCCGGTTGCTCTGCTCGACCACGGTCGGGACGAGATAGTTGCGTACCGGTTCCATCACCGCTGCTCCTCTTCGTTCTCGTCGGCTTCGGCTGCTGCTTCGATCTCGATCTCCGCTTCGCTCTGGTCGTCCTCCGGCTCCTCGACCTCCGGGGCCTCGAGGTCGGCCCGGTCGACCGGGGTCCCGTCCTCATCGACGATCTGGACGTGCTCCACGAGCCAGTCCAGGGCCTTGCGCTTGCGCAGGTCCGATCGTACCGCCGGGATCTGGTCGCCCTCCTCGAGGGCCAGACGGACCTCGGCCGGGGTCTGCTCGACCCGCTCGGCCAGCTTCTCCAGCTCCTCGTCGAGATCCCCCTCGGTGGCGTCGAGGCCCTCGGCCTCGGCGATGCCGCGAAGGGCGAGATCGGCCTTGGTGGCCATGACGGCGGCGTCCCGCAGCTCGGCGACCATGCCCTCTTGGTCCTGGCCGCTGGCCGCCATGTAGCTGTCGAAGTCCATGCCCTGGGCCTCGAGGCGCATGGCCAGGTCCTGAAGGCGGTGCTCCATCTCGGCCGAGACCATCGCCTCGGGGACGTCGTCGGCGTCGACCAGGTCGCCGGCGGCCTGGGCCGCACCGTTGCGCAGACCCATCTGGGCCATGATCACCCGGGTCATGGCGGACCGCTTGCGCAGGTCCTCACGCAGCGCCTCGACGGTCTCGAACTCGGAGGCCTCGTTGGCCCACTCGTCGTCGACCTCAGGCAGCACCTTCTCCTTGATCTCCTTGACCATGATCCGGATGCGCAGCGAGGCCTCGCTGTCCGGGTTCGGGTGCTCGGCGTCGAACTCGAGGATGTCGCCGACCTTCGCCCCCCGGAGCTGGTCGTCGATCTCGGCCACCACGGCCCCGGCGCCCACCTCGTACAGATAGTCGTCGGCAGTGAGGCCGGACACGGGCTCGTCGTCCTCCCAGCCGGCGATGTCGATGGTGACGTTGTCGCCGTCCTGGGCGGCCCGGTCGACCGTGGCCAGCTCGGCGAAGTTCTGACGCAGGCGCTCGACCTGGGCGTCGACCTCCTCGTCGGAGACGAGGGGCGACGGGATGGTGACCGTGAGGTCGTCGTGGCCGCGGATGGCGATCTCGGGGCGGATCTCGACGACGGCGTCGAAGACGACGGGGCCGTCCTCCTCACCACCGGTGATGTCGATCTCGGGCGGGGCGATGACGTCGACGTCGTTCTCCCGCACCGCCTGGGCGTAGTACTCGGGGAGGGCGTGGCGCAGGGCTTCCTCCCGGGCGAAGCCGGTGCCCAGCTGGGCCTCCAACACGCGGCGGGGGGCCTTGCCGGGGCGGAACCCGGGGATGCGCACCTCTCGGGCGATGCGTCGGAACGCATCGTCCACCGCGGACTCGAACTCGGTCTCGTCGACCTCGACCGAGACCTTGACCTTGTTGCCCTCGAGGGTCTCGACCGTGGCCTTCATGGAGCGGGGAGTGTACCGGCGCGCCCGCGAGGACCTCAGGGACGGTCATTAGGCTCCGGCCCCGGTCATGGTCTTCAACTCCCTGCAGTACCTCGTCTTCTTCCCGCTCGTCTTCGCCGTCTACTGGCAGCTGAAACGGCGCGGCCAGAACGTGCTGCTGCTCCTGGCCTCGTGGTTCTTCTACGCCATGTGGGACTGGCGCTTCCTCGGCCTGATGCTCCTGACGACCGGGGTGGACTTCGGGGTCGGCCGCTACCTCGCCATGACCGAGGACGAGAAGAAGCGGAAGCTGGCCTTCGGCCTGAGCCTCGGCCTCAACCTGACGGTGCTCGGCTTCTTCAAGTACTTCAACTTCTTCGTCGGCTCGGCCGCCGACCTGCTCCAGACCTTCGGGCTCGACGCCAGCGAGCCGACCCTGCGGGTCCTGCTGCCGGTCGGGATCAGCTTCTACACGTTCCACGGGATCAGCTACACGTTCGACGTCTTCCGCCACGACATCGAGCCCGCCGACGACCTCCTCGACTTCGCCGTGTTCGTCGCCTTCTTCCCGCAGCTGGTGGCCGGGCCCATCGGCCGGGCCCACCTCCAGCTCCCCCAGTTCGAGCACGAGCGGCCGCCCCTGCGCTGGGAGCAAGCTCGGTCGGGGCTCTGCCTGATCCTCCTCGGCCTGTTCAAGAAGGTCGCCATCGCCGACGCGCTGGCCCCCTTCGTCGACCGCACGTTCACCGAGCCGGGACGAGCCTCCTGGATCTCGTTGCTCGGTGGGGCCTACGCGTTCGCCCTCCAGATCTACGGCGACTTCGCCGGGTACTCCGACGTCGCCCGCGGGTCCTCCCGCCTCCTCGGCATCGAGCTGCCCCTGAACTTCGAGCAGCCCTACCTGTCCCGGAACATCACCGCGTTCTGGCGGACCTGGCACATCTCGCTGTCCAACTGGCTACGGGACTACTTGTACATCCCCCTCGGGGGGAACCGGGGCTCACGGGCGAAGACCTACCGCAACCTGATGCTGACCATGGTGCTGGGCGGACTCTGGCACGGGGCGGCGTGGACCTTCGTCGCCTGGGGGACGCTGAACGGCTTGTACCTCTGCGCCCACCGATGGTTCACCGAACGACCGGGGGGTGCGGGCGACGCCCACAACGGCATCGGCCGCTTCACGTGGAGCGACGTGCTCCCGGCCATCGGCACCTTCCAGCTCGTCGTGTTCGCCTGGATCTTCTTCCGGTCGGCCAGCTTCGCCGAGGCGTTCGACGTGATCACCGGGATCCTGACCCTGCAGGGTGGGGTCACCGAGTGGGGATCGCTCTTCCTGGTCGGCGCGCTCGGGATCGTCACCATCGCCATCGACATCGCCCAACGGAACACCGACACCCACACGCCGATGCTCGACCTCCCCCCGGCCCTCCAGGGCGCGCTCTACGGCGCCTTCGTGGTGGCCATCGTCCTGTTCTCGGGCGGGGCCACCGTCCCCTTCATCTACTTCCAGTTCTAGGCCCGATCGTGGACGCTCCGCGTCGACTATGGTGACGCTCAGCGAGATCACGCGCGGCGCGTGACGCGCCGCGCTCCGTGGCCGTAAGCTGGGCGGGTGCCGAGGACCGTGAAGTTCCTCGCCGTCCTCGCGGCGGTAGTCGTGGCCGCCACCGCCGTGGTCGTGCCCGTGACCCTGCGTCTGCTGCGCGAGGACGACGCGCGGGCCGCCGATCTCGAGGACGACCTCCAGGGCCGGTCCGACGCCCCCCTCACCCTCACCCGGACGGCCAACGGCGCCGCCGTCCGGTCGGTGGGCACCCGCGCGGGGAGCCCGATCCGAGTCGGAGGCACCGATCCGGCGGGGACGTTCCTCGACCGCTACGGCCGCCTCCTCGGCGCCGACCAAGCTGACCTGGTCCCGATCGGTGACGAGCCCTTGCTGGGCGGCGGCACCGCGACCCGCTACCAGCAGACGATCGACGACATCCCCGTGCTGGGCGGCGAGCTCAGCGTGCAGGTCGACGCCGACGGCGGGGTCCTCTCCAGCCTGGCCGACCTGTCCCGCGGCGAACCGGGCATCGACACGACGCCCACCATCCGCCCGGTCGCCGCCCACCGGGCCGCCATCGCCGCCACGGCCAGAGCCGTCGAGGCCGACCCCTCGACGCTCAGTGCCTCAGCCCCCGAGCCGTGGATCTACGACCCGAGCGTCATCGGTCCGCCGTCCCCCGTGGCCCCTCGCCTGACCTGGCGGGTCGAGGTCACCTCGACGAGCGATCCCGTCCGGCAACTCGTGCTGGTCGACGCCGAGGAAGGCACGATCGCCCTGTCCTTCAGCGAGCTGGCCCCCGGGCTCGAGCGCAAGGTGTGCGACGCGGCCAACACCCGCCAGGCCCAGCCCTGCACCGCCCCCTACGCGCGGGTCGAGGGCCAGCCCCGCCTCAACCCCGCCACCAGCCCGGCCACGGCGAACGAGGTCGATCTGGCCTACGACTACTCCGGCGCCACCTACAACTTCTTCGCCTCCCGCTTCGACCGGGACGGCATCGCCGACGACGGGGCGCCGATCCTGGCCAAGGTGCGGTTCTGCAAGACCGATCTCTCCACGCCGTGCCCCTACGACAACGCGTTCTGGAACGGCCAGCAGGCCACCTTCGGCCAGGGGTTCGCCCGGGCTGACGACGTGGTCGCCCACGAGCTGACCCACGGGGTCATCGAACACACGGCGAACCTCTTCTTCTGGTACCAGTCCGGGGCCATCAACGAATCGATGGCGGACGTGTTCGGCGAGTTCGTCGACCAGACCGACGCCATGGGCGACGACAGCGCCGGGGTCAAGTGGCAGGTGGGCGAGGACCTCATCGCCCCCTCGCCGCTGCGCTCCATGTCGAACCCCGGTGCCTTCGGCGACCCGGACCGGATGACCAGCAGCTTGTACACCCCCGATGCCGCCGGCACCGACAGCGGGGGGGTCCACACCAACAGCGGCGTCGGCAACCGGGCCGCGGTCCTGATCACCAGCGGCGGGACCATCAGCGGGCACCCGACGGTCACCGGCATCGGGCTCGAGAAGGCGGCCGCCGTCTACTACGAGGCCCTCACCACGCTGCTGACCTCAGGCAGCGACTACGCCGACCTGGGCATCGCGCTCCCCCAGGCCTGCGCCAACCTGGTGGCGGGCGGCGTCGCCGGCCTGACCAACGCGCACTGCATCCAGGTCCAGGCCGCTGTGGTGGCGACGGAGCTGGCGACCAACCCGCCGAACGCGCCGGCGCCCGAGGCGCCGGTGTGCGCCGCCGGCGAAGCCCCGACAGACCTCTTCACGGACGATTTCGAGGACGAGGAGTCCGGTCAGTGGGGCTACGAGACCGTCAACCTCGACCCGAACGGGTTCTTCCGCTGGTCCTACCAGTCCGAGGTGGGCGTCGGGTTCGCGACGAGCGGCGAGAATGGCCTGTACGGCCCCGACCTGGGCGCGACGTCGGACCGGCGGGTCCACATGACCCAGAGCGTCGCCCTGCCGGCAGAGAGCAAGCCGTTCCTCCGCTTCCGCCACGCCTACGGATTCGAGAGGAGAGCGGGGGCGTACCGGGACGGGGGCGTCGTCGAGTACTCGACGAACAACGGCGCGACCTGGACCGACCTCCTCCTCTCGTTCACCGGCGCCGGCGCCAACGGCTACAACGGCACCCTCTTCGGCGGGAATCCCCTGGCCGGCCAATTCGCCTTCGTCGGGTCCAGCCACGGGTACGTCTCCAGCCGGGCCGACCTGCTCACCCTCGCCGGGCAGTCCGTCCGCTTCCGCTTCCGCATGGGCGAGGACCAGGTTGGAGGGACCAACTACGGCTGGTTCATCGACGACGTCCGCCTCTACACCTGCAGCCCTGAGCCGGTGAACCCCAGCGTCGAGGTCACCTTGGCCGCCGACGAGCCGATGGTCACCGTCGGCGACGACATCCACCTCCACACCACTGTCCACAACGACGGGAACGTGCTCATCACGGGGGCGGAGGTCAGCGTGGACGGGTGCACCGAGCCCCTCGCCGACCTGGCGGTGGGCGCCACGGTCGTCGTCGACTGCGAGTACACCACTGACCCCGACGACCTCGGGACCTTGTCGGCCACGGCCACGGTGAACGCCGACCAGTTCCAGACGGCGCAGAGCTCGAACACCGTGTCCGTCGCGGTGCTCGCCCCCGGGACGCCACGGGTGTCGCTCGATCAGATCGCCGATGAGGACAGCGTCGGCCTCGGCCAGCCGGTCACGCTCCACATGACCATCCAGAACACGGGCAACGTCCCTCTGACCGGGGCCGCCATCAGCGCCCCCGAGGCGCCCGAGTGCGAGGACGAAGCCGTCATCGCCACCATTCCGGTCGGCGGTCACGACACGATCGACTGCACGCACACGCCCGACGCCCTCGGGACGTGGACCAGTACGGCGAGCGTGACCACGGCCCAGGTCCCCGGACCGGTGGCGGCCGGGCCGGTCTCCGTCGAGGTGCTCGACCTCACCGCTCCGGTCATCGCCATCACCAGGCCGGCGCACGGCGCGGTGTTCGGCGTGGGCCAGGTCGTCCTCGCCGACTTCACCTGCACGGACGACCAGCCGGGACCCGTCGACTGTGACGGCCCGGTGGACGATGGCGAGGCGATCGACACCACGACTCCCGGCGCGCACACGTTCACCGTCACCGCCAGCGACGGCGCCGGCAACGACGCGACGGTCACCCACATCTACACGGTCGCCGGCCGCCGACCCGACGGTCGGATCCGCCTCGGTGCGAACGGAGCGACGGTGGGCGACGGTGTCTACAACCTGACCGGCGTCGGCCAGACGCGGACCGCCGAGGCCGCCCGCGACGCCACCGCCACGTTCTTCGTCACCATCCAGAACGACGGCGCCCAGCCTGAAGCGTTCCGGCTCCGGGGCCAGCCGTCGACGACCAACTACGCCATCCGCTACTACACCGGGGGGGTCGACATCACCCTGCCGGCCAACAACGGCACCTACCAGACGCCGGTGGTCGCCCCCGGCGCCACCCGCACGGTCAAGGTCGTCGTCACGGTCGGGTCCCGCGCCCCGGCGGGCAGCGAGGTCAGCCGCCTGGTCACGATCAGTTCGGCCAGCGATCCGCTGGTGAAGGACGTCGTGCGCTACGTCGTCAAGCGGCGCTGAGCGACCGATCCTCTGTCGTCACGCGTGACCCGTCCCCTAGCCTGAGCCCAAACGTCGGGGAGTGGCGCAGCTAGGCAGCGCGCCTGCTTTGGGAGCAGGAGGTCGGGAGTTCAAATCTCCCCTCCCCGACCACGCGGGTGTAGCTCAATGGCAGAGCCCCAGCCTTCCAAGCTGGTTATGCGGGTTCGATCCCCGTCACCCGCTCCAA
>DATDAH010000272.1:0-7768 GCA_036525535.1 Acidimicrobiales bacterium
ACCTCGTTGAACTCGCGCTCGCCGGTGATCTGCTTGATCGGACGGACCTCCACGCCGTCGGCCCCCATCGGGATCGCCAGCATGGTGATCCCCCGGCTCGGGCGGGCCGAGGGATCTGTCCGGACCAGAGCGATCCCCCAGCTGGCGAAGGTGGCGTACGACGACCACACCTTCTGCCCGGTGACGACGTAGACGTCGCCCCGCCGCTCGGCCTTCGTCGACAGGCCGGTGAGGTCACTGCCCGCCCCGGGCTCGCTGAAGAGCTGGCACCACACGTCCTCGGCGGTGAGGATCCGGGGCAGCCAACGGTCCCGCTGCTCGTCGGTACCGTGGGCCATGAGGGTCGGCCCGACCAGGGTCAGCCCGACCCGCCCGAGGAGGTCGGGGGCATCCGCCCTCGCCATCTCCTCGTGGTACGCCGCCGTCTCGCTGGGCGACGCGCCGCGACCACCGTGCTCGACCGGCCAGTGGATGCCGGCCCACCCGCCGGCGTGCAGCGCCCGCTGCCACGCGCGGAGTGCTTCGGTGTCCGTCGCCGAGGGTGGCGGGTGCTCGTCCAGCCACGAGCGCAGCTCGGCCCGGAAGCGCTGGTCCATTTCTGACACCGTGTCAGTTTTACTGTACTTTGGGCCCGTGCCGGAGCTCCCGAAGATCATCAGCGTGGACGACCACGTCGTCGAGCCGCCCCATGTGTGGCAGACCTGGCTCCCGGAGAAGTACCGGGACCGGGGGCCGCGGGTCGAAGACAGGCGGTGGGGGAAGTTCAAGCTGAACCCCGGCGCCCGCTACGAGATGGAAGAGGACCCCGAGGGGCGCTGGGGCAGCGCCTGGTACTACGAGGACCGGCTGATCTACGTCCACAAGAAGTTCGTCGCCATCCCCCAGGAGGCGGTGACGCCGGCGACGGACGGCGGCGTCGTGCTCGACCGCTCGATGATGAAGATGACCGCGGTCACCTACGACGACATGCTCGACGGCTGCTACGACCGGGACGCCCGGGTCAAGGACATGGAGCTGAACTGGGTGGACGGCTCCCTGCCCTTCCCGACCTTCCCCCGCTTCTGCGGCCAGACCTTCTACGAGGGCAACGACAAGGACCTCGGCCTGGCCTGCGTGCAGGCCTACAACGACTGGATGGTCGAGGAGTGGTGCGCGCCGTCCGGCGGGGTGAACATCCCCCTCTGCCTCATCCCGCTCTGGGACGTCGAGCTGGCCGCGGCCGAGACGCTGCGCAACGCCCAGCGGGGGGTGCGGGCCATCTGCTTCAGCGAACTGCCCCACCATCTGAAGCTGCCCACCATCCACACCGGTGAGTGGGACCCGCTGTTCCAGGTCTGCAACGAATGGGGCGTCACCCTCGCCATGCACATCGGGTCCTCGTCCACCAACCCGTCGGCGTCACCCGACGCCCCGGGCGGGGTCGGCGGGACGCTGGCCTTCAACAACGCGATGGCGTCGATGGCCGACTGGCTGTTCTCGGGCAAGCTCATCGAGTTCCCCAAGCTGAAGCTGGCCTACTCCGAGGCCCAGATCGGCTGGATCCCCTACGTGCTCGAGCGGGCCGACACCGTCTGGGAGCACCACGACAGCTGGCAGAAGTCGATGGAGAAGATCCCTGACCCGCCGTCGAGCTACTACTACGGGCGGATCTTCGGGTGCTTCACCGCCGATCACCACGGTTTGCAGAACCTCGACTCGGTCGGGCGGGACAACATCTGCTTCGAGACCGACTACCCCCACACCGACACCACCTGGCCCACCTCGAAGGCGTACGCCGAGAAGATCACGGCGCACCTCGACGACGAGATGACCTACAAGGTGCTGCGGGGCAACGCCATCCGGATGCTGGAGCTGGACCGGGTCTGATCGACCCGCGCTCGCACCGTGGCCACGCTGACGACCGCCACCACCGCCGCGACCGGCGGCCCCCGCTCCCGCAAGGGCGAGGAGACCCGCGCCCGGCTGGTCGTCGCCGCCAAAGAGGTCTTCGAGGAGCACGGGTTCGTCGAGGCCCGGATCTCCGACATCGCCAAGCGGGCCGGCCTGTCCTCCCACGGCGCCTTCTACCACTACTTCGACTCGAAGGAGCAGGTCTTCCGGGAGGTGGCGGCGAAGCTCGACGACCTGTTGGCCGAGCCCATGGAGAGCGTGATCCTCGCCCCCGACCTCGACGCCGATCCCCGCACCCGGCTGGTCATCGCGCTCCGCCAGCACCTGGAGAGCTACCGCGAGGAGGCCCGGATCATGGGGGTCATCGAGCAGGTGGCCCGCTACGACGACGGTGTGGCCGAGGTCCGGTTCGCCCGAATCACCAAGCACCGGGAGGAGATCGCCCACTCGATCCGGCACCTCCAGCGACGAGGCGACGCGGACCCGACCATCGACCCGGTGATCGCGGCGGCGGCGCTCGGGGCGATGGCCGAGCGGTTCGCCGAGATGTGGCTCGTCCAGGGCCTGCTCGAGTGCGACGTCGACGGCGCCGCGGAGACGCTGGCGGCGCTGATGGTCAACGGCCTGAAGATCGCCGACCCACCGCCGTAGCCGGCGTTCAGGCGAGGGCCAGGGCGACGTCGGCGGCGACCAGGTCGGCGTTGATCTGGGCTCCGGCCGACATGCCCGCGGCGGCGGCCACGACCACCTGGGCCGAGAGGTCGGCCACGTTTCCCGCCACCCAGACGCCGGGGACGTTGGTCCGCCCCGTCGGGTCGGCGTCCACGCGGGTGCCGATGCCGGGGTCCTGCTCGACGACATCGACGCCGAGCGAGGTCAGCAGCGCCGACCGGGCGACGAAGCGGGGGGCGACGGTGACGACCTGCCGGGCGACGATCTCTCCGTTGGCCAGGCGCACGCCGGTGAGCCGGCCGTCGTCGATCTCGAGGGCGGCCACGTCCGCGTCGATGACCTCGACCCGGCGGGCCGCCAGCTCGGCTCGCTGCTCCGCGGAGGGCGGGTGGGTGTGGGTGAACAGGACGACGTCGTCGGACAGCTGACTGAACAGCAGCGCCTGGTGCGTCGCCATGGGGCCCGACGCCAGGACCCCGATCGCCTGGTCCCGCACCTCCCAACCGTGGCAGTACGGGCAGTGGATGACCTGGTCGCCCCACAGCTCCGGCACGCCGGGCACGTCCGGCAGCTCGTCCACCAGCCCGGTGGTGACCAGGAGGCGTCGAGCCGACACGGTGTCCCCACTGGCCAGCGTCAGCACGAAGGCGTCGGGGCTCTCGGCCACGACCCCGACGACCCGATCGTCGACCAGTCGGGCCCCGTAGGCCTCGACCTCGGCCCGGCCGGCCGCCAGCAGCTCGCCGGGCGGGGTGCCGTCCCGGGTGAAGAACCCGTGGACGGCGGCGGCGGGCCCGTTGCGCGGCTCGCCGGCGTCGATGACGACGACGGAGCGACGCGACCGGGCGAGGGTCAACGCCCCGCTCAGGCCGGCCGGACCACCACCGAGGACTGCGACATCACACTCGTGGACCATGAGGGCACCCTAGCCAATCATTCGCAGTTCGCATAGAGTCTTGCCAATGACGCAAGACGACCTCGAAGCCGTCACCCGCCACCGGATCCGCAGCCTCCGCCTCGCTCGAGGCTGGTCGCTCGACGAGCTCGCCGACCGGGCCCACATCGGACCGTCCACCATCAGCCGCATCGAGACCGGCCATCGCCGGATCGCCCTCGACCAGCTCGTCGCCCTCGCCCGGGCCCTCGGGACCACGGTCGACGACCTCGTCGACGACCGGTCCGAGGACGACGTCGTCATCCGGCCCACCCGCAACGTCGTGGCCGGGACGACGCACTGGCTCCTGACCCGGGCCGACGACCCCTCCGGTCGGGTGGTGATCAAGACCCGGCTCCCCGCCAAGCGCACCGGTCAGCCCCGAGTCCACCCCGGGCGCGAGTGGCTCTACGTGCTCGACGGCACCGCCCGCCTGATGCTCGGCGAGCGGGAGCACCTCGTGCAGGCCGGCGAGTCGGCCGACTTCGACACAATGGTCCCCCACCTCATCGCCGGCCACGGCGGCCCCGTCGAGATCCTGTCGATCTTCGACCGCCACGGCGAGCAGGCCCACCTGCATCCCTGACCCGGCCACGACCAGCCTCCGTGCGCGTCTGACTCAACGCAGACGCCACTCCCGGCGCTTCTGGCCGAAGGCCTGCTGGCCGCCCTCGATGTTCTCGTACTGCGTGCCCAGGGAGACCCACGTCGACACCTGGTCCAGGGCCTGGCGACGGGAGACCTCGTGGGCCATCCAGACGGCCTTCAACGTGCCCTGGACGGCGAGCACCGGTGCCTCGGCGATCACCTCGGCCACCCATCGAGCCCGCTCCATCAGCTCGTCGGCGGGCGCGACCTCGGAGACGAGGCCGAGCTCGTAGGCCCGCTGGGCCGACATCCGCTCGCGGGCGCCGAGCAGCTGGGTGCGCAGGGCCTCCCCGAGGGGCAGCTTCTGCATCAGGTGCACCGACTCGAAGCCGGCGACCATGCCGTAGGTGACGTGGGGGTCGAAGAACGTGGCGTGCTCCGCCGCGAGGATGATGTCGACCTCACCGAGGAGGTAGAGGGCCCCGCCGCAGGCCATGCCGTTGACGGCGGCGATGACCGGCTTCCAGAGGTCGTTCTCCTTGGGGTTCATCTGGGCGCCGATGTCGTTGTACATGAACGGCGTCGACACCCGCCCGATCGTGAGAGGCAGCTCCTCCTTGTCGAGGTAGCCCCGCTGGATCCCCTCCTCCCGGTCGAGGCCGCTGCAGAACGCCTTCTCGCCCGCGCCGGTGACGATGACGACCCGGACGTCGTCGTTGCGGCGCAGTGACCGCCAGACCTCCTTCATCTCCAGCTGCATGGCGATGTTGAAGGCGTTGTGGACCTCGGGGCGGTTCAGCGTGACGGTGGCGATCCCGTCCTGTTCCTCGTAGAGGATCGTCTCGAAGTCGTTCATGAGGCGAACGGTGACACTAGTTCCGGCCCGTCGCAGCCCCGTGGGGGGCGGCGTAGGGTCGGGCCGGCGACAATCCCTGGAGGGATCGGCCATGAGCAGCGAAGCAGCCCCAGCACCGAAGCGCCCGCCGCCGTGGTTCGTGCACGTGGCCTGGCGGGTCCATCGAGCCCTCTACAAGCTCAGCGGCGGCCGCTTCCTCTGGACGACGGAGAACAAGCGGGGATGGGGTTCGCTGCGCCTCACGACCGTCGGGAGGAAGTCGGGGCAGGACCGCAGCGTCATCCTCGGCTATGTCGAAGACGGCCCGAACCTCGTCCTGCTGGCGATGAACGGCTGGGACGAGGGCCATCCCGCGTGGTGGCTCAACCTCGAGGGGCATCCCGATGCCGTCGTTCGCCTGGCGGATCACTCGGACCGGCCGGTGCGGGCCCGCGAGGTCGCGGGGGAGGAGCGGGATCGACTGTGGCAGCTCTGGGCCGCGGTCGAACCGCAGCTCGACGGCCACGCCGGCGGGCGGTCGACTGAGACGCCCGTCATCGTCCTCGAACCCCGCGACGGGACCGCCTGAAGCGAGGCGAGACCCGCGTTGACAGTCGACGATCATGAGACACCGAACCTGAACCGGGACAGCAGCTCCGGCCCGTCGGGGCGCAGGACGACGGTCTCCCGCAGGAGCACACCCCGGTGCAGGACCTGGACGCACAGGGTGGAGCCGACCTCGGTGGCCAGCGGCTCGACGCCGAGGCCGACCCCGTAGGCCACCGGCAGCAGCGCGTCGGGCACCAGCGCGGCGAGGTCGTCGGCCGACATCCACGGGCGGAGGGCGTCGAGCACCGTGTCGAGCGCCCCTCGAGCATGGCGGGCGGCGGCCGCCTGGGCGGCGGTCGGCGAACAGCCCGCGGGGAGCCAGGTCCGGGCCAGGCCCCCCTCGTAGCCGTTGAAGAGCACGCCGACGTCGAGGGCGACCAGGTCGCCCGCCGCCACGTTGCGCGGGGACGCGAATCGGCGCAGCAAGGTGTCGCCGACGCTCACGCAGAAGGTCCCGTCGAAGGCCGGGGTGGTGGTGCCGAACGAGGCCATGCGCTCCACGAATCGCGCCTGCAGGTCGCGCTCGGCGTCGCCCACGGCCAGGGTGGTGACGACGTCCCACAGGGCCGCTTCGCACACGGCCGAGGCCGTCCGCAGGCAGGACAGCTCGTCCTCGGTCTTGGTGGCCCGGGCCCGCCAGAGCGGCGGGGTGCCGTCCACCAGCGTCGCACGGGGGAACGTCGAGGTCAGGAGCTGCTCGAACATCGGCGTGAGCCCGTCGACGCCGATGGTGCGGGCCGACGTCAGACCGTCGATGGCCGCCAGCCGACGCATGAGGGTGGCCGGGTTCCAGGTGGACGAGACCAGGTGGTCGGACGGGACCTCGGGGGGCACGCCGTCGTCGGAGGCGCCGACGAGGTGGGTCTCGCCTTCGCGCAGCACGACCGCGAGTGGGGCGAACGCCCGGGCACCGGCCAGCCACAGGGGGCGAGCCCCGGTCGCGTACCGGATGTTCGGTGCGGTGCCGAGCAGGAGGGCGTCGATCCGGTCCTCGGTCATCCCGGCCAGGACCCGGTCCCGGCGCTCGGCCCGCAGCCGAGCCGGGTCGAACCGACCGCTGTCCGAAAGGGCGAGCACGCCGGCGTCGGTCATGTCCAGCCCTCGTAGGTGAAGCTGGACAGTGGCTCCCAGCCGGTGTCGGTCACGGCCACGATCTCCTCGCCCCGCCAGCCGCCCTCGCCGTCCTCCCAGATGACCGGCTCGAGCACGAGGACCATGCCGGGCTGGAGGACCGTGGCCTCGTCGAACTCGGGGCCCAGGTCGGTGCCGATCAGCGGGGCCTCGGCCAGGTCGACGCCGATTCCGTGGCTCAGATAGAGGTGCGGCAGCCATGGCGTGCGCTCCTCCCCCTGGCGGGCCGCCGCGGTGAGGTCGGCGCCCGTGGCCCCGGGCTTCACCACGTCGAGCACCCGGTCGCACACGTCCCGCCAGCGGGTGAACCGATCCCGCTCGGGGGTCGATGGGTCTCGCCCGACGACCCAAGTGCGGCCGAAGTCGGAGTCGTAGCCCTCCCAGGTGATCCCGGTGTCGACCCAGATGACCTCACCCTCACCGAGGATGCGGTCGGTGGTGACGGTCGGGTACACGACGTCACCGGTGACCGTGTGTGGGCCCCGGTCGATGCGGTCGGGCATGACCTGCCAGATGGGGTCGAGCGTGTTGGCGTGGGCGCCGAGCTGGGCGACCCGACGGAGGAACACGGCACTGAGGTCCGTAGCCCGGATGCCCGGGCGGAGCGCGGCCTGCACCTCGGCCATCGCCTCCTCGTTGACCTGTTGAGCCGTGCGGATGCAGGCCAGCTCGTCGGCGGTCTTGACCAGCTTCGCCGGCCCCAGGAGCGGGAGGGCGTCCCCCGGACGCTCGCCCTCCCACATGCGGTGGAGCGGCATCGTCCACTCATCGAGCAAGCAGCTGCCGGCGCCCACGTCGGCGAGGAAGGACACGAGGGCCGTCGCCCCCTCATCAGTGGTGAGGTCGAGGCCGTCGTGGACGTGGTCGGCGGGGAGATCGTCCGGCACCCCCTCGGGCTGCCAGGTCCACAGGTGGGGAACGGGGTCGCCGTCGATCAGCACGGCCACGTTGCGCCACTTCGCCGTGCGCCCATAGTCCGCGGCGACCACCCGAGCGCCTGTCGCGTACTTGACGTTCGACACGCCGAGGAGGACGAGGGCCTGCCCGTGCTGCGGGAGCGCCTCGGCCAGCTTCCGCTGCCGGTCGACCCGCAGCCGCGTCCGGTCGGG
>DATDAH010000273.1:0-2243 GCA_036525535.1 Acidimicrobiales bacterium
ACGACGCTGCTCAAGGTGCCCAGCTTCATCGTGACGCTCGGCATGTTCCTGGCCCTCGGGGGCCTGGTGAAGTACCTGACCGGTGGCGCGGCCACCGGCAACCCGGTCGACAAGTTCCGGCAGATCGGTCGCGGCGGTATCACGGACGTGCCGATCGTCGAGGTCATCCCCTACTCGGTCATCGTGCTGGCCGCCATCGCCGTGCTGGGAGCGCTGCTGATGCGGTCGTCGTACGGGCGCACCCTGCTGGCCGTCGGCGACAACCCCGAGGCGGCGGCGTTCGCCGGCACCTCGGTGTGGTGGACCAAGACCTGGGCGTTCATGCTCTCGTCCCTCTCGGCAACTGTCGCGGGCATCCTGCTGGTCGGGTACGCCGGCGTGCACCCGTCGGTCGGCCAGGGGTACGAGTTCCAGGCCATCACGGCCGTCGTGCTCGGCGGGGTCGTGCTGGGCGGTGGCCGGGGCTGGGTGCTCTCGGCCGCGGCCGGCGCGTTCGCCCTCGAGCTGCTCCTCGCCCTGCTCACGTTCCGCGACGTCGAGTCGACGTGGCGCAACACCGTGCAGGGCATCATCATCATCCTCGCCGTGGCCGCCTCGGCCCGTGCGTGGACTCTCGGGCGTCGCCCGCCCTCCCCGTCGGGCGACCCATCTGTAACAGGCACCGCAACCGCGGTGGACCCCACTGCCCCGCCACCACCCCGGCCGGGCACCGACACAGGAGAACACTGATGCGCCGAAAGTCCATCCGAGGGCCGCTTGCGGTCACGGCGGCTCTCTTGCTGGCGGTCCTCACCGCCTGCAGCCAGACGTCCGAGCCCAATGCGGGCGACGACCCCACCGACACCGCCACCAGCGAGGCCACGGCCGAGGAGACCGAGGACTCGGGCGAGGAGACCGAGTGGTTCGACCAGGCGGTCTTCGACGAGCAGGACGAGCAGCGCGGGGCGACGTTCGAGGGTGACCCCGCCGAGCCGTACCTGCAGTACATCGACGGTGAGATGACCGACACCTCGGAGTACAAGTCCGACGGCGCCAAGAAGGTGTGCTTCGCGAACGCCTCGATCTCCAACCCGTGGCGGCAGACCGGCTGGATCACCATGAACCAGCAGCTGAAGGTGCTCCAGGACGAAGGCGTGATCTCCGAGATGGAGACCCGCGACGCCGAGGACGACGACAACACCCAGATCGCCGACATCGACTACTTCATCTCCGAGGGCAACTGCGACGCGTTCGTCATCTCGCCCAACTCGACCGCCGCGATGACGCCCGCCGTCGAGCGCGCGTGTGAGACGGGCAAGCCGGTCATCGTGTTCGACCGCGGTGTCGAGACCGACTGCGCCACCTCGTTCATCCACCCGATCGGTGGCTTCGCCTGGGGCATCGACACGGCCGAGTTCCTCATCGGCAACCTCGAGGAGGGCGACAAGGTCGTCGCGCTGCGGATCCTGCCCGGCGTCGACGTGCTGGAGCAGCGCTGGGCCGCGGCCGAGAAGCTCTTCGACGAGGCCGGCATCGAGGCCGTCGACTACTTCACCGGAGCCGACCCGACCGAGATCAAGAAGATCATCAGCGACGAGCTCGCCAAGGGCGACGTCCAGGGCGTCTGGATGGACGCCGGCGACGGTGGCGTGGCCGCCATCGAGGCGTTCGAGGACGCCGGCGCCGACTACCCGGTGATGACCGGCGAGGACGAGATGAGCTTCCTGCGCAAGTGGGAGGACACCGGTCTGACGGGCCTGGCCCCGGTCTACTCCAACTTCCAGTGGCGCACCCCGCTCCTCGCCGTCAAGAAGATCTTCGCCGGCGAGGAGGTGCCCAGCGAGTGGGTGCTCCCGCAGGTGCCGATCACCGAGGACGAGCGCGCCGACTACCTGGAGGCCAACGACGGCATGCCGGACGGTCACTACGCGAAGTTCGGTGGCGAGAACCTGCCGGGTTACCCGGAGGTCTGGCAGGAGCGTCAGATCCCCTGATGTCGCGCGAGATCGGCATCAACACCTGGGTCTGGGCCTCGCCCCTGACCGACGAGACCGTCACCGACCTGCTGCACCACGTCGCCGCCCTCGGCTTCGACGCGGTGGAGCTTCCCCTGGAGGCCTCGGGCGACCTGTCGCCCGAGGTGGTCGGTGCGGCGCTCGAGGCGACCGGCCTGACGCCGTACGTCGTCGGCGCGATGGCGCCGGGCCGGGACCTGGTGGCGACCGATCACGAGAGCGTGGCAGCAACGCAGCAGTACCTGGGAG
>DATDAH010000274.1:0-5909 GCA_036525535.1 Acidimicrobiales bacterium
CCGGCCGACCGTTGGCCGACCTGGTCGCGTCGGTCTCGGAGGCGCCGCCGTGGGCGTCGGACGGCGCCGGGGGCGAGGCGCAGGACCTGGGCGAGATGCTGGCCGCCCGCGCCGGCGGGGCCACCGTGTCCGAGGCGGCCTGGGTGGCTCACTTCGACTACCTCGGCGGTGTCGACTGGCCGGCGAGCTTCCGCTGTACTGCCTTCGACCTCGAGGCCGGGCAGTTCGCCCTGTGGGACCGGGCGTCGGGCGTCGAGCTCCCGCGAGCGGTGGCGTCGAGCTGCACCGTGCCCGGGCTGGCGCCCCCCGTCACGATCGCGGATGGCCACTACATCGACGGCGGGGCCCGGGACATGCTCAACGCCGACCTGGCCGTCGGTCACGACGTCGTTGTCGCCCTGTCGTGCATGGCCCTCGAGCCGCCCGACGGCGCCGTGCCCGAGCTGCTCGCCGGCCTGCTACCCGCCGTCCGCCAGCGGATCGACGAGCTCCGCACGACCGGGAGCACGGTCGAGGTGGTCGAGCCTTCCGAGGCGTTCCTCGAGCTGAGCGGCTGGGGCCGATGGCTCATGGCGGTCTCCCGGACCGCGGACGCCTTCGCCGCCGGTCTCCACCAGGGCGCGGCCACGGCCTCCCGCATCCAGCCGCTGTGGTCCGAGGGTTCGTGAGCGCCGAACCGCAGAGTCGACGTCAGTGTTAGTTTCGGCGGCGTGACCGTGACCGGCGACGTCTACTACGACCCGTACGACGCAGAGATCGATGTCGACCCGCATCCCGTGTGGAAGCGCCTTCGCGACGAGGTGCCGCTCTACTACAACGAGCCCTACGACTTCTATGCGCTGAGCCGGTTCGAGGACGTCGAGCCGTGCCTGATCGACTGGGACACCTATCGCTCGGGGAAGGGCTCGATCCTCGAGCTCATCCGGGCCGACTTCGAGATCCCCCGGGGCGCGATCCTCTTCGAGGACCCGCCCCGCCACGACGTCCACCGGGGTGTGATGTCGCGGGTGTTCACGCCGAAGAAGATGAACGCCATCGAGCCCAAGGTCCGCGAGTTCTGCGCCCGCACGCTCGATCCCCTGGTGGGCAGCGGGCACTTCGACTTCATCGCCGACCTGGG
Source organism: Acidimicrobiales bacterium (assembly GCA_036525535.1). Lineage (GTDB taxonomy): Bacteria > Actinomycetota > Acidimicrobiia > Acidimicrobiales > DATDAH01 > DATDAH01. Next base: position 1,121 of record DATDAH010000274.1, read on the forward strand.
CGCCCAGATGCCCATGCGCACGATCGGCTACCTCCTCGGCATCCCCGAGCAGGACCAGGAGGCGATCCGCGACCACCTCGACGAGGGCCTGCACCTCGAGGAGGGCCAGGAGGGGACCTTCGACGCGGAGGGCATGGACGGGACCGAGATGTTCGGCGAGTACATCGACTGGCGGGCCGAGCATCCCTCCGACGACCTCATGACCGAGATGCTCAACGCCGAGTTCGAGGACGAGACCGGTGTCACCCGGACCTTCACCCGGGAGGAGGTCTCCACGTTCGTCAGCCTCCTGGCCGGGGCGGGCAACGAGACCACGACCCGGCTGATCGGCTGGACGGGGAAGCTGCTCGCCGAGCACCCCGACCAGCGGCGGCAGGTCGTCGAGGACCGGTCGCTCGTGCCGCAGACCGTCGAGGAGGTCCTCCGCTACGAGGCCCCGTCGCCGGTCCAGGCCCGGTACGTGGCCAAGGACGTCGAGCACCACGGCCACAAGGTCCCCGAGGGCAGCGTCATGGTGCTGCTGAACGGGTCGGCCAACCGGGACGACCGCCAGTTCCCCGACGGCGACCGGTTCGACATCCACCGGGACGCCGGCCACCACCTGAGCTTCGGCTACGGGATCCACTTCTGCCTTGGCGCCGCGCTGGCCCGGCTCGAGGGCAGGGTCGCCCTCGACGAGGTCCTGAACCGGTTCCCCGAGTGGGAGGTCGACTGGGAGCACGCCGAACAGGCCCGCACCTCCACGGTGCGGGGCTGGGCGTCGCTCCCGGCGCTCGTCTCCTGACGGCCGACGCCTGTGGCTACTCGCTGGCCACGACGGGCTCCGGGGCCCGGCGCTCGCCGCCACCGTCCACGACGATGTTGGAGCCGCTGATGAACGAGGCACTGGCCGACGCGAGGAAGACCACCGCGTCGGCCACGTCGCTCGGGGTCCCCATCCGCCCGAGGGGCACGGTGGCCGCCACCCGGTCGACGGTTGCCCGGTCGCCGTAGACCGCCTCGGCCTGCTCGGTCTCGATGAGCCCGGCGGCCACGAAGTTGACCCGCACCTTCGGGCCCCAGTCGATGGCCACGGTCTGGGTGAGGTTCCAGAGACCGGCCTTGGCCGCCCCGTACACGGCCGCGCCAGGGGAGGGTCGCAGGGCACTCACGGACCCGATGTTCACGATCACCCCGCCGTCGTCCTGGGCCTGCATGACCCGGTTGGCGGCCTGGCTGACGAAGAACGGTGCGGCCAGGTTCAGGGCGAGGATCGACGTCGTGAGCCGAGGCGAGGCCGTCGCCGAGTCGACGTAGGGGGCGCCGCCGGCGTTGTTGACGACGAGGTCGAGACGACCGTACGCCGCCACCACGGCATCGACGAGCGCATCGACCTGCTCGGCGTCCCGGACATCGGTGGCGAAGAACGTCGTGCCCGCGGGCAGGTCTTCGGGCTCGTTCCGCCCACATACCGCGACCCGCGCCCCCTCGGCCACGAGGCGCTCGGCGATCCCCCGACCGATGCCCCGCGTCCCGCCGGTCACCAGCGCGACGTGGTCGTCGAGCGCTCCCGTACCCGTCATGACGGGTCGAGCGTAGGGCCGCCGGCGGGCAGCCCGAGACTCAGGTCGCTCACGATCCGGTCCACCTGGACCAGCACGGAGGCATAGCCGAGCCATTCGCTCTCCAGCGGGTCGCCGTAGGTCGCCTCCTGCTCGAGGGCGAGCCGCGCTCGGCGCGACGCCCCCCGCACACACCGCTCCCGGCGCTCCCGGACCTCCGCCAGGGCCGGGGCGAGATCGGTGCCTCCCGCGTCGTCGAGCAGGTCGCGCACGGCGGCGCGGCTGGCACCCGCCAACGCGACCAGCAGCGCCCCCATGGCGGGGACCGCCGCATGGTCGGTGTCGGCCAACCGGGCCTGATCGTCGAGGGTGCGGGCGATGACCCAGGTGCCGATGCCTGTCCGCTCGAGGCGGGGCAGCATCTCCTCGTAGCGGCCGAGCACCGCGGCGTGGCGTCGGTCCCGGACGTTCCAGCGGGCGGAATCTCGACTGTTGCCGACGGCCTCCGTGGCGTCGTCGACGAGGCGATCTCGCACCGCGTGGGCGGCCCGCCGCCAGTCCCGGGTCTGCTCGGTCGACCAAGGCTGGTCCAAGGCCGACCCCATCGTCTCCAGGGCCGCGCCGATGGCGTCGCCCAGGCGGTCGAGGGTCTGACGGGCGTCGACGAGGCGGGAGGCGGGCAGCAGCAGCGACACGACGACGCCGACGACTGCCCCGATCACCGTGTCCAGGGCCCGGTACCAGCCGGAGCTCCCGGGGTCGGCGGCCGCGGCGGAGAGCACGATCAGCGCGCTGACGGGTACCTGTCTCGCCGCAGCCCGGGGGAGGTGGAGGACCAGTTCGGCGACGGCGAGGGTCACCACGACGAGCAGCGCCACCGTGAGGCCGTTGAGCTCGAGGGCGTCGCCTACGGCCAGCGCACCCAGGACGCCGAGCACCACCGCGGCGCTGCGCTGGAGTGCCGTGCGGAGCGACGCCCGGACCGACACCTGGACCACCACCAGGGCCGACAGCGCGGCGAGCACCGGGCTGGCCTCGCCGCTCGCCGTCCGCGCGATCCCCCACGACAGGCCGGCGGCCAGTCCGGACTTGGCCACGGTGCCGACCTCGGTCGACGTCGGCGGTGTCCAGGACACCGCGTGGGCGACGTTGGACCACAGCCGCCCGATCGGGCTGCTCCGTCGTCCGGCTTCTTCGTCTCCGAGACCGCTCAGGAGCCCGATTGTCCCACCGTTGGCGCGATGCGTGGCCGAGAACGGGTGGGAATGCGGTGCCCGGTCAATAGGTTGTGACTTGCAATTCGCAAGTTACTGACCCTGGAGACCTCAATGTCCAGTGCCATCGATGCCAACACCCTGCCTGCGCTCCCCCTTCCCGACAGCGTGATCCTGCCCGGCATGGTGGTCACGATCGCCGCCGACTCCGACGAGGCCAGGGCGGCGGCGCGGGCCGCGGCTGACGCCGGCGGCCGGCTCGTCCTGATCCCCAAGGTGGACGGCCGGTTCGCCCGGGTCGGCGCCCTCGCCCAGGTGGAATCGACCGGCGTGCTGGCCGGCGGCGCGCAAGCGCTCGTCGTCCGAGCCACGGGAAGGGTGCGGATCGGCACCGGCGTCGTCGGCACCGGCCCCGGCCTGTGGGTGACCGCCGAGCGCGTCGAGGAGGAACCTGCGACCGAGGGGGCCAAGGCCCTCGGCGCCGAACTGCGGGCCACCCTGCGGGCCCTGTTCGAGCACCTCGGTGACCGCCAGGTGCAGGGCATCCTGCGCAATGTCGACCCCGACGACCCGGGTGGCCTCGCCGATCTCGTCGGCTGGTGGCCCGAGCTCGCCACTGAGCAGAAGGTCGAGCTGCTCGAGGCGGTCGACGTGACCGAGCGGGTCCAGCTCGTGCTCGACTGGGCCAAGGAGGCCCTCGCCGAGCGCGAGCTCGTCGACAAGATCAGCCACGACGTCCGGGACGGGCTCGACCAGCAGCAGCGCGAGCACCTGCTCCGCCTGCAGATGGACGCCATCCGCAAAGAGCTCGGCGAGGACGAGGACGGCGAGTCCGCCGAGGACTACCGCACCCGCATCGACGCTCTCGAGGCCGCCGGAGTCGCCGACGACGTCGTTCGGGCCCTGCGCAAGGAGCTCGGGCGCTTCGAGCGCATGCCCGAGCAGAACATGGAGCGGGGCTGGATCGCAGGCTGGCTCGACACCGTCCTCGGCCTGCCGTGGACGGAGCGGACCGACGACGAGCTGGATGTCGAGGTGGCTCGGGCCACCCTCGACGCCGACCACACCGGCCTCGACGAGGTCAAGGAGCGGATCGTGGAGCTGCTCGCCGTCCGCAAGCTGCGGGCCGAGCGAGGCCTCGACGAGGAGGGCACCGCCCGCCGCAAGCCGGGGGCCATCATCGCCCTCGTGGGCCCTCCGGGGGTCGGCAAGACGTCGCTGGGCGAGTCGGTGGCCAGCGCCCTCGGACGGCGCTTCGTCCGGGTCGCCCTCGGCGGCGTGCGCGACGAGGCGGAGATCCGAGGACACCGCCGCACGTACGTGGGCGCCCAGTCGGGCCGCATCGTGAAGGCCATCACCGAGGCGGGCACCATGAACCCGGTGGTGCTGCTCGACGAGGTCGACAAGCTGGGCAGCGACTTCCGGGGGGACCCGTCGGCGGCGCTCCTCGAGGTCCTCGACCCCGCCCAGAACCACACGTTCCGAGACCACTTCCTCGAGGTCGACCTCGACCTGTCGGACGTGCTGTTCATCGCCACGGCGAACGTGCTCGAGACCGTGCCCGGGGCACTGCTGGACCGTCTCGAGATCATCCGGCTCGACGGGTACACGGAGGACGAGAAGGTCACCATCGCCCGCGACCACCTGTTCCCCCGGCAGGTCCGGAACAATGGGTTGCATGCCGAGGAGGCCGAGGTCACCGACGCCGCCCTGCACGGCATCGTCGCCGGCTACACCCACGAGGCCGGGGTGCGCGAGCTCGAGCGCCAGCTGGGCAAGGCCCTGCGCAAGGTCGCGGTTCGTGTGGCCGGTGGCGCCCCCACCCCGGTCGTGGTCGACGATGCCGACCTCACCGATCTGCTGGGTCGGCCGCGCTTCCACGCGGAGGACCTGACCGATCGAGTATCGGTGCCCGGCGTGGCCACAGGCCTCGCCGTCACCGGCGCCGGTGGGGACGTGTTGTTCGTCGAGGCCACCGCCATGGAGGGCGAGGTCGGCCTGCAGGTCACCGGGCAGCTCGGCGACGTGATGAAG
>DATDAH010000275.1:0-9601 GCA_036525535.1 Acidimicrobiales bacterium
CAGGTCTGGAGCTCGATCTTCCGACCCGGCTCGATCTTCCGGAAGGGCTACACGGACAGCCCCCGGAACCGGTCCTACGTCATCATGAACAGCGTCCTGTACCACCTCCACCCGGTGAAGGTGAAGCGGCACGCGGTCAAGGTCAGCTACACGCTCTGCCTCGGTGGGCTGAGCTTCTTCCTCTTCATCCTGCTGACCGTGACCGGCATCTTCCTGATGTTCTTCTACCGCCCGACCGCGACCCAGGCCTGGGACGACATCCAGGCCCTGCACACCTCGGTGGCCTTCGGCCTCCTGGTGCGGAACATGCACCGGTGGGCCGCGCACCTGATGGTGATCTCGGTCTTCCTCCACATGGCCCGGGTCTTCTACCACGGCGCCTACAAGCCACCCCGGGAGTTCAACTGGGTCATCGGCGTGGTCCTGCTGCTGCTGACCCTGCTCTTGAGCTTCACCGGCTACCTCCTGCCCTGGGACCAGTTGGCGCTCTGGGCCGTGACGGTCGGGTCGAACATGGGTGGGTTCGCCCCGGTGTTCGGGTCGCAGGTGAAGTTCGCCCTTCTCGGTGGGGCCGAGATCGGTTCGGAGACGTTGCTGCGGTGGTACGTGCTGCATGTGCTGTTCCTGCCCTTCGTGATCGTCATCTTCATGGCCGTGCACTTCTGGCGGGTCCGTAAAGACGGCGGCATCAGCGGGCCTCTGTAGGAGCGACTGACACTCATGGTCGAGATCCCCGAACACCTCCGTAAGCGGGCCGAAGAGGCCCGAGCCAAGGCCGAGGCCGCCCGTGGCGGCGGCGACGGTGGCACCGACGCGGGCGATGCAGGTGGCGCCGACAGCGGCATACCGTCCGAGCTGCTCGAGCGGTCGAAGGCGGCGCGGGCCCGGGCCGCGGGTGGCGACGCCGACACGGCACCGGCCGCGTCCGGGGGCGGCACGGCCGTGGCCACGGCGCCGGCCGCCGCCACGCCCACAGGCCCTGGTGGCCACACCCAGCGCCTGCTGACCGTGGTCAAGGCCGGCTCCATCCAGGACGTGAAGGCCACGCCCGTGGACAAGGTCCACGTCTGGCCGCACCTGCTGCTGATCGAGTTCGTGGCCGCCCTCGGGATCACCGCCTTCCTGCTGTTCTTCTCCATCTTCGTCAACGCCCCGCTGCTGGAGCTGGCCAACCCCAACCGGACGCCGAACCCCTCCAAAGCGCCGTGGTACTTCCTCGGCCTCCAGGAGCTGCTGACGATGTTCCACCCCATGGTCGCCGGGGTGACCATCCCGACCATCGGCTTGATCGGCTACGCGATGGTCCCGTACATCGACAAGAACCCGAGCACCAAGCCCGAGGACCGCAAGTTCGCCATCTCCCTGTTCACCGTGCAGCTCATGTTCTGGGCCGTGCTGGTGATCATCGGGTCGTTCTTCCGAGGCCCCGGCCAGAACTTCGTCTTCCCCTGGAACGAAGGGATCTTCTTCGACCTGTAGGTCACGCCCATGAGCACCGGAACGATCCTCCTCATCGTCATCCCTCTGCTGGTCGTGCTGGCGGGCGTCCTCCTGGCCGGCGCGGCGCGCCGCCGGGAGACCGGCGACGCCGTCGGTGGCCTCAGCCGCGAGACCCGCAAGCGGGACCAGGGCGTCGCCCTGGACGCCGACCTCGAGCCCACGGGCCGGGACGTCGAGCGTGAGGCCAAGCTGGCCCGGTCCGGGAAGCTGGTCCCGGTCGACCCCGCCCCCCTCGAGCCCTACACCCCGCCCGACGCCGAGACCCTCGGGGTCACCCGGCGCCAGTTCCTCAACCGGGCCATCCTCGGCTTCACCGGCTTCTCGTTGGCCGCCTTCGGCGGGGCCGTCCTGGCGTTCATCTGGCCCAACGCCCAGGGCGGATTCGGCTCCAAGATCCGGATCGGCAACATCGACGACGTGAAGGCCAGCATCGTCGAGGGCAACGGCTTCTTCTACGTGCCCGAGGGGCGCATGTGGATCACCGAGTACCCCAGCGACGCCCTGGAGAAGGCCGCGCAGGTCTACTCACCCGCCGAGCTCACGGGCATGGAGGCCGGCGTGAACACGCTGTTCCAGACCTGCCCCCACCTGGGCTGTCGGGTGCCGAACTGTGACAGCTCGCAGTGGTTCGAGTGCCCGTGCCACGGCTCCCGGTACAACAGGGTGGGCGAGAAGCGGGGCGGGCCGGCCCCCCGGGGCATGGACCGCTTCCCGGCGACGGTCTCGGGCGGTGTGCTCGAAGTCGACACCGGCATCCGCATCCAGGGCCCGCCCATCGGCACCAACACCACCGGCCAGGAGCCGGAGGGCCCCAGCTGCCTCGGGGGTTCGACGCACGAATGAGCGTTCTCGCGGGGGCCGTCCTGGCCTCGACCGTCTCCAGCGTGGGCTACGTCATCGTCGTCCTGACGCTGATCGCGTTCGCCGTCGCCGTCTTCATCAACATCCGCCGGGCCCGGGCCGAGACCGGCTCGGAGCTGGAGCTGGCGCCCAACCGGGTACCGCACCACCCCGACGAGATCCTCGAGGGCCCGGTGCTCAACCGGAACCTGGCTTTCGGCCTCGGGGCCATCGTCATCATCTCGATCGGCCTGCCCGTCTACTGGTTGGGTGAGCCCGCCCGCAACGAGGGCGCCCAGGCCACCTTCGACCGCGTGGCCGCGGAACGGGGCGCCGAGCAGTTCGCGGTGACCGCCGAGGGCGGTCTCAACTGCGCGGGCTGCCACGGCGGCATGGACGCCCCCGGCGGCGTGGCCCCCTACACGATCAACGACGCCAACGGCGAGTTCGTGGCCAGCGTCGAGTGGCAGGCCCCGGCCCTCAACACCGTCCTCCTGCGCTTCGACGAAGAAGAGCTCTACGACATCCTCGTCTACGGCCGTCCCTTCTCGCCCATGCCGGCGTGGGGCATCGAGGGCGGTGGCGCCCTGAACGATCAGCAGATCGGGAACCTGATCGCCTACCTCAAGACGATCCAGATAACGCCCGAGGAGGCCCAGGCGGCGGCGACCGACGCCCTGGCCGACGCCATGGCGAGCGGCCAGTACGAGACCGAAGGCGAGGCCCTGTTCAACCTCGGCCTCTCTGACGGCTTCGCCGGCGGCGCCTACTCCTGCGGGCGCTGCCACACCCAGGGCTGGTCCTACGGCGAGCCCGAGTCCGACGGCAACGGGGCGCTCGGCCCCAACCTGACCGCCGTTCGGAGCCAGTTCCCGGGCGGGGCCGCGGGCTTCCAGGAGCAGGTCGACTTCGTGACCGAGGGCTCGGTCAAGGGGGTCCTCTACGGCGCCCACGGGCAGGGCACGGGGCGGATGCCGGGCTTCGACGACATGCTGACCGACGAGCAGATCCAGGCCATCGTGGAGTACGAGAGGAACCTCGGCGATGACTGATTCGATCGTGGGCGTCCTGCTGGCCGGGATCTCCTATGACCCCGAGATCCGTGGCGTGCTGGTGGTCACGGTGGCGGCGCTGATCCTGATCGGCTCCGTCTACCTCCTGCTCAGCACCAACGTCGGGGCCCGCCTCGGCTTCCAGGTGGCGATGGCCGGCCTCTTCGGCTGGCTGATGCTGCTCAGCCTGTTCTGGTGGATCTACGGCGTGGGGGCCATCGGGACCCTGCCCTCGTGGAGGGTCGAGGAGATCAACGTCGGGGACCTGAGCCAAGCCCAACTCGAGGAGGCCCGTGGCCTCGTGCCCGAGAACCTGCCCTCGGCCGAAGACATCATCGCCGAGTTCCCCGAGGTGGCCGAAGCGATGGCCGAGGACCCGACGCCCACCCTGAGCGAGATCGCCGCCCTGCCCGACCTGCCCCCCGAGGTGGAAGAGCAGCTGGCCGGTCTCGAGGGGGGCTGGGACGTGCTGTCCCAGGCCGCGATCGGTGACGCCCAGGCCGCGGCTGACACCGCCCTGATCAGCGAGGAGACCGGGCTCTACACCTCGGCCAGCGAGTACGTGCTGGTGGACGGGTTCACCCGCGGAGGCAAGGAGCAGCCGGAGAGCGACAGCCTCTGGGACCGGGTGTCGACCCGGGTGGCCAACGCCTTCACGGTCCTGAACCCACCGAAGTACACGGTGATCCAGGTCCAGACCTCGGAGTCCACCGCAGTGCCGGAGGGCAACGCCCCCCTGTCGCCCACCCCGGACGAGGACCAGCCCGTCGTGTCGGTGATCATGGTGCGGGACCTCGGGACGCGGCGGCTGCCGCCTGCGATGCTGACGATCTTGTTCGGCAGCCTGTTCGCCCTCACCTGTGCCCTGCTCCACAGCCGCGACCGCCGGGCGCAGGCCCTCTCGACCGTCACCGCGGGGGACTGAGCGATGGGCCAGTACCTGCCGGTGCTCGCCCTCGGACTGCTGGCCTTCGTCTTCGCGATCCTCAGCATCCTGGCCTCCCGGCTCCTCGCGCCCCGGCTGATGACGCCGGCCAAGGAGGCCCCCTACGAGTGCGGGATCGTCCCCAGCCGCGAGCCCCCCCAGCGCTTCCCGGTCAAGTTCTTCCTGGTGGCGATGATCTTCATCGTGTTCGACATCGAGATCATCTTCTTCATCCCCTGGGCCGTCGTGTACCGGGACCTCGGGGCCTTCGGGTTCTGGTCGATGCTGATCTTCGCCTTCCTGGTCTTCGAATCCTTCCTCTACCTGGTCAGCAAGGGCGCGCTGGACTGGGGCCCGGTCAAGCGGGTCGTCCAGGCCCTCGGTCAGGTCGGGGCCCACCGCACCAGCGACTCGACCATCCGCCGGGTCGGCCTCGAGGGCCGCGAGCCCACCGAGGAGGTGGCGGCCTGATGCCCGAGCGCAAGGAAGACGGCTTGCTGGACAAGGGCCTCGAGGGGCTCAGCCACAACTTCGTGACCGGCACCCTCGAGGAGCTGGTCAAGTGGGCCCGGGCCCGCAGCGTGATGCCCGCCACCTTCGGGCTGGCCTGTTGTGCCATCGAGATGATGGCCACCGGCGGCGCCCACTACGACCTGGCCCGCTATGGCATGGAGACCTTCCGGGCCTCCCCGCGCCAGGCCGACCTCATGATCGTGGCCGGGCGGGTCTCCCAGAAGATGGCTCCGGTCCTGCGCCAGATCCACGACCAGATGATGGAGCCCAAGTGGGTCATCTCCATGGGCGTCTGCGCCTCCAGCGGCGGCATGTTCAACAACTACGCCATCGTCCAGGGCGTCGACCAGGTCGTGCCCGTCGACGTCTACGCCCCCGGCTGCCCCCCCGGGCCCCAGACCCTCATGCACGCCATCCTCACCCTCCACGCCAAGATCCGCTCGGGCGAGCTGACCCAGCGCCGGGAAGTGCGCGGCGGCGGCGCGGAGATCCAGATCAGCCAGGTCGACGGCCAGACCGACACCGGCGCCGTCCGCCTCCTCAAGCCCACCACGAAGGACTAGCCGGCGGTGAGCGACGAGACCGGCGTTCAGGACGCCGAGACGGAGGACGCGGCCCCGGAGCCGGAGCCGGTGGCCGAGAAGCACGGCGTCCCGGTCACCGACTCGCTGGGCCAGGAGGTGCTGCACCCCTCCCGGGAGCAGTACCGGGACCTGGTCGAGACCCTGCGGGGCGAGGGCTACCTGGTCTGCATCGACCTCACCGCGGTGGACTACCTGGCCCATCCGCACCGGTCCGTCGTCCCCGGTGTCGTCCCGGAGCGCTTCGAGCTGGTGGTGTCGTTCCTGAGCCACGAGCACAAGGCCCGGACCCGCCTGCGCGTCCAGGTCCCGGCCGACGACCCGACCGTGCCCTGCATCGTCGACCTGCACCCCGGGGCCGACGCCCTGGAGCGTGAGGTGTTCGACATGTTCGGCATCGTCTTCGAGGGCCATCCCGACCTGACCCGGATCCTGATGCCCGAGGACTGGGACGGCCACCCCCTGCGCAAGGACTACGGCGTCGGGGCCATCCCGGTGCAGTTCAAGGGAGCCGGTTCGGAGGAGCGCTCATGAGCGACACCGAGGCCGAGTTCGCCGATCTCATCGCCCAGACCTCGGAGGAGAGCCAGGGCCTGTCCCGAGGCTCGGGGACCGACCGCCTGCGGGAGATGGGGGCCGTGCTCCGCCTGTCCGAGGCCGACGCCGCCGCCCTCGAGGGAGAAGCCGGCGACCCCGACCAGACGATGATCATCAACATGGGTCCCCAGCACCCGTCGACCCACGGCGTGCTGCGGCTCATGCTCGAGCTCCAGGGTGAGACCGTCCTACGGACCAAGCCGATCATCGGCTACCTGCACACGGGCATGGAGAAGACGGGCGAGACCCTGACCTACCTGCAGGGGGCCACCAACGTCACCCGCATGGACTACGCCTCGCCGCTGTTCAACGAGTTGGCCTTCGCGCTGGCCGTGGAGCAGCTCCTCGGGGTCGAGGTCCCGGTCCGGGCCACGTGGATCCGCATGCTGATGACCGAGATGAACCGCATCGCCAGCCACCTCCTCTTCCTCGCCACCAACGGCATGGACCTCGGCGCCGTCTCGATGATGCTGTTCGGCTGGCGCGAGCGCGAGGAGGTCCTGCGCTTCTTCGAGTCGGTCACCGGCCTGCGGATGAACCACAACTACATCCGACCGGGTGGCGTCGCCGCCGACCTGCCCGACGGCTGGGAGGAGGACGTCCTCGCCCTGATGGACCTGATCCCGCCGCGGCTGGAGGAGTACGACACCCTGATGACGGGCCAGCCGATCTGGCGAGAGCGGCTCCAGGGGGTGGGGGTCATCACCGCCGACGAGGCCATCGCCCTCGGGGCCACCGGGCCCATCCTCCGCTCCACCGGCTACGCCTGGGACCTGCGTCGGGACATGCCCTATCTGGCCTACGACGAGCTGGACTTCGACGTCGTCGTGGGCAGCTACGGCGACGCCTTCGACCGCTACGCCATCCGCCTGAACGAGGTGCGGGAGTCGATGAGGCTGGTGCGCCAGATCGTCGAGGGGATGCCCTCGGGGGACTACCGGGTGCAGGACAAGAAGGTCACCCCCCCACCGCGGGCCCGCATCGACGAGTCGATGGAGGCCTTGATCCACCACTTCAAGCTGTTCACCGAGGGCTTCCAGGTGCCGCCGGGGGAGACCTACGCCGCCGTGGAATCGCCCCGGGGGGAGCTGGGCTGCTACATCGTGTCCGATGGCGGAGCCAAGCCCTACCGACTGCGCGTGCGCGGCCCGAGCTTCGTGAACCTGCAGACCCTCCCGCACATGATGCGGGGCGGCCTCATGGCCGACGCCGTCGCCGTCATCTCCAGCGTGGACCCGATCATGGGCGAGGTCGATCGATGACCTCCGTGGACACGGCTCGCACGGAGGGACCGGCACCGTGCCCCGCCTGACCCGCGAGAACATCGAGCTGGCCCGCGAGATCATCTCGCGCTACCCGCGCCCGCGCTCGGCCCTCATCCCCCTGCTCCACCTGGCCCAGGAGCAGGACGGCTACGTCACCGACGAGGCCATGGAGCACATCGGCGAGCTGGTCGGGATCACCCCGGCCGAGGTCCTCGGCACCTGCTCCTTCTACGAGATGCTCAAGCTCGAGCCCGTCGGCCGCTACCTGGTCAACGTCTGTACGGACATCTCCTGCATGCTCCTCGGCGGCGCCGAGCTGCTGGAGCACGCCGAGGAGGCTCTGGACCTGAAGGCGGGCAACACCACCGCCGACGGCCTGTTCACCCTCGAGGACGTCGAGTGCCAGGCGGCCTGCACCGAGGCCCCCTGCCTGCAGGTCAACTACCGGTACTTCACCAACGTCGCGCCCGCCGCCCTGGACCAGCTCCTGGAGGACCTCCGGGCCGGCCAGATGGACGGGGACATCCCGCCCCACGGGACCCTGCACCGCATCCGCCAGCACATCCCGCCCGAGCGCGCCGCCGGCCCCGCCCTCCCCGACGGGGGCCAGGCGCCGGCGTGGATGGCCCCGGCCGAGGGGGCCTGACATGGCGCCTCTGGCCAGCACCGACCGCATCGTCAGCCGGCGTCTGGAGCAGTCCGACGCCCACACCATCGCCGGGTACGAGGGCACGGGTGGGTACGAAGGCCTGAAGGCGGCACTGGGCCGGCCACCCCAGGAGATCGTCGACGAGGTCAAGACCGCCAGCCTGCTGGGCCGCGGTGGCGCCGGGTTCCCGTGCGGGGTCAAGTGGGGCTTCTGCCCCCCGGGCGTCTGGCCCCGCTATGTCGTGATCAACGGCGACGAGAGCGAGCCCGGCACCTACAAGGACCGTGCCCTGATGGAGCGTGACCCCCATCAGGTGGTGGAGGGCGCCCTCATCTGCGCCTACGCCGTCGGCGCCGCCCAGGTCTTCCTCTACGTGCGGGGCGAGATGGCCCTGGCCCAGGAGCGACTGGCCCAGGCCCTGAACGACGCCTACGCCAAGGGCTACGTCGGCGAGAACATCGCCGGCACCGACTTCTCCTGCGACGTCGTCCTGCACTGGGGCGCCGGCGCCTACATCGTGGGTGAGGAGACCGGCCTCATCGAGAGCCTCGAGGGCAACCGGGGCATGCCCCGGCTCAAGCCCCCGTTCTTCCCGGCCGCCAAGGGCCTCTACCTCCAACCCACGATCGTCAACAACGTCGAGACCGTCTGCAACCTGCCCTGGATCGTGCTCAACGGCGGCGACGCCTTCGCCGAGAAGGGGGCCGAGACCAGCCGGGGCACCCGCCTCTTCGCCGTCTCCGGCCACGTCCAGCGCCCGGGCATCTACGAGGTGGAGTTCGGCGTCACCACCTACCGGGATCTGCTCTTCGACCCGGAGTACGGCGGCGGCATCCGCGAGGGTCACGCTCTGAAGTGCTTCATCCCCGGCGGCGCCTCGGCCCCGTGGTTCTTCGACGAGCACCTCGACCTGCCGCTGGAGACCGGGGCCGTCGGGAAGGCCGGCTCCATGATGGGCTCGGGCGCGGTCGTGGTCATGGACGACACCACCGACGCCGTGCGGGCCGCCTGGCGGGTCGTGCGCTTCTTCGCCAACGAGTCGTGCGGCAAGTGCACCCCCTGTCGTGAGGGCACCAACTGGCTGGCCAAGATCATGCGCCGGATCCTGGACGGCTACGGCCGCCCGTCGGACCTGGACCTGCTGCGGGACGTCTGCGACAACATCAGCCCCGGACTGGCCTGGCCGCCCCGGATGACCACCATCTGCCCGCTGGGACCGTCCGCCGTGTCGCCCATCCTGTCCACCATCGACCGCTTCCGGGACGAGTACGACGCCTACATCGCCGCGGCCGTGCCCGCGCCGACCACGGTGTCCATCCCGGTCCGCATCCGAGCCAAGGAGGATGCGGGTGTCTGAGGAGCGGGAGACGGTGACCATCACCGTCAACGGCGAGCCCGTGGTGGCCGAGAAGGGCGAGCTGGTCATCGCCGCGGCCGAGCGGGCCGGGACCTACATCCCCCACTTCTGCTACCACCCGCGCATGGCGTCGGTCGGCATGTGCCGCATGTGCATCGTGGACATCGACACCGGTCGGGGCCCGGCCCTGCAGCCGGCCTGCATGATCGAGGTGGCTCCCGACATGGTGGTGGACACCCACAGCGAAGCCACCAAGAAGGCCCAGGACGGCGTCCTCGAGTTCCTGCTCATCAACCACCCGCTGGACTGCCCGGTCTGTGAC
>DATDAH010000276.1:0-2456 GCA_036525535.1 Acidimicrobiales bacterium
CCCATACCCGCAGTCTCGCCGAACAGGGTGGCTGCCCGGGTCATCGACGCGGCGTGGATCGTCCTCGGCGACGGCGATCGCAGCCCCGAGTGTCGAGGCCTGACGGGCCTCAGACCCCGGGAAAGGCCCGCCGAAGCTCGTCCAGGTCGGCCTCGTCACCCTTGAAGGACGGCGTGTGGTCCCGGTCCAAGCGCCCGTAGACCAGACGCACGAGGGCCTCCGCCGGCAGCACCAGGTCGGCCGGTCCGTGGGCCTCGGACGGGGTGACGACGACGACGTCGGGCGTGAGCTGCACCGAGTACCGATCGTCGGGGCCCGTCGTGGCGACCTCGAGCGTGCGGGTCGACCCCGTGGCCTTACCGGCGAAGCCGGCGATCATCGGCACGACCCGGAGGACGATCGTGCGGGCCCCGGCCGGGAGGACGGCCGCCGGGTAGAAGGCCACCTCGACGTCCCAGGTGTGGAGGACGTGCTCGTTGACCCGGAACCCGATGTATGCGTCGTAGTCGAGCTCCATCGGGCCCAGAGGGACCACGAACGATGCCCGCTCGTCGGTCGTGAGCGCGTCGAGTCGGTGCAGGAACGCGGCGTCGGCCGCCAGCCCGTCGACGACCATGGCGTCGGGGTCCTTGGCGTTCCACTCGTCCCATATCGGCTGGGCGTCGATCTCCCGCCCGCCCAACGCCTGATCGACCCGGTGGCCGGCGATCACCGCCCCCGAGCCCAGGTGGCCCAGCACCTGGGCCACCGACCACTCGCTCGGGTAGGCCTGCTGTCGGCGCTGCTCCGGGCTCAGGGGCTCGACCAGGTCGCGCAGCCGGTCCACCGATGCACCCAACACCGCTCGTTCGTCGGCCATGTCCGGAAGGTACCGGCCATCCGGCGCTCGCCGTCCCCGGTCCGACCTGGGCCGGGATCGGCCGTCAGTCGACCGGATAGTCGGTGAAGACCACGCTGATGCTGTGGGTGCTCGACGGCCAGTTGGGCACGTTGAGTGTCTGGGGCCGGTCGGTGTCACCCCGGGGGATGTTCCGGACCGTGATGGTGCTGTCCGGCGGGTCCGCCGCAGGCAGGAAGACGTCGACGCCGCTCTGGAACGGCTGGGTCGAGAAGTACGGCAGGGCGGCGAGCGTCGTCTCCCCCGGCCTGGCCACGTCGTCGTGGAGGTGCAGGCCGATGGCGTCGTTGCCGACGAAGTCGGCCAGCACGTTCACCGGCGCCTCGTCGCCCGCGCTGATCTCGAGCACGTCGGCCTGGTCGCCGGGGAGATCGGCGTCGTCAGCGGCGTACCACTCCCGCATGCGGATGGCGATGACGGCGCTGTGGTCGCCACTGGTGTTGGTGTTGGCCCGGGTGTTCCCGTCGGGAGATGACGACAGGAGGCGGACGAGCTCGCTGCTGCGCACGTACGGCTGGAGGTAGAGGTGGTGCTGGACCGGTGAGTCCTCCGAGGAGAGCACCCACTCGTAATGGCCCCCCGACTCGGCCACGAAGGGCCCGAACGCCCCGTCCTCGCCTATGGCGAACGACGCGTGAGGCTCGTCGCCCACCCGCGCCCCGGTGTCGGGGTCGACGGCCCAGAGGTCGAGCGTGGCCCCCGCCCGGCCGGTGTTGGTCGGGAAGTTGACCGCTCGGCCGGAGAGGACGACCGGGTCCCGCTGAGGGACGATGTCGACCACGGCCGGCGCCTCCCCCACCAGGAACTCGTACTGGGCGGCGAAGGACTCCGGTGACGTCGCCACCTCCACGTGGGACTGGCCGGGGTTGGACTCCTGCGTCGGCGCGAGACAGGGGACCATGTGGGGACAGGGTGCCCCGTCCAGGGCGACGTACTTGGCGACGTTGACCGCCCGGGCCGGATCGGCGAGGTAGGTGCCCGCCACGAAGGTCCCCCGGGAGTGCCCGACCAGGTACACCTGCTCGGCGCCCGACGCCTCGAGGGCCTCGTCGACGACATCGGCCAGGCCGTCGGCGTACCCGCCGATGTCCGTGCCGGCGCCGTCGTGGTCGTAGGCCACGATCCGGTCCTGCGGATAGCCGTTGGCCACGAAGCGCATCGCCTGGGACTCATACTGCTGGGCCGACCCGGCGAAGCCGTGCACGAACACGATCGGCAGGGCGACGTCGTCGGGCAACGGCGGGAGCGGGTCCACGCCCTCCTCGTTGACCGTGGCCCCCTCCGCCCCGGGCAGGCCGGCCAAAGCCGGACCGACCGTTGTCGTCGCCTCGGTGGGCACCGCGGACCCCTCCGCCTCTGGCGCGTCGTCACCGGAGCAAGCGGGCAGGAAGAGGACGGTGGCCAGGGCCACAGCCGGTAGGAGACGGCGCACGGCGCGGACGCTAGAGCAGAGCTTCGCTGTGCTCGGCGTCAGTCGACTTCGATCGGCTCGGCGGCTCCGGCCCGGACGGTGATCCGGCCGTCGGCGACCTCGTCGACCGCGGCCCAGGGGATGCGA
>DATDAH010000277.1:0-4326 GCA_036525535.1 Acidimicrobiales bacterium
CAGGACCCGCGGCCGGGCGAAGAAGGCCCGGGCCAGGGCCAGCAACTGGCGCTCGCCGGACGAGAGCGACACGCCCCGTTCGTGCACCGGCGTCTCGAGGCCCTCGGGGAGCCGGTCCACGAGGTCGTCGATGCCCACCGTCTGGCACGTCGCCCAGACCTCGTCGTCGGACGCGTCGGGGCGGGCGAAGGCGATGTTGTCCCGGATGGACCCGTTGAACAGGAACGGCTCCTGCGGCACGACCCCGATCTGGCGACGCAGCGAGGAAATGGTCACGTCGCGGACGTCGTGGCCGTCGAGGAGGACGGCGCCCGTGTCGACGTCGTAGAGACGGGTGACGAGCTTGGCGACCGTGGACTTGCCCGCCCCGGTGGCCCCGACGAAGGACACCGTCTCGCCCGGTTCGATGCGCAGGTCGATGCCGTCGAGCACGGGCTGGCCGGGGACGTAACCGAAGTGGACGTCCCGGAGCTCGACCGCGCCCTGCAGCTCGGGCAGGTCGACGGCGTCGACGGCCTCGGGCACGGATGGCTCGGTGTCGAGCAGGCCCCGCAGCTTGGTCACCGCGGCCTGGCCCTGCTGGTAGGTGTTGTAGAGCTGCACCAGCTGTTGGATCGGGGCGAAGAAGGCGGTGACGTAGAGGACGAACGCCGTGAGCTCACCCACGGTCAGGCGGTCGTCGAGGACGAAGGCCCCGCCGACGGCCAGGATGACGGCCTGGGCCAGCACACCGACGGTCTCGGTGGCCGGCCCGTAGACGGCGCCGACCTTGGCGGTGTAGAGGTTGGCGTCGCGGTACTCGCCGACGATGTTGCCGTGGCTGGCCACGTTGTGGCGGCGCCGGTTGTGGGCCACGAGCACCCGGATGCCGGAGAGGCTCTCTTGCAGGTCGGCCAGGACGTCGGCGATGCGGTCCCGCACCATCGTGTAGCCCCGGTCCGAGGCGGCCCGGAACCAGAGCGTGAGGGCCAGCATCACCGGGACGACGACGACCAGGGTGATCAGGGCCAGCGCCGGGTTGAGGAACAGGAGGATCACCGTGACCACCACCAGGGTCAGGGCCTGCACGGCGAGGTTGACCAGACCCTCCTGGAAGAGCTGGCTCAGCGACTCGACGTCGCTGGTCATCCGGCTCATGAGTCGGCCCGCCTTCTCGTCGGTGTAGAAGTCCATCGAGAGGCGCTGGAGGTGGGAGAACACCCGGAGGCGCAGCTCGTACATGAGGCGCTCGCCCAGGCGCCCGGTGAAGCGGATGCGGGCGGTCCCCGCCAGGACGCTGAACAGGATGGCCACCAGGTAGACGGCGGTGACGACGACGAGGACCTGGGTGTCCTTCTCCGAGACCCCCTTGTCGATGCCGATCTGGGTCAGCAGCGGTCCCAGCTGGAGGGTGATGGTCTCCAGCGCGACCAGCGCGAACGCGCCCAGCAGTGCGAAGCGGTGCGGAGCCAGGAAGTTGCGCAGGGTGAGCGGCCGCTGGCCGGCCTCCCGCTGGGTGAAGTGGACCTCGGGCTCCGCGTGCTCGGGCTCGGCGTCCAGGATGGCCTCGACCCGGTCGGCCAGCTCGGCGGGCACCCCCGCGAACGGCAGGCCGGCGGCGGCGCTCTGACCGACGGCGCTGCCCCCGGCCAGGCCGCCCCCTGCCGGGCCGCCCCAGGCCACTACTCGCGCTCCTCGAGGTGGGACACGATGTCGGCGTAGCGGGGCTCGGTGGCCAGCAGTTGAGCATGGGGGCCACTGGCCACGACCCGGCCGCCCTCCAGGAGCACCACCCGGTCGGCGAGGGCGATGCTGGAGAGGCGGTGGGCCACGATCATCGTCGTGCGGTCGGCCAGCGAGCCGCTCAGCGCGTCGTGGATGGCCTCCTCGACGTGGACGTCGACCGCACTGGTGGCATCGTCCAGGATCAGGATCCGAGGGTTGGCCAGCACGATCCGGGCCAGCGCGATGCGCTGGCGCTGCCCGCCGGAGAGCGTGTAGCCCCGTTCGCCGACCACGGTGGCATAGCCGTCAGGCAGGTCGGTGATGAAGCCGTGGGCCTGGGCCGCCCGGGCCGCCGCCTCGACCTCGGCGGCGGAGGCGCCAGGCCGGCCGTAGGCGATGTTGTCCCGGATGGGGACGGAGAAGAGGAAGGGCTCGTCGGAGACGACTCCGACCGCCGAGCGGAGGCTGAGGACGGTGAGGTCCCGGACATCACGGCCGTCGACCAGCACCTCGCCCGCCTGCACGTCGTAGAAGCGGGGGAGGAGGCGGATCACCGTGGACTTGCCGCTGGCCGTACGCCCCACGAGCGCCACGGTCTCACCCGGCTCGACGGTCAGGTCGAAGCCGTCGAGCACCTTCGGGGCGTCCTCGGCCGTCCCGTAGGCGAACTCGACGCCGCGGAACTCGATGCGGCCCCGGGCGTCGATCAGGTCGATGGCTCCGGGGCGGTCCTGGACGGCCGGCGCCTCGTCGAGGATCTCGTAGATCCGCCCGGCCGAGGCGGCCGCCCGCTGGGTCATCATCAGGAAGAAGCCGAGCATCCGGAAGGGGGTCTGGAGCAAGACCACGTAGGCGTTGAAGGCCACCAGGGTCCCGATCTGGATCTGGCCGTCGATGGCCAACCACCCGCCGTAGGCCAGCACGGCGGCCAAACCGACCCGGGGCAGGTTCTCCATGAACGGGGCGTAGGTGGCCCGGGCGTCGGCCTGGCTCACGTTGGCCCAGCGCAGGCGCTCTGCCGCGCGGGCCAGCCCGGTGATCTGGCGCTCCTCGGCGGCGAAGGACTTCACGACGCGGACACCGTTGACGTTCTCGTCGACGATGGTGGCCACGTCGGCCTGGCGGGCGGCGATGACCCACGAGAGCGGGAAGACGAGGTTTCGCAGCTTCGCCCCGACGATGTACACCCCGGGGAGGGCGGCGACGGCGACCAAGGTCAGGCCGACGTGGATCGAGGCCATGACCGCGAACGCGACGACGAAGCTGAGCAGCGACATCCCCATCAAAGGGGCGAAGGCGGCCACCATCTGGACCGAGCGGATGTCGGAGTTGGCGCGGGAGATGATCTGGCCCGACTGCACCCGGTCGTAGAACGAGAACGACAGGCGGGTGAGGTGCCGGTAGAGCAGTTGGCGGAGGTCGTACTCGATGTCGTAGGCGAGGCGGAAGAGGCCGTAGCGATAGTAGAGAGCCATGAGCCCACGGGCGAGGCCCAGCGCGACGAGGGCCCACACGTAGGGGGCGAGGGGACGCTCGTCGTCGATGATCGCCTTGTCGATGGCCAGGCTGATCACCGCGGGCACGGCGACCTGGGCCACCATCGCGACGAGGGCGGCCAGCACCGAGGTCCAGAGCAACCCGCCGTGGGCCATGACCACGGGCCGCAGACGGCGGATCCAGCCCTTGGTCGGGTCGGGGTCGATCGTCCGCCGCGGCGCGGGGTAGCGGGGGACGACGCCGACGGGCTCGTAGGGGTGCTCGTCGGGCCCGGCCGCCGGTTCCTCCGCCGGCCCCTCCGGGGGGCGCAACGGCGTGTCGACGGTCATCGGCGGGTCACGCTACCGGGGCCGACCGGAGCCGGATTTCGTCACCGAACCGCAACATCAGGGGGTGTCGCGTAGCATGGCGGACCTTGCGTCCGCTCCCGGTGCTGCTGGTCGTCGCCCTGGTGACGGGCGCTCTGGCGACCTTCGCCCCACCGACGGCCTCGGGTGACGACATCGCCGAGGTCCGGGCCCGGGCCCAGGCCGCGACCCAGGACCTGGCCGACGCCGAGGCCCGCCTGGGTGAGATCAGCGAGGACATCAGCACGACCCAGCACCAGACCGACGTGGCCCGGCAGGCGATCGGTGGGCTCCGGAGCCAGGTGCAGGAGATCGCCGTCCAGCAGTACATCCGCCCGACGGACGTGTACCTGATGGGCGGGGACCTGACCCGTCTGGCCCGCGCCGACGCCCTGGCTCGCATCGTCACCCACGGCGACACCGACGCCCTCGATGCCTACCAGGGCGCCCGGGAGGACCTGGCCGCGGCCTCGGCCCACCTCGAGGCGCTGCAGGCCGACCAGACCGAAGCGATCGCCGACCTCGAGGCCCGCCAGGACGACCTCCAGGCAGAACTGGCCCGACTGGAGGAGGTCGAACGCCAGCGTCGGGCGGCCGAGGAGGCGGCTCGGCGCCAGGCGGCCGCGCTCGCCGCGGCGGCGGCTGCCGCGGCGGCCGACGACGCTCCGCCGGCCGACACCGGCGGCAGTGGCGGCGGAGGGGGCACGCCACCCCCGAGCGGCGGCGGCATCACCGGCCCCGTGCCCAGCGCCACGTTTGTGGACCCGTGGGGCGCCCC
>DATDAH010000278.1:0-7902 GCA_036525535.1 Acidimicrobiales bacterium
CGTCCCCATCGTCTCCGTCGGCGGCGGTCTCGGCTCGTTCGTGCTGGCCGACTACCTGCGCCAGGCGGGCATGCCCGCCACCAGCTTCAAGGCCCTCGGGGCGTTGGACAACCCGTGGGACACCTACGAGTACCTGACCCGCTGCTCCCAGATCCCGCGCCCCGAACGGCTCCGGTCCGATTCCGGCTCGACGCCGGACAACATCTGGGGGTTCCCGTCCTACGCCACTCGGGAGGCCATGGCCGCCCCCGGCCTCGTCAAGAAGCTGGACCCCCTCTTCAACGTCGCCACCGAGCCCATCCTCACCGACTACTTCACGCCACGGGCGGGGCAGGTCTTCGAGGCCCTCGAGGTCGAGGCCCGCCGCATCGGGTACGACCAGATGAAGGCCAAGGGCATCGTGCGCATGGTGCGCAAGCGCCACGGCGGGGGCTACTTCACGATCCTCACCCCCGAGGCCGGCACCAGCGCCACCAAGCGAGTGGCGTACCGCAGCACGTACGTGCACGTGGCCGTGGGCTACCCCGGTCTTCGCTTCCTGCCCGACCTGCAGGAGTACCGCAACACCCACGAGGACTTCCACCGGGTCGTCAACGCCTACGAGCCCCATGAGCACGTCTACGAGGAGCTGGCCAAGAAGCCGGGCACGGTCATGGTGCGGGGGGCCGGCATCGTCGGCTCCCGGATCCTGCAGCGGCTGTGTGACGACCGGGACAAGGGGAGCCAGATCCAGATCGTCCACCTCTTCCGGACCTACGTCGACAGCTCCCACGGCCCGAACATCTTCCTGCGCCGAAAGGGCAGCCACGGGTGGGCCTTCCAGGGCTTCAACTACCCGAAGTCCTGCTGGGGCGGCCAGTACAAGCACAACCTCGAGCGCTGGCCCGACGACAAGCGCAATGCGCTGTGGGATGCGCTCGGGGGCACGACCACCCCCCACCGCAAGCTCTGGCTGAACCAGCTCAAGAAGGGCCGGGCCGAGGGCTGGTACCGGGAGATGGTCGGCACCGTCGACTCCGTCACCCCGGGTGACGGGACGGTCATCAGCCGGGTCAACACCGAGCAGGGGATCTTCGACGTCCCCGCCAACTACGTCATCGACGGCACCGGCCTCGAGGCCGACATCACCGAGCACCGGGTCCTGGCCGACCTCCTCCAGCACGGTGGCGCGGTGCGCAACCCCAAGGGGAAGCTCCAGGTCGAGACCGACTTCGAGGTCCGCGGCACCCGTAGTGGGGTCGGCAAGCTGTACGCCTCCGGCTCGGCGACGCTCGGCTCCTACTTCGCGGTCGTCGACTCGTTCCTCGGCCTCCAGTACGCCGCCCTGCGTATCGCCGATGACCTGGCCGACGAGGGCTTCGTCCCCCGCATAGGCGTTCGCCGGTCCATGTCGCAGTGGCGTCGCTGGCTCCGCAAGACCGCCCCCTGAGGATCGAGGAGCCCCGTGCTACCCACGCTCAACGGCCGAATCCAGACCCGCATCTTCCTCGTGGGGGTAGTGGGCTCGGTCTGGACGCTCATCATCACCCCCGTCGTCGCCTTGTTCGTCGACGGTGACCCGACGCTGGGCGACGTCTACCACGTCACGTTCGAGATCCTGGCCCTCGTCCTGATCCTCGGCATCGGCTGGGAGTTCGTCTACGAGCTCCTCATGCAGTTCCGGTGGGAGAAGGACTGGCCGACGATGTTCGGCTACCTCACCGGGGTCAACGAGGGGATCCTCGTGTACGTCGTCGCCGACAAGCTCGGATCGAACCCGGACACGGAGTGGCGGGCCTACCTGGGCGCCATCACCATCGTCCCCTTCCTCATCCACTTCGTGAGCACCTGGCTCGTCATCAACCTCTTCGCCGGGAACTTCATGAAGATGATCTTCATCCGCTGGCGCTTCAAGGGCGGACGCCTGATCGGAGGCTGGTGAGCCGATGACCACCCTCGACGACCTCCGACTCCGTGTGGTCCCCGGCGACGGCGTGGTGCTGCGGGCCCCGGGCGTCACCGCCGTCGCCTTCCCCAGCAGTGACCAGCACCAGGTCCTGGTGACGGCCTTCCTCGACGCGGCGCGCGCCGCCGCCGGCCAGCCCGACGCCGGGCGCAAGGCGGCACGGGCCGTGGCCGGCCTGCTCGCCGCAGCCGAGGACGCACCGCCGCTGGGTCTGGTGGGCACCGACGGCGCCGGCCTCGCCGTCCTCCTGCACGGCGACGTCGAGTTCGCCTTCCGGGACGCCGCCGGGGTCGACCAGACCCTCTCCGGGCGGGACGCCGCGGCCTGGCTGGACCGCCTCCTCGACACCGTGCCCGAGCAGTGGTCACTGGCCCGCTACGGGGCGGGTGCCGCCGACGAGTGGTCCGACCTCCAGGCCGGGGTGGCCCGGGGTGACGGCCTGGCCACCGGAACTCCCGCGCCGGCACCGGAGCCGACGGCGGACGTGCCGGTGCCGCCGGTCGAGCCGGCGCCGGAGCAGGTGCCTGCCCCCCAGGTCGACGTGGCCCCTCCCCCGCCGCCGCCCGAGGTCGCCATCGCGCCGGTGCCGGCCGCGGACTTCGTGTCGGTGTCACTGCTCGACGAGGAGCCCGAGGGCGAGTCGGTGCGGGCCCCGCTCCCGCTCGCCGGGGCCGACGAGCCGCCGCCCCCACCCGAACCCGACGAGCCCGAGGTGCCCCAGGTCCACGGCGTGATCTGCGCCCGGGGCCACTTCAACGACCCCACCTCACCGTTCTGTGCCAGTTGCGGCATCTCGATGGTGCAGCAGACCCACAACCTGGTGGAGGGCCCCCGTCCACCGTTGGGCGTGCTCGTCCTGGACGACGGCAGTACCTACGTGGTGGACCGGGACATCGTCGTCGGGCGGGAGCCCGACACCGACCCCGCGGTCGCCGCCGGCGACGTCCGCGGCATCGCCCTCCCCGACCCGGAGCGGGCCATCTCGCGGGTCCACGCCCGGGTGACCCTGCAGGGGTGGGACGTCCTCATCAGCGACGCCGGCTCGGCCAACGGCACGTTCGTGGCCAGGCGAGACGCCACCCAGTGGACGCCGATCCAGCCCGACAGCCCGGTGGCCCTGACCCCCGGCATGCACGTCCTCGTCGGCCCTCGGGTCCTTTCGTTCGACTCCCACCGACGGAGCTGAGGCAACCATGACCGACGTCTTCACCGACGCCTTGCGCCGGTTGGACGAGGTCGCTGACCTCGTCGAGATCGATCCCGAGGTCCTGGAGCGCCTGCGCCACCCCAAGTCGGTCATGGAGGTGGCCATCCCCATCCGGCGCGACGACGGATCCCTGAAGGTGTTCGAGGGCTATCGGGTCCGCTACGACGACACCCGGGGACCGACCAAGGGTGGCATCCGCTTCCACCCTGACGTGGACGTCGCCGAAGTCAAGGCCCTGGCCTTCTGGATGACGATCAAGTGCGCGGTGGTGGGCCTGCCCTTCGGCGGCGGCAAGGGCGGTGTGGTCTGCAACCCCAAAGAGCTGTCCCGTCTCGAGCTGGAGCGGGTCAGCCGTGGCTTCGTGCAGGCCCTCCACGACGTGCTCGGGCCCGAGACCGACATCCCGGCGCCCGACGTCTACACCAACGCCATGGTGATGGGCTGGATGATGGACGAGTACTCGCGCATCGAGCGGCGCCGCTGCCCCGGCACCTTCACCGGAAAGCCCATCGAGCTCGGCGGCAGCCTGGGCCGCGACGACGCCACCGGCCGTGGTGCCTACTACTGCATCAAGGAGCTCGAACGCCGCGAGGAGTGGGACCCGACGGCGGTCACGGTCGCCATCCAGGGCTTCGGCAACGCCGGCCAGCACGTCGCCGCTCTGCTCCACGGCGACGGGTACCGCATCGTCGCCGTCAGCGACAGCCAGGGTGGCATCCAGCGGGATGAGGGCTTCGACGTGCCCAGCCTGGTCCAGAACAAGAACGACACCCGAGCCTTGCGGGCCGTCTACTGCGAGGGGTCCGTCTGCCAGCTGGTCGACGCCGACGTGATCACCAACGAGGCGCTGCTCGAGCTCGACGTCGACATCTTGATCCCGGCGGCCCTGGAGGGTGTGATCACGAAGGACAACGCCGACCGCATCCAGGCCCGGACCATCATCGAGGTCGCCAACGGCCCCATCACCAGCGACGCCGATCAGATCCTGGTCGGCAACGGCATCAACATCGTCCCCGACATCCTGGCCAACGCCGGCGGCGTCACCGTGAGCTACTTCGAATGGGTCCAGAACCGGGGAGGGCTGGCGTGGGACCTCGAGGAGGTCCACGAGCGGCTCGAGGCGATCATGCGGCGGGAGTTCGCAGCGGTCCACGACCTCGCCACTAGCCTCGGCGTCGACATGCGGCGGGCGGCGTACGCCCATGCGCTCACCCGGCTGGGCGCGGCGATCGCGTCCCAAGGGACGCACGCCTGGTTCCGGGGGGCGGTCGGCCGCGGGACCGGTGGCTTCTGACGACAGGCGGGCAGCCCAGATGAGCGTGATGGAACCCGGGACCGAGTTCGGTGGCTACCGCATCGAGCGCCTCCTCGGGGCGGGCGGCTTCTGCAACGTCTACCTGGCCGAGGACCTCCGGCCGGCACTGCGGCGCAAGGTGGCCCTCAAGGTCCTGAACCCCACCCTGTCCGCCGACGACAAGAACCGGGAGCGGTTCCAGCGGGAGTCGCTGCTGGCCGTCGAGCTGGACGAGCACCCGAACATCGTCGGCGTGTTCGACGCCGGTGAGCAGGACGGCCAGCTCTTCATCGCGCAGCGCTACGTCGACGGCCGCGATCTCGGCAAGGTGATCGAGGAGGACGGGCCGCTCACGCCGACCCGGGCCGTCGAGGTCTTGTTCGAGATCGCCGGCGCCCTCGACGCCGCCCACGAAGCCGGTCTGGTCCACCGCGACGTCAAGCCCCGCAACATCCTCATCCGGGATCGGGACCAGCGCTGCTTCCTGGCTGACTTCGGCCTGACGAAGCGCACGGCGTCGAGCGACAGCCTCACCGGCGCCGGTGAGTTCCTCGGCACCTTCGCCTACGCCGCTCCCGAACAACTCGGAGGCCAGGCGGTGGATGGCCGGGCCGACATCTACGCCCTCGGCTGTGTGCTCTTCGAGGCGCTGACCGGGATGGCGCCGTTCACCGGTGACATCCACTCGATGATCACGTCCCACCTCACGAAGCCCCCGCCCCGGCTGAGCCAGACGCGTCCCGGCCTGCCCCCGGCCATCGACGAGGTCATCGACAAGGCCATGGCCAAAGAGCCGGACGACCGCTACCAGACCGGCCACGAGTTCGCGGAAGCCGCCCGGCGGGCGCTGCTCACCAGCGGGCTGCCCCCACCGGTGGTGCCGATGCCACCGCCGCCCCCGGGCCCACCCACCGTCTCGGCTCCGGTGGCCACGCCACCGCCACCGGCGAGCCGGGTCCCCGCTCCGGCTCCGGCGGCCAACCTTCTCACCCCGGCCCCGCCTGGCGCGGCGCCGCCACCTTCCGGCCCCGGTGGGACCAGTGGGGGCCGCTCACGCCTGCCTCTCGTCCTCGGCGGCGCCGCGGTCATCGCCGCCCTGATCATCGGGGGGGTCGTCGTGCTCGGCGGTGGCGACGACGGGGGCGGTGGGAGCAGCGACGACGAATCCGCGGCGACCACGATCGACCAGGAGGCGGCCGACCTCGCGGCGGCTGAGGACGCCGCCGACGAGGCCTTCGGGGCGCTGCCCCCGGCCCTGGCTGCCGCCTGTGACCTGGGCGACGTGGAGGAGAACGACAGCGGCGTGGTCGCGAACATCAGCTGTGAGCCTTCGCAGGGGGCGGACGAGGTCCGGGTGATCGTCTTCGAGGACGACGACGATGTCGACGAGGCCTTCGCTGAGGCCGAGTCCGCCGCCGGCGAGGAGCTGGCCACGGACGAGGACTGCCAGACCGCGCGCTACGCCGTGCACAGCTGGGCCACGGCCGACGACCCCGACGGCGTCGCCGGTCAGGTGGCTTGCTACCTCGACGACGGCGGCAATGCCGGGCTGGCCTGGACCGATGCGAACGCCTCCTGGACCGCGGTCGCCCGCCGGTCCGACGACGGGGACGCCGCGCTCTACGAGTGGTGGTCCGATCTGGTCGATCGGGCGGCCCCCGCGGACACCGAGGACTTTCCGAACCCGGCCGAAGTCCAGCTGTTGACCCACGTCCCCACCGACCTCCGCGACTCCTGCATCCGGGCCGAGCTTCGACCCCAGGAGACGGCGTCGGTGCAGTGCTCCCCCGCCGCGGGGGCGGCCAGTGTCTTCTACAACCAGTACCCGAACGCCCAGGGGGCGGCCGCGGAGTACCAGTCCCTGCTCGCCACCGCCGGGGTGGATCGGAACACGGGGGACGAGAACGAGTGTCCGTTCGAGGGGACCCTCACCGTCGGGACCGAGACGACGGGCCGCGTGTTCTGCGGGCTCCAGCCCGACGGCGACGCGTTCATGGCGTGGACCAGCCGGGCTCTCGCGGTTCAGTCCGAGGCCACCATCGCCCCGGGTGCCACCGTGGCCGAGTTCTGGGACTGGTGGACGACCGCCGGGCCCAGCTGAGGGCCCGGCCGGCGAGGGCTCAGTCCAGCAGGTCGGGCTGGGCGGCCACGATCTGCTCGTAGAGCGGCTGGAAGGTGAACCATCCGGCGATGCCGCCCCCCTGTTCGCCTCGGACCTGCAGGGCGGCCTCGTGGCTGATCAGCTTCGGCGTGCCCGCCGCCTCGGCCAGGAGCTGGGTCTGGCAGCAGGACTCCATGCGAATGAACCACCACGCGGCCTCGTCCACGGACCGCCCTACGGTGAGCAGGCCGTGGTTCTGGAGGATGGCCCCCTTGGTCGACCCCACGGCGGCCCCGATGCGGTCCCCTTCGTCGGTGTCCAGCACCACACCGTGGAACTCCTCGTACAGCCCGTGGTCTTCGTAGAAGTCACAGGCGTCCTGGGTGATGGGGTCGAGCTTGCGCCCCAAGGATGCCCACGCCTTTCCGTAGGGCGAATGCGAGTGGGCGGCGGCGATCACGTCGGGGCGGGCGGCGTGGACCCGGGAGTGGATGGCGAAGGCGGCCCGGTTGAGCGGTCCCTGCCCCTCGACGATCTCGCCCTCGTGATCGACGAGCAGGAGGTCCGAGGCCTTGATGGTGCTGAAGTCCTGGCCCAGGCGGTTCACCCAGAACCGGTCGGCGTGCTCCGGATCACGGGCGGTGATGTGGCCGGCCACCCCTTCGTCGAAGCCGTACCGGGAGAAGATCCGGAAGGCGGCGGCGAGCCGCTGCTTGCGGTGCAGGCGCTCGTCCTCGATCGACGTGCAGCCCGAGAACGGGAAGGGCTCGGTGGTGGGAGCGGCGGTGACGGTCACGCCGGTAACGCTACCCAGCCGCCCGCGTGGCGGCATCGCTGAGGTTGGCCCGGCCCCGGTCCAGCTCGGCGGTGGTCGGCCAGCCGAAGCCGATTCGGAAATGGTGTCGGTCCTGATCGAACCAGTGGCCAGGCCCGACATAGGTGGCCAGGGTCCCCGTTGAGCACGGCGTAGAACCGCTCGACCTCGAAGAAGGCGAGCCCGAGCCTCCAGCACCCGGGCGGAACGAGCTCTCGGCCAGATTGCAGTCGATGGCGCCGTAGCCCAGCTCCTCCGGCGACTCGATCTCGACGGGCATCCGCCGGCACCGCATGGTCCCACGAGTGTAGGAAGAGGCCGCCTACGGCTCCGTGACTGTCGCCGCGCTCGGCTCGTAGTGGGCCAGGCGGGGAACGAAGAGGGCGAAGCCGGCCGCCGCCGCGACGCACGCCAAGCCGCCGGACACGATGGCGAAGAGCACGCTGATCAGGCCACCGACCACACCGGCCTCGACGTCGCCCAGGACCGGGCCGCCGGCGTACACCGCGATCTCGACTCCGCTGACCCGACCCCGGAGCTC
>DATDAH010000279.1:0-5606 GCA_036525535.1 Acidimicrobiales bacterium
ATCGGGTTGGGCAGCCAGGGCGGGCCCATTGCCCGCCGGATCGCCGAGGAGGGTCACTCCCACGCCCTCTGGGCGCGCCGGCCCGAGACCGTGGCGCCGTTCGCCGACACCGCCGCCGTGGTGGTCGACTCGCCCGCCGCGGTCGGCGCGGCCAGTGAGGTGGTCGGCCTGTGCGTCGTCGCCGACGCGGACGTCGAGGATGTCCTGCTCCGCGAGGACGGCGTGCTCGCCGGTATGCAGCCCGGTGGCACCGTGGTCATCCATTCGACGATCCACCCCGACACGTGCATCCGTCTCGCTGGCGAGGTCGGGAAGGGGGGGATCGACCTCGTGGACGCCCCCGTCAGCGGTGGCGGACCGGCCGCGGCCGAGCGTCGGCTGCTCGTCATGGTCGGTGGCCCGGACGACGCAGTGGCCCGGTGTCGCCCCGTCTTCGAGGCCTACGGCGACCCGATCCTCCACCTCGGCGGGGTCGGTCGTGGGCAGGTGGCGAAGGTCCTGAACAACCTCGTCTTCACCGCCCAGGTGGCCGTGGCGCTCGACACGTTCGCCTTCGCCGACGGCCTGGGCCTCGACCGGGATGCGCTGGCGGAGGTGCTGGCCAGCGGCAGCGGGGGCAGCCGGGCGGCCGCGCTCATGGCCCAGATGGGCTTCGACACGAGCGGGATGGCGCAGGCCGTTCCTCTCTTGCGCAAGGACGTCGACATCGTGCTCGAGCTGGCCGCCGCCGCGGGGGTTCCGGCGCCGGCCCTGCTCGATGACCTGGCCGAGGAGGCCCTCCGCCGGTTGGCAGAGTGACCGGCGGACGAGGGGTCGGGCTTTGGCCGACCCCTCGCCGCTGACGGACTGCTAGTCCTCGATCAGCGCGTAGTTCTGCGCGTCCGGGTCCCACTCGAAGAGGTAGGCCTGCGGGTCGCCGTCGCCGGCGGGCGGCGGACCGAAGACGAGGGTGCCGGGATCACCCGGGATGTGGACCTCGAGGCCGTCGGCGGCGGCGGCCAGGGTCCCGTAGTTCAGGTCCTCACCGGCGGCCTCGAGCCAGGCCTGGGTGATCGCGACGTCGGGGCAGGCCTGGAACGCGGCCTGGTAGGGCTGGTTGGACGGATCGTCACCGCTCTCCTCGGGCGAGGGCGTGTCGAGCCCGGCGTCGGACAGGGTCTGGATGCACTCCTGCATGGCCTCCTCGTCGAAGCGAGCCGTGTCCGGCCCGTAGGTGCCACCGACCAGTGAGCCCTCGAGGACCGACGTGTCGGTCGTCGCCGCGTTCGTGTAGAAGGCCCGCGGCGCGGTGAACTCGAGGAACAGCAGCTTCGGGCGATAGTCGGTGTTGTCGCCCATGTAGGTCGGCCAGTCCTGGCCGCTGGCGCCCACGATGACGATGGTGTCGGCCTCCGCGGCCTGGAACCGCTCACCGATGGTCTGGACGTTGCTCAGCATCGCGGCTTGATCGTCCGGCGGCGCGTCCACGACGCCGGTCTCCACCGGCTCGACGCCCAAGTCCTCGAGGGTCGGCAGGACCGTGCCCTCCAGCGTCTCCTGATCGCGGGCGTTCGAGAAGACGGCAACGCTCCCGTCGAGCTCACCTCGCTCGTCCATGGCCCGCAGGATGGCCTCGGGCTGGTCGGTGTCCGGCGTCCAGGTGAGCCAGGGGGCCTGCGCCTGCTCGTACCGCTCGGGGTTCATGCCCCCGCCGACCACGGCGGTGGCATGGGTGCTCACCACGCAGGTGACGGCGTCGGTCAGGAAGAACCCCGTGACGAGGAAGACATCGTCGTCCTCGGTGAGTTGCACGCACTTCTCCTCGGCGGGGGCCGGGTTGGTCGGGTCGATCGGGGCGAAGACGGGCTCGATCTGGCGACCATTGACGCCGCCGTCGGCGTTGATGGCGTCGAACAGGGCCGTGTAGACGGCCTCGTGGTCGCCGAGGTCGTAGTTCAGGCCAGACGCCACGAGGGCCTCCGTGTCCACGTAGGTGACGCCGATCTTGACGGTGTCGTCGGTGACCCCCGGTGCCGGTCCGGTCGCAGACGGAGTCGTTTCGGCTGTGGTCGTGTCGGACCCGCTCGACTCGGTGGTCGTGTCGTCACCCGACGTGCAAGCGGCAGACAGCAACACCGCAGCCAGGAAGAACGCGCTGCTCCTCCGAAGTCGCTTCAACCCCA
The DNA here is from genome assembly GCA_036525535.1 of Acidimicrobiales bacterium. Lineage (GTDB taxonomy): Bacteria > Actinomycetota > Acidimicrobiia > Acidimicrobiales > DATDAH01 > DATDAH01. Next base: position 2,163 of record DATDAH010000279.1, read on the forward strand.
TCAGGTCTCCCCCTCGGTCTGGTCACGCCTCACCGGGTGGCGGGACGTTATGACCATTGTCAGTGAAGGAGAACAGTATTCTGCGTCGACGGCACCGTCGAGGCGCCCTGACGATCAGCCGGTGGCCGGGGGCCAGTGCGAGTCCACGAACCGACGGATCTGCTGCTCGAGCTGGCGATCCTCGGGCGCCATGCCGAGGAAGCCGCCGTGGCCCCCCGCCTCGGTGACGTGGAGGTCGGCGGGGACGCCCGCGACGCGCAGGGCCCGGTGCATGCGCACGGTGTCGGAGAGGAGCATGTCCCGCGTCCCCGTGGTGAAGATGGTCGGTGGAAAGCCCTTCGTGAAGTCGCCGTACAGCGGTGAGACGTACGGGTCGGTCAGGTCGTGGCCGGCGGCGTACATCCCGAAGGCCGGTGACGAGCCATCGGGGATCAGGGGGTCGAGCCCACGGTTGGTCTGCAGCGAATCACCCGAGGCGGTCAGGTCGACGCCCGGCGTCATGAGCACGGCGGCCGCGGGCAGCGGCAGGCCGTCGTCCCGGGCCCGGAGGATGAGGGCCGCCGCGAGGTTCCCTCCCGCAGAGGCGCCGCCGACGATGACCTCCTCGGGCCGGTGGTCGGTCAGGAGGGCCTCGTACGCGGTGAGGCAGTCGTCGAGCCCGGCGGGGAAGGGGTGATCGGGTGGCATCCGGTAGTCGACGGCCCAAACCCGCGCGCCGACGCGGTTCGCCGTGCCACTGGCCATCGCCCGGCAGACCTCACCGGCGCCGAAGATGAACTCGCCCCCGTGGATGTCGAGATAGACCCGCCGGTCGCCGGCCCCGAGGTCGTCGGGGGAGATGTCGTAGACGTGGACCCCGCCGACGTCCCGCTCCTCGGTCGTGACCCGTGCGCTCGAGGCCCGCTCGGCCATCAGCCCGGCGATCGCCTCGTCGTGGTCGGCGATCATCGTCCGCCACCCGTCGACGTCATCGACGGGTGGGCGCTCGGGCACCGGCAAGGCCGGCATGGCCAGCACTGCCTGGGCCTCGGGACTGACCGAGGTCGGGATCGGGATGTCGCGCGCCGGGAGGTGCAGGGTCGGTGCCGGCTCGCTCACCGTCGGCTCAGCCCTCCTGGATGACGACGTCGTGGGCGTCCTCGTCCCACGTGTAGAGGTAGGCCGTCGGGTTGCCGTCGGCGTCGGGCGGCGGGCCGTAGGTCCGGGCCTCCGGGTCGCCGGGGATGCTCACCTCGAGCCCGTTGATGGCGTTGGTCAGGGTGCCGTAGTTGAGGTCCTCGCCCGCGGCCTCCAGCCAGGCCCCCAGGAGGGCCACGTCGGGGCAGGCCTGGAAGGCGGCCTGGTAGGGCTGGTTCGACGGGTCGTCGCCGGACTCCTCCGGCGTGGGCGTCTCCACGCCGTGGTCGGCCAGCGTCTGGATGCACTCCTGCATGGCGGCCTCGTCGAACCGGGCCTGGTCGGGGCCGTAGCCACCGCCCATCACCGCGCCCTCCAGGACCGTGGTGTCGGTGGTGGCCGCGTTCGTGTAGAACGCGCGGGCACCGAGGATGTCGAGGAACAGCAGCTTCGGCCGGTACGAGGAGTCCTCGGCCATGATCGTGGGCCAGCCCTGGGCGCTGGTGCCGATGAGCACGACGGTGTCGACCCCGGCCGCCTCGAAGTTCTGGGCGATCGTCGTCTGCTCGGCCTGTTGGGCAGCCTGGTCGTCCGCCGGGGCCACGGCCACGGCAGTGGCGGCCGCCTCGACCCCGAGCTCGTCGAGGAGCGGCAGGACCTGATTGTCGAGCACGGCCTGGTCCCGCTCGGCCACCCAGACGCCGACCGTCCCGTCGAGCTCGCCCTGCTCGTCCATGGCGCGGAGGACGGCCTCCGGTTGGTCGGCGTCCGGGGTCCACGTGATCCAGGGGGCCTCGGCTCCCTCGATGCGTTCGGGGGTCATCTCCCCGCCGGCCACGGCCGTGGCGTGCGTGCTCACGAAGCAGTTCACGGCGTCGGCCAGGAAGAACCCGGTCACGACGAAGACGTCGTCGTCCTCGGTCAGCTGGACGCACTTCTCCTCGGCCGGCGCCGGATTGGTCGGGTCGATCGGGGCGAAGACCGGCTCGATCTGGCGACCGTTGATCCCGCCGTCCTCGTTGATGGCGTCGAACAGCGCCGTGTACACGGCCTCGTGGTCGCCGAGGTCGTAGTTCAGGCCCGACGCCACCAGCGCCTCGGTGTCCACGAACGTCACGCCGACCTTGATCGAGTCGTCGGTGACGCCGGGAGCGGGCCCGGTCGCGGCAACGGTCGTCTCGGTCGAGGATCCGCCCCCGCCGGTCGTGGTGTCACTGCTCGAGCTGTCGTCGCCCGAGGTGCAGGCGGCCGCCAAGGTCACGGCCACGAGCGCGGCGAGCGTCCCCTTCACGAATCGCTTCCACGCCATCGCTGTCCCCCTGGTGTCGTTTGTACCGACCGGTCGGATGAACCCTAGACGCTTCGACGGAGGAGGGCTACGCGGCCCCGGCGAGAATCGGTCGCAGCCAGCGGCCGACGTGATCGTAGACGCGCTCGGCCGCCGGGAAGCCGAGGTTCAGGAACCCGTGGGGCTGACCGGCGAGGCACACCTCGTCGACCGTGACGCCCTCCGCGGCGAGGCGTGCTGCGTAGTCCCGGCCCTCGTCCCGAAGCACGTCGCAGCCCCCGAGCACGACCAGGGCGGGCGGCAGGCCCGCCAGCGACTCGGCCTCGAGCGGGGCGGCGTAGGGGTCGTGGTCGATGTCCTGGTCTCCCGAGTACGCCGACCAGTAGACGTCGCGGGACTTCCGGGTGAGCATGATCCCGTCGAACTCGTTCTGTGAGGCGTAGGGCCTCGACCCCCCGAGCCCCGGGTAGAGCAGCACCTGCGCCGCGAGGCGGTCCTCACCTGCGTCGCGGAGCCGTAACGCCACGGCCGCCGAGAGGTTGCCACCGGCACTCTCACCGGCGACGGCGACCTGACCGGGGCCCACGCCGAAGCGGTCGGTGTTGGCCAGCGCCCACCGGACCACGGTCTCGCAGTCGTCGAGGCCTGCCGGGAAGGGGTCCTCCGGGGCCAGCCGATAGCCGACGGAGACGACGGCCGAACCGGAGGCGTGGGTCAGCTCCCGGGCGACGTTGTCCATGAGGCCGATGCTGCCGATGCAGAAGCCGCCGCCGTGGAAGTAGACGAGCACGCCGGTCGCCGGCCTGTCGCCCTGGTAGATCCGGACGGGAACACCTGAGACGTCCTCGTCGGTGACCTGGGCGATCTCGCGCGTCACGGGGAAGCCCTGCGGGCTGCGGGCCAAGGGCAGCAGGTCGGGGTCGAGCTCCTCGATGATCGGCATCCCGTTCTCCTCGAACCACGCCGCCACCCACGGGTCGAGCACGCCTTCGTCGGTCATCGATGTTGCCCCCTGGCCGTCCGGACGGCCGTTGGCGTCC
>DATDAH010000280.1:0-5257 GCA_036525535.1 Acidimicrobiales bacterium
CGCGCGGGAACTCCCTGCTGTGGGGCGGAGGGGACGGGACGTTCACGGAGGGGGCCGAGGCCGCGGGGGTGGACGCGTACGGCTGGTACACCGGGGCCGCCGTCGGCGACGTCAACGGTGACGACTGGCCCGACCTGTTCGTGTCCGGCTACGTCAACGTGAACGCGCCCATTGCGGAGTCGGCCCAGGGGTTCCCCAACAGTCACCAGGGCGTACGCGACCTGCTCTACCTCAGTGAGGGCCCGGGCCCCGACGGTCGGGTCACCTTCCGGGAGGTGGGCGAGCGGCTCGGTATCGATCCCGACGCGGAGTACGGCCTCGGCGCCCAGTTCACCGACGTCGATCGAGACCACGACCTCGACCTCTACGTGGCCAACGACACCAACCCGAGCCGCCTCTACGTCAACGAGCCGGCGCGCGGGCAGGGTGACCCGGGCCGTCTCGGGTTCGCCCTCCATGAGGTGGGCACGACGGCGGGGGTGGCCGACGCGGGGAGCGCCATGGGCGTGGCCGGTGAGGACTACAACGGTGACGGGCGGGATGATCTCTACGTCACCAACCTGGCCGGTCAGGCCCCCGCCTTGTTCTCGAACCGGACGCGGCAGGGGACCCCGAGGTTCACCGACGGCTTGCCGAGGTTCGGTGCTGAGGCACCGAATGCGGTGATGACCGGATGGGGGACCGCGTTCGTCGACCTCGACCTCGACACCGACCTCGACCTGCTGGTGGCCAACGGCGAGGTCCCCATCGTCGATCTCGGGCTCGACGCCCAGCCCCTCGGCGCCTACGGCAACTTGACGGCCACCGGAGCCCCCGGCCGCTTCGAGGACATCGGCGCCGCCATCGGCCTCGACGAGCTGGGTCCGCTCAACGCCCGGGGACTGGCGGCGGCGGACTTCGACAACGACGGTGACGTCGACGTGGCCGTCAACGCCGTCGGCTCGCCGCTCGCCCTGCTCGAGAACCGGGGGGCGGTCGGGAACTGGCTCGAGGTGGCCGGCGACGAGTTCGCACCCGGCGCGGTGGTGACGGTGCGCCTGCCTGACGGCCGCCGCTTCCGACGAGAGCTGCACGTCGGCAGCAGCTACTTGTCCTCCGAGGACCCCCGGGCCCACTTCGGGCTCGGCCCTGCGACCCGCGTGGCCGAGGTCCGGGTGCGGTGGCCCGACGGCCGGTCGACCGTGGTCGAGGACGTTGCAGTCAACCAGATGCTCACCCTCGGCGAGGAGGTCAGATCATGAGCCCCGACCGACGGCTGAACGTCGCGATGCTCGGCACCAAGTTCATGGGCCGGGCCCACGCCCACGCCTGGCGGACCGCCGGTCGATTCTTCGATCTCCCCACCGAGCCCGGCCGGCGAATCGTCGCGGGCCGCGACGCCGAGGCGACCCGGACGTTCGCCGACCGCTGGGGCTGGGAGGAGGCGACGACGAGGTGGCGGACTGCGGTGGCCCACCCCGAGGTCGATCTCGTCGACGTGGCCACCCCCAACGACCTCCACGCCGAGCAGGCCATCGCCGCCCTCGAGGCCGGCAAGCACGTGGCCTGCGAGAAGCCTTTGGCGGGAACGCTCGATGATGCCCGGGCCCTGCGCGACGCGGCCCGTCGGGCCGAGGGCGACACCTTCGTCTGGTACAGCTACCGGCGGGTCCCCGCCGTGGCGCTGGCCCATCAGTTGGTCCGAGCCGGCTGGGTGGGACGGATCTATCACGTCCGCGCCGCCTACCTGCAGGGGTGGGGAGGACCCGAGACACCGCTGCTCTGGCGCTTTCGCCGAGGGAGGGCCGGCTCCGGGGCACTGGGCGACCTCAGTGCCCACATCGTCGACATGGCCCGGTTCCTCACCGGCGAGGAGATCGTGGAGGTCAGCGGCTCGATCGTCGAGACCTTCATCAAGGAGCGGCCGCTGCCCGATGACCCGAGCCGGACGGGGCGGAGCACCGTCGACGACGCCGTCCTGTTCCTGGCTCGCTTCGCCGGAGGCGCGATCGCCAGCTTCGAGTCGACCCGGCTGGCCACGGGGGTGAAGAACGCCAACCGGATCGAGATCCACGGCGAGCGCGGCGCGCTCCGGTTCAACTTCGAGCGCATGAACGAGTTGGAGGTCTTCTCCGCTGATGACCCGCCGCCCCTCCAGGGGTGGCGCACGATTCAGGTGACCCACGAGGACCATCCGTGGACGGGCTCCTGGTGGCCCGACGGCCATGGCCTCGGTTATGAGCACACCTTCGTCAATCAGGTGGCCGACATGGTGACGGCCGTCAGCGGGGGCACGCCGGTCGTCCCCCTTCCCGACTTCGAGGATGCGTACCAGACCCAGCGCGTGCTCGAAGCCGCCGTCGTGTCGGCCCGTGAGCGCAGCGCCGTGCGCCTGAGTCAGATCCGCTGAAGGAGCCGCCTGTGTACGCCCGGACCGTTCTCGGCCACACCGATGCCCAGCGCCTGGTCGACCATGTCGTCGCCGCGCTGGAGCCGGAGGGGCGCGGCGCCGCGGTCGCCGTCGTCGATGCCTACGGTGAGCTCCTCGCCTTCCTGCGCACCGACGGCTGTCGGCTGTCCTCGGGGATGATCGCCATCAACAAGGCGTACACGGCGGCCCGGGAGCAGACGGAGTCCCGAGCGGTGGGCGAGGCCTCCCGCCGCGAGGGCTTCCCGATGACGAACTTCGGCGAGCTGCGCTATGTCTCCTGGGGTGGTGGGGTCCCCGTGGTCGTCGGGGGCGAGGTGGTGGGCGCGGTGGGCGTCAGCGGCTTGCCGGAGGACGACGACGTCGAGCTCGCCCGGGCCGCGGCCGCGCTGCTCTCGGCCAGCTGACGATCTCGTACACCGATTGACGCGCACCTCGCGGACTAACGTCCACGAGATGCGCCGGATCCTGTTCGCCCTCGCCTTGCTCGCCCCGGTCGCCCTGGTCGGGCCGTCGTCGTCGGCGCAGACCCAGGACACCGCCACGCTGTCCATCACGAAGGTGGTCGACGGCGGCGGCCCTACCGGTGGCTACGTCATCGCCTACGACTGCACCTCCATCAAGACCGGTGCCGAAGGGGGCGACAGCGGCACCCTTTCGTTCGACGCCGCCGGGCCGGGGTCCCCCGAGACCCAGGACGTGGCGATCCTCCGGGCGGGGACGTGCACGGTGACCGAGACCGATGCGAACGGGGCCGCGACGACGTCCTACACGTGCGCGTTCGAGCCGGGTGCACCGCCCCAGGGCCCGGCGGACGACGACCTCGGGGCCGAGGGCGTCGATGTCGGGTCGTGCGTGGACGATCAGTCGGCCCTGATCACCGCGGCCGGCGACCTGGCCACGATCACGGTCACCAACACCTTCGACGCCGACGTCGACACCCCTGGCGTCGACCCGAACGTCGTCGCCGCCACCCCACCCTTCACCGGCTGACCGGCCGGGGCTCAGTCCCCGCGGGTGAAGATGGTCTCAATGGCCGGGGGCTCTTGCTCGAAGGGGCCGTACTTGGGCTGAGCCGTCTGGCGCATGCGGGTCGTGCGGTGGACCGGGTCCGGGTCCCAGTTGGGGATGACCTTGTCGCCGAACAGCTCGATGCACTCCAGCGTCTCGTCCTGGGTGAGGTTGTTGGGCATCCCGAAGACGAGCTGGTCCACGCCGACGTCGGCGTAGCGGCTGAGCTGCTCGTTGACCTCGTCGGGGGTGCCGCAGAGGACCCCGCCGTACTCGATGGCCAGGTCGACCGTCGCCCGGTCCAGCTGGCGGGGCGGCTCGGGCCAGACGATGGCGCCCTCGGGCACCGGGAACGTGTCGTGGTAGAGGCAGACCAGGGAGTAGAGGTAGCCGCTGGCCGCCCGGGTCATGACGTCCCGGGCCCGGTCGCCGTCCTCCAGGCAGACGACGGCGTTGGTGATCATCACGTTGTCGTTGACGAACTGGCCGATGGGCTCGGTGCAGCCGGCGATGCCGGCCTTGTAGGCCTCGATCTGGGGCCGCATCTCGTCGATGGGGCTGAAGTTGAAGCCCAGGGCCCCGATGCCGAGCGAGCCCGCCTTGCCGAAGGTCGAGGGGGACCCGCACGCCACCCAGATCGGCGGATGGCCGACGCCGTAGGGCTTGGGCAGGACGTTGTGGGGCTTGTCCATGGCGAAGTGCTCGCCCTGGAACGTGTAGTCCTTGCGCTCCCACATCTTCGGGAGCTCCCAGATGACCTCGTCCCACTCGACCCGGGTGGAGGAGGTGTCGTGGATGTTGAAGGTGGCCACCTCGTGGCTGCCGGCACCCCGGCCGGTGCCGAACTCGAAGCGCCCGTTCGAGAGGTGGTCGAGCATGGTGACCCGCTCGGCGTTGCGCACGGGGTGGTTGGCCCGCGGGCTGAGGCCGAAGATGCCGGAGCCGAGGTGAATGCGCTCGGTCAGGGCGGCGCAATGGCCGAGAAAGACCTCGCTGGAGGAGGTGTGGGAGTACTCGGCCAGACCGTGGTGCTCGCTGACCCACACGTACTTCCAGTTGTGGCGGTCGGCGGTGACCACCATCTCGACTTCGTTCAGGAGAGCCGCGTGCTCGCCCTCGGTCGTGTGGGCCGCGGGCCCGGGGACGTAGCCCTGCAAGAACATGCCGAATTCCACCGGGCCATGGTGGTCGATTGTCGACCGGTCGTGCAAGTTCCGACCACCAGATCGGCGTGTGGGGTCAGCCGTGGGCGGTCAGCAATCGATCGACCTTGGTGACGATCGCCGACCAGTCCTCGCCCCGGCGAGCGGCGATGCCGGCCAGGACCGTGGTGATGCGGGTCTCGAAGCTGTCCAGCGGGGTGACCGCGGCCTCAGCCAGCAGCGCTCGCAAGTGGGGGAGGTCGCCGGGCTCGCGGTCGGCCAGGAGGCGGAGGTACTCCTTCGCCGCCGGCCGCCCTGCGGCTGCGGCCCGCTGTTCGCGGATGGACTGGACCGCGGCCCCCAGTGCACAGCCACTGACGAGTTGGTAGGCACTCTGGGCCTCCCGGGCCGTGAAGCCCTGGGCCACCAGGCGGGCGAGGATGGCCTCGGTGTTGTCGGCCATGACGTCCGCACCGATCGCCCCGTCCATGAACTGGCCGAAGAGGGCCGGCTCGGCCACGAACGCGTCGCGGTTGTAGAGCGCCCACTCGAGCAGCCAGACGGCCCAGTGCTGGCCCTCGTCCTGAGGGATCGAGGTGCGGGCGGCGGAGTACTCGGCGGCCAGCCGGAGCAGGTCGTCCTTGCCCTCGACGTGGTGGTAGAGGCTGGCGATGCTGACCCCGAGGCGATCGGCGAC
>DATDAH010000281.1:0-4640 GCA_036525535.1 Acidimicrobiales bacterium
GCCGGAGAGCTCGATGTCCACGCCGGCCAGCGGGTTGGGCCGATTCGGGTTGCGCAGGACGAGCCCCTGCTGGTCGCCGCTGGGGAGGTCGAGGGTGGCGCCCATCAGCTTGGCCACGCTGTCGGCGGGCACGATCACCGGCAGGTCGCCCACGGTGGCGACCGAGTCGCCCTCGACCGCCTCCTCGAGGGTGGCGAACGCCAGGTCGTAGAGGTAGTCCACGCCCTGGGTGCCCACGACCTCGATGCGGAGGCAGAGCTCCTCGGCGTCGGTCTCCTTTGCCTTCAGCTCCAGGATCTGGGCGAGGGCGTCGTCGGTGACGGTGATCACCGGCTCGGTACGGAGGTCCTCGGGGACATCGATGCTCACTGCAGGGATCACCTCGGTGGAGATTTCACGGTCAACGCCGGGTTAAGGCTACCGGCGCTTCCCGTCGGCCGACAGGGGCAACACCACCGTCAACACCGCCCCACCCCCATCCCTTCCGCCCGCTCGCACCTCGCCGCCGTGGACGTCGACCACCTGGGCCACGATGGCCAGGCCCAGGCCCGAGCCGGGCAGGGTCCTCGTGGCCGCGGACCGGTAGAAGCGGTCGAAGACCCGCTCCTGGTCCTCGGGGGGGATGCCCGGGCCGTGGTCGGCGACGACGAGCCGGGCGGCGGCACCCACCGTGACGAGGGTGACCTCCACCGGGGTGCCCGCCGGCGAGAACTTGTCGGCGTTGTCGAGCAGGTTGCGCACCATCCGCTCCAGCAGGACGACATCGCCGGCGACCAGCGCCGGCTCCGTCGACAGGGCGATCTCCCGCCCGGTGCGGTCCCGGCTCTGGCGCACTGCCCGGGCCACGATCTCGTCCAGAGCGACCTCGGTGTAGGGGGCGGCGGCGCGCTGGTCGGTGGCCAGATCGACCAGCTCGGTGACCAGCTCGCTCAGCTCCTTCGACTCGCCGGCCACGACGGCCAGCAGGCGGTTCCGCTCGTCGGGGTCGATGTCGGGCCCCCGCTCCAGCAGCTCGGCGCTGGTGCGCAGGCTGGTCAGCGGGGTGCGCAGCTCATGGCTGGCGTCCTGGATGAGCTGTTGCTGCTGGCGCCGGGAGTCCGAGAGGGCCCCGAGCATGGTGTTGAACGAGCGAGCCAAGCGGCCGACCTCGTCGTCGCCCTGCACCGGGATGGGGGTGGTCAGGTCCTGGGTGGCCGCCACCTGCTCGGCGGTGTCGGCCAAAGCCCGCACCGGGCCGGTGATGCGCCGGGCGACCAGCCAGCCGACCAGGCCCGCCAGCGCCGCCCCGGTCAGGGTGATCAGCGCGAGGCGCCCGGCCAGGGCGGTGAGGACGTCGTCGGTCTCGGTCAGCTCACGGGCGATCTGCACCGCGCCGCCCCCTCGGAGGTGCACGGCCAAGACCCGGAGCTCGACCCCGTCGACGGTGACCGTGCTCAGCCGGGCGTCGTCGCTCCCCACAGCCACGGCCCGGTCGGCGTCGTCGACGGGCAGGGCCTGGCCCAGAGACTGCTCGATCGCACCGTCCTCGTCGAGGACCTGGGTGACGACGTCGGGGGCGAAGGTGCCCGGCGTGCCTGGTGGGCCGCCGTTGCCGAAGCCCCCCGGCCCCTGAGGCAGCTGGCGGCGACCTTCGAGGATCTCGTTGCCCCGCTGGACCAGGAAGTCGTCGACCTCACCCCGCAGCTCGTTGCTGGTCGACAGCCAGGCCGTGAGGTTGGCCGCCCCGATGGCCAGCGCCCCCAGCACGGCGAACACCGCCAACAACCGCCACCGCAAGCTCATCGCTCCTCAGGGCTCCGGACGACGTAGCCGACGCCGCGGACCGTGTGGACCAAGCGGGTCTCGTCGGCCTCCTCGGTCTTGCGCCGCAGGTAGCCGACGTAGACGTCCAGTGACTTGGATCCCGTCTCGAAGTCGTAGCCCCAGATGCGGTCGTAGATGACGCTGCGCTCGAGAACGATGCCGACGTTGAGCATCAGCAGCTCGAGCAGGTCGAACTCGGTCTTGGTCAGCTCGATCGGCCGGTCGCCGCGTCGGGCCGACCGCCGTTGGGGATCGAGCACCAGATCGCCCACCCGGAGGACGGCGGCGCTGCCACTCGGGCTGGTCCGCCGCAGGAGGGCCCGGACGCGGGCCAGCAGCTCGTCCAGGGCGAAGGGCTTGGCCAAGTAGTCGTCGGCTCCCGCGTCGAGTCCGGCTACCCGGTCGGACACCTCGTGACGAGCGGTCAGGACCAGCACCGGCGTCCGGTAGCCCCGATCCCGCAGCATGCGGCAGACGGTGAGGCCGTCGAGCCTCGGCATCATCACGTCGAGCACGATCAGGTCGGGTTCGCGGGCGCTGATCTCGTCCAGGGCCTCGTCGCCGTCGTCCACCGTTACGACCTCGTGGCCGGCGAAGCGCAAGGCCGAGTCAAGGGTCTGACGCACGTTCTGGTCGTCCTCGACGACGAGGACCCGGGCCGGTGTTCCTTCCACCGGCGTCGGTCTAGTGCCCGAAAGCAAGAACCAGGTGAGAACGCCCGAAGGCCTTTCTCGCGTGGTTCTCAGGCCCAGCGCGAACCCCTGCTTACCCGGCGCCGGGATCGTGGCTTCCGTCAACCCCGACAAGAGCTCGAAAGGAGCCCTGATCATGCCCACCTCCCTCCGTACCGCGGTTGCCGCGGCGGCCATCGCCGGAGCCGGCCTCGCCGGCTTCGGCGTCACCACTGCGTTCGCCCAGACCGACACCGGTGACGACGCGACCACGACCACCGAGGCCCCCGCCGATGCGGCCGCCCAGCCCGATGCCCCCGGCTGCGAGGGCCGTGGCGAGGGCCCGGCGCTCGACGCCATGGCCGAGGCCATCGGCATCGAGGTGGAGGACCTCCGCGCCGCCCTGGAGGACGGTCAGACCCCGGCCGAGGTCGCGGAAGCCAACGACGTCAGCCGGGCCGACCTGGTGGACGCCATCGTCGCCGACATCACCGACCACATCGAGCAGGGCGTCGAGGACGGTGACCTGACCCAGGCCGAGGCGGATGAGCGCCTCGCCGACGTCGAGGACCGCGCCAACGACATCGTCGACGGCATGGGCCACGGCCCGGGCGGTCCCCCGCCGACGTCTGAGTCCTGACCGGAGATTGCGTCAGTTGGTCACCACCGGCGTGACCCGCTGACGCAATTTCGGTGAGCGGTAGCCTCGCTCGCATGCGGGCGTTGGTGGTGAACCCGGACGGGCACTGTCCCGCGGGGATGGTGGGCGATCGCCTCGAGCACCACGGCTTCGAGCTGGACGAGCTGGTGCCCGTCGCCGACGTCACGCACCCGGTCTCCGCCACGCCGTTCCCCGATCCCGAGGACTACGACCTCATCGTCCCCATGGGCTCGCCGTGGTCGGTCTACGACACGGACCGGATCGGGACGTGGATCGGTCGGGAGCTGGATCTGCTCCGCGCCGCCCACGCCGCCGAGATCCCGGTGCTCGGCGTGTGCTTCGGGGGCCAAGCCCTGGCCGCCGCACTCGGGGGCACGGTCGAGGCCACCCCCCGCCCCGAGTTCGGCTGGTACCGGATCGAGTCCCACATCCCTGACGTGCTGGCGCCCGGTCCCTGGTTCCAGTGGCACTTCGACCGGTTCACCGTGCCCGAGGGGGCCACGATCCTGGCCCACAGCGACTCGGGCGTGCAGGCGTTCCGGACGGGTCGCAGCCTCGGCGTGCAGTTCCATCCCGAGCTGACCAGCGAGATCCTCGAGGGTTGGCTGGCCGATGCCGACGAGGCCGAGCTCCGCCACCTCGACGGCACGCCCGAAGGCCTCCTGGCCGAGACCGCCGAGTGCCAGGAACAGGCCCGGCCGCACACCGACGCCCTCGTCGACCACTTCCTCACCACTGTCGCCGGCCTCGTCCCCGCGTCATCGAGGCACTAGCGGTCGGACTCCTACCGGCTGCGCCTCGAGAGAAGGGGGCCGGAAGCGGCCGGTAGGGTCGGCGGGTGGTGAACGTCGACCAGCTCATCGTCATCGGAGCAGCCACCCTCGGCGAGAGCGGGGCCCTCGTCATGCCGTCCCGCATCCGTCCGGCCTGGACCGGTGCCACCGTGACCGGCCGGGCCTTCACGGTGACCTGCGCGCCGGGCGACAACCTGGCCGTCCACGTCGCCACCAGCATGGCGCCGCCCGGAAGCGTGCTGGTCGTGGACGCTTCGGCCGAGCCAGAGCGGGGCTACTGGGGCGAGATCCTGACCACGGCCGCCGAGACCACGGGCATCACCGGGCTCGTCATCGACGGTGGCATCCGCGACGTCGCCGCGCTGTCGGCCCACGGCTTCGGCGCCTTCAGTGACCGCATCGCCCTGCGGGGGGCGAGCAAGGATCAACCGGGCGAGGTGGGCGGGCCGGTGACCGTCGGCGACGTGACCGTGCACACCGGCGACACCGTCGTCGGGGACGCGGACGGTGTCGTGGTCATCCCCGCTGGGCGGTTCGACGAGGTAGTGGGCGCGGCCCGTCACCGGTCCGACCGGGAACAGGACCTCTTCCGCAGGCTCCAGTCGGGCGAGACGACCGTCGAGCTGCTCGGCCTCGACCCGACGGCGATCCGGCGGGTCGACCCGTCAGTGTGAGGTGTAGTCGACCTCGGCGGCGTCCTTCACGCCCACC
>DATDAH010000282.1:0-5791 GCA_036525535.1 Acidimicrobiales bacterium
CCGCTCCTGGATGTCGGCGTACGTCAGCTCGATCTCGTGGTCGACCATGCCGGTGATGCGCACCGTCCAGTCGTCGGGAGCGATCTGCGGCACGGTCAGCGCCGTGTCGATCCGGTAGAAGTCCGCGTTGGAGACGAGGTAGGGGGTCAGCCCCTCGGCGTCGAGATCGCGGACGCTGGCTGCGGGCTCGACGGCGGGCAGAGTCAACGCCGACCGCTCCGACTCGACCGAGAACCGGGTCTTCAGGCGGCGCCCGATGCCGGCCCCGACGAGGGCGACCACACCGGTCACCCCGGCGCCGATCAGGAAGCGGCGCCGATCCTCGCCGTTGGTGATGGCCGACGAGGCCTTGGCCTTCTCCCCGGTCGGCCGGGTGGCCTCGGCCAGGTCGATCAGCTTGAGCAGGACCGCGGCGCCGATCAGCGCCGGGCCGAGCGTGGCCACGAGCGACACGAAGGCGCTGGATTGCGGGTCCCGGGCCGTGGCCCACGCCCCGAAGAGACCGGCGGCACCGAACGCCGCGGGGGCGATCCAGCGCCGGCGGAGCGAGGCGGTACCGACCTTGGCCCCGAGCAGCCCGGAGATGATCAGGATCATGGTGATCAGGAAGGGCTTGTCCGACGTGCCCAGCTGGTCGATGCCCGCCCGCACCAGGAACCCGGGCAGGCCGTCGATGAACACATCGCCGACGGCGGCGACGGGGGAGGGGATCTGGCTCGACAGCCCGGCGGCCAACTCCGTGAGCGCCAGGGCCAGGGCCGCACTCAGCAACCCCGCCACGCCCGCGCGTCGTCGGACGTGGATGTCGTCGATCACGGACCTTCCACGCTAGGAGGTCCCTGAGAGTTCCCTCAGGCCCAGCCGCCGGCGTAGGCGGTGAACTGCCCGGTCGTGAAGCGGCTGGTGCCGTCGACGTAGGGGGCGCAGAAGGCGGCGAACTCGTCCATGGTCCCGAGGCGGCGCATGGGCACCATGGCCTCGACCTTGGCCCGGCTCTCGTCGTCGGTGATCCGGTTGGCCCGCAGGAACTCGGGGAAGTCCATGAAGTTGGTCCCGACGGCGTTCACCTGCACGCCGGTACGCGCCACCTCGCCCGCCACGTTGCGCACCAGCATGTTCGCGCCCGCCCGGGCCGACGAGTAGAGGGGGGCGCCCGGCGTCGGCCTGGCGCCCGAGGCGCTGGTGATGACCAGGGCCTGGCCCTCGCCCCGCTCGACCATCGCCGGGACCACCGCCCGTAGGAACCGGTACGGCGCCTCCAGGCAGCCCTGCACCACCGTGTGCAGATCGTCGACCGACGACTCCAGGAAGCGGCCAACGACGATCATCCCCGAGAAGGCCGTCGCCGAGTCGATCCGTCCGAACCGCTCGAGGCCCGCGGCCACCAGGCGGTCGGCGGCGTCGGGCTGGCTCAGGTCCCGCGCTCCCGTCACGACCTCGATCGTCGCCCCGCCCGCGGTCAGCTCGTCGGCCAGGTCGGGATCGGGGTCGCCCAGGACCAGGTCGTGGCCCCGCTCGGCCAGCAGCCGGGCCAGTGCCGGGCCCACGTAGAAGCCGGCGTCGGCGATCAGGGCGACGCGGCGGTCGGTGTCCACCCGCGCAGGCTAGTGAGCCCTTCGGGTGGCTGGATCCGGTGCTCGGGCACGCGGGAAGGAGCCACCAGGACGAGGTCGGACCGGGTGGCGTGGCAGAGTTGGACCATGGCCTTGACCTTCGAGCCCCGGTCGGACTTGGGCGTGGACGACATCGAACTCTCCGATCCGCTCTTCTGGGCGCTGCCGGAGGAGGAGCGCGAGGGGGCGTTTGCCACCCTGCGCCAGGAGCGCCCGATCTCGTTCCACGAGGAGCGGGACTACGGGCTGTTTCCCCAGGGGCCGGGGTACTGGGCGCTCTCCCGCCATCGGGACGTGCTCGACGCCAGCCGTCAGCCCGACCTCTTCTGCTCCGGGAAGGGCTCGAACATCGGCGACATGCCCGAGCCGTTCCTGGATTTCTTCGGCTCCATGATCAACATGGACGACCCCCGCCACGCCCGCCTGCGCCGAATCGTGTCCCGGGGCTTCACGCCCCGGCACCTGGCCGACCTCCAGGACTCCGTCGAGCTGCGGGCCAAGGAGATCGTCGACCGCCTGCTCGACAAGGGTCGGTGCGACTTCGTGACCGACGTCGCCGCGGCCCTGCCCCTGGCGATCATCTGCGACATGATGGGCATCCCGGAGAGCCAGTACGAGTTCGTGTTCGATCGCACGAACATCATCCTCGGCGCCGGGGATCCCGAGTACGTCGCCGACGTCAACGAGGTGGTCGGGGCGCTGCTGACCGCCGGGGCCGAGCTGGCCCAGCTGGTGCAGGAGCTGGGGGCCGAGCGCCGGGCCAACCCGACCGACGACCTGACGTCCGCCCTCGTCAACACCGACGTCGACGGCGAGATGCTGACCGACGAGGAGCTGGGCCCGTTCTTCGTGCTGCTCGTCGTGGCCGGCAACGAGACCACCCGGAACGCCATCTCCCACGGCATGCACCTGCTCACCGAGAACCCCGACCAGAAGCAGGCCTGGGTCGACGACGTCGACGGCCTGGCCACCAGCGCGGTCGAGGAGATCGTGCGCTGGGCCACGCCCGTCATCCACTTCCGCCGGACGGTCACCCAGGACGGCGCCACCCTCGGCGGCCAGGAGTTCAAGGAGGGCGACAAGGTCGTCCTCTTCTACAACTCGGCCAACCGGGACGAGGCTTTGTTCGATGAGCCCTTCGCGTTCGACCTGGCCCGCGACCCCAACCCCCATGTCGGCTTCGGCGGCCCCGGCCCCCACTTCTGCCTCGGCGCCCACCTGGCCCGGCGGGAGATCACGGTCATGTTCAAGGAACTGCTCACCCGGGTGCCGGACATCGCTGCGGTGGGCGAGCCCGACCGCCTGCTCTCCAACTTCATCCACGGCATCAAGCACCTCGACGTGGACGTCGCGCCGGGCTAGTCGCGGAGCGGGGGCAGCCCGTTGTAGGGAGCGCCCTCGGCCAACCAGGCCTCCCATCTGTCGAAGAAGGTCTGGCCGAAGGGGTCGTCGCCCATGAGGGGCAGGGCCGCTCGCCAGATGGTGAGGTCCTCCGGGGCCAGCGCGGTGGCGGCCGACAGCTGGCGCTTCGCTCCCTCGTCGTCGCCCTCGCGGGCCAGGTGGGCGCCGATGCGGAAGCGCAGCCGGGCCTCCTCCAGCTCCGGGCTCAGGTCGTCGACCGCGGCCCGGGCCTCGTCGGGGCTGATGTCCACCTCGCCGTCCCGGGCCCAGCGGCGGATGGCGGCCTTCGACGGCTCGCTGGAGATGCCGGAGAACTCGATGAACATGTCGTTGCCCGGCGTGGGCGAGTTGGGCCGGACGATGCGGTCGTCCTCGTCGATCCAGACGACCGTGGGCACGTTGGTGATGGCGTAGGTCTCGCTCAGCGTGTGCTCCCGGTCGAGGAGCACCGGGTAGGTGATGCCCTCGACGAAGGGCTCGATCAGGTCGGCGGACTCGTCGAGGGCGACGGCGATGACCGTGAACCCGGTGTCGGCCAGCTCATCGTGGAGTTCCTGCCACCCGGGCAGGTCGTAGCGGCAGCCTCACCAACTGGCGAAGGCGACCAACAGCTTCTTGCGACCGTGCCACTCCTCGAGGGCGTGCCGCTGCCCGGCCAGGTCGGGGAGGGTGAACGCGGGGGCCTGCAGCCCGTCGGTGGCCAGCCGGCGGGTGAGGCGGGGCTCGCCCATCACGGCGACGCCTTCGTCGACCAGGAAGGGCCGGTCCAGCGCTTCGGCGACGCGACCGAGGTCGAGCCGGTCACCGGAGAACAGTGCGCCGCGGTCCCGGACGGGCACACACACGTCGGCCCGGCAGAGCCCTTCGGGCCTGAGGGCCCAGCCGATGGCGGTCGGCAGGTCGGCCGGGTCGATCAGTACCGCCCCGGCGTCGGCTTCCGCAGAAGTGGGCCGGGCCTCGTCGGTGATCACGGTGAGGGTCACCCACCCATCATGGCCCGGACGAGGCGGGATACGGTCCCCCCGATGACCGACGCGTCCCCCGCCCCGGAGCCGGAGGCGCTCGGTCCCGCCGTCCCCGTTCCGGACGCCGTGGACGAGCCGGTCCGGCGCGCGGCGCGGGCTACCCGCGACGCCGGCCTGGGCTACGGCCTGGCCGTCGGCCGAGCCGGCTTGCGAGCCGCCATCGGCCTCGGCAAGGCCGGGGCGGACGTCGCGCTGAAGGTGCTGGACCAGAGCCCGGTCGGCGATGCCGCCGGTTCCCTGGCCGACCGGCTGGAGCCCGCGGCGGAGCGCGGCCGTCGCCAGCGCCAGGCGACGGCTGCGGAGGTCGACGCCGTCGTCGGGCGGGTCGTGGACAACGTCGTGCAGGTGCTCGACGTGGACGGGATCATCCGCCAGGTCGACGTGGACGACATCGTCCGGCGGGTCGACGTGGACGACATCGTGGGTCGGGTCGACATCGACGACATCATCTCCAGGGTCGACGTGGACGGCATCGTGCGCCGCACCGAGGTCGGGACCCTCATCGTGCAGTCCACCGGTGGCATCGTGACCCAGGTCCTCGACTTCATCCGCAGCCTCGGGGTCTCCCTCGACGAGGTGGCCGAGCGGCTTGTCGACCGGATCCTGCACCACGGCCGTCCCCGGCCGGTGGCCCCCGTCCTCCTGGCCGGCTCGGCGGCCGACGTCGTCGAGTCGGGGCCGTCGCTCCCCGCGCCGTCGGGGCATTCGGCATGAGAGCCGAGCCCCCCGCGGGCTCGCTGGCCGGCCACTACGCCGGGCCGGTCACCCGATTGAGCGCCTACGCCGTCGATGCCTTCGTCATCGTGGCCACCTACGGGCTGATGCTCAGCCTCATCACCTTCGTCTGGCAGCTGGTGAGCAGGAGGGACCTCGAGCTGCCGGCCAGTGACACCCTCGTCTGGCTGATCGGGCTCGGGATCTGGACCTTCCTCTACTTCGCCGCGAGTTGGGGGCTGGTGGCGAAGACCGTCGGAATGGCCGTCGTCGGCATTCGCGTGGTCGGGCGGGATGGCGGCGAGCTGACGGCCCGCCGGGGCGTGGTGCGGGCCATGGCGTTCCCGCTGAGCTTCCTCCTGTTCGGCCTCGGCTTCGTCGGCATCGTCGTCGGGCGCGAACGCCGGGCGCTGCACGACGTGATCGCTCACACCACGGTGGTCTACGACTGGGATGCCCGGTCCGCCCGCCTACGCCTGCTCACCCGGCGGGCCGCGGAGGCCTGAGCCCGCTCAGCTCCGGACGGTCCACGCCACGGCCGTGCTGAGCTGGGTGAACACGATCCCGCTCGCCCGGCTGCCATCGGGCACCCGGAAGGCGACCTTGCCCTCGAAGCACTCACCCGCCTCCAGTTCGACGTCGTCGGGCCACGGCGGGCTCGTGGCTTGCGTCGGCTGGTCGACAGTGGTGCGGGGGACGGTCTGCACCCGGCCTCGGAGTTGGAGCTGCCAGGCCGACGCCTGGATGGGAAGGCTCGGCAGGGCGCTGGCGCTGAGGCAGGCCTCGGCGTCCGCCAGCAGGAGGCCGCCGGTGATGCGCACGCCGTGCACGGTCAGCGTGACGGTGCCGGAACGGTCCTCGTAGCTGGCGCCCATTGGCAATGGCTCTTCCACGGTCACGGTGACCGCGGTCGTCGACGGCGGGGCGGCGTCCTCATCGTCCCCGCACCCGGCGAGGACCAGGGCGAGCGCTCCCAGAGCCAGGGCACTGCGGATCATCGGGGCCGAACCTACCTGCGGGTGGAGGGCTACGGTCCGG
>DATDAH010000283.1:0-2162 GCA_036525535.1 Acidimicrobiales bacterium
ACGTCGATGTCGCAGCGCAACGTGCCGGGGTGCTCGGCGGCGTACCTGGTCGCCAGCGTCGACTTCCCGACTCCCGGTGGTCCGTTGAGGAGGATCAGCCGCGCCACGGGGGTGAGGTTAGCGAGGGGATCACCCGGAGCAGCGGTGAGCCTGGCACGGTTCTGGCCTGGCAAACCGTGCCTCACTCACCGCCGCAAGCCACGTCAACCGGAGCAGCGCTGAGCCTGGCACGGTTTCGATGCAACAAACCGTGCCTCACTCACCGCTCGTCGAGCAGCCGGTGCCAGTCCTCGTGGCGTTCCTCGGCGGGGGCGAGGCCCTGCGTGCCTTGCATTCTGAGACCGAACGGCAGCAGGGCGCCGCACACCCGGCACACCAGGCCGTCCGCCGTGTGGACGTAGCCGCGCTCCCAGGCCAGCGACTGGGTGGTCTCCGGTCCCCAGTCGTCGGGCCGGTCCTCGGCTCGGTCGACGTGCGGCACGCCCTGGACGTTACCCGTCAGAATCGGGCCGTGGACCCCCTCAAGTACGCGAAGGTCGAGCGGGAGCGGCGCTGGCTCCTCGACGGGCTGCCGCCGTTCCCGGACGACGCGCGTCAGGTCCGGATCGTCGACCGCTACCTCCACGGCACCCGGTTGCGGCTGCGCGAGGTGACCGAGACGGACGGGACGGTCGTCCGCAAGCTCGGTCACAAGGTCCGGCTCGGCGACGACGCGCGCGAGGTGGCCTGCACCAGCCTGTACCTCGACGACGCCGAATGGGCCGCGCTCAGCGCCCTCCCCGGCGACGTCCTCACGAAGCTCCGCGTGTTCGTCCCGGACGGCGAGGACACCGTCGCCCTCGACGTGTTCGAGTCACCGCACCGGGGCCTGGTGATCGCGGAGATCGACGCGGGCGACGGCGCGGCCGGCGAGCTCCCGGCCTCGTTCGCCGTCGTCCGCGAGGTGACGTCAGACGAGCGCTACACGGGCGCTGGTCTCGCCCACCTCGACGGTGGCTGAGCCTGGCGCCATTGTGGCGAGGTGCGTGTCGAACGATCGTCCTGCAGACCCAGCCGTGGAGCTCCGGCTTCGACGAGGTCGTCGTCTACTGGCCGGACCGGGAGCGAGCGGGACCGGTTCTGGTCGGACTCCGACGTGCACGCGGAGGCGCTGACCCGTCTGGCGCGCTGAGTCGACGTCATGTATCTTGACATCAAGATACTTTGACCGGTCCGCGACACCTGCCTTCGACACCCCCCGGACGCAGCGGCAAGATGGGGAAGCGCGACCAGACGACTTCAACGAGGAGACGGCGGATGCCCAGTCAGGACAGCTTCGGCGCCAAGAGCACGCTCGACGTGGACGGCAAGGCCTACGAGATCTACCGGCTCGACGCCGTCACCGGCGACGGCCTGGACGTGGCGGGCCTGCCCTTCAGCCTGAAGGTCCTGCTGGAGAACCTCCTGCGCACCGAGGACGGCGCCGACATCACCGCCGACCACATCCGGGCCCTCGCGGGCTGGGACGCGGACGCCGAGCCCGACAAGGAGATCCAGTTCACGCCGGCGCGCGTGCTCATGCAGGACTTCACCGGCGTGCCCTGCATCGTCGACCTCGCCACCATGCGCGAGGCGATGGCCGACCTCGGCGGCGACGCCACCAAGATCAACCCGCTCGCCCCGGCCGAGATGGTCATCGACCACTCGGTCATCGCCGACGTCTTCGGCACCCCCGAGGCCTTCGAGCGCAACGTCGAGATCGAGTACGAGCGCAACCGCGAGCGCTACCAGTTCCTGCGCTGGGGCCAGGAGGCCTTCGAGGACTTCAAGGTCGTCCCGCCCGGCACCGGCATCGTGCACCAGGTCAACATCGAGCACCTGGCCCGCGTGGTCTTCACCCGCGAGATCGACGGTGAGCTGACGGCGTACCCCGACACCTGCGTCGGCACCGACTCCCACACCACGATGGTCAACGGCATCGGCGTGGTCGGCTGGGGCGTCGGCGGCATCGAGGCCGAGGCCGCGATGCTCGGCCAACCGGTCAGCATGCTGATCCCGCGCGTGGTCGGCTTCAAGCTGAACGGCGACCTGCCGGCGGGTGCGACGGCGACCGACCTGGTGCTCACCATCACCGAGATGCTGCGCAAGCACGGCGTGGTCGGGAAGTTCGTGGAGTTCTACGG
>DATDAH010000284.1:0-12462 GCA_036525535.1 Acidimicrobiales bacterium
CGTCGAGTCCGGTGCCTCCGCCGTCGTCTCCGGACGACCCGGGGCGGGCAAGACGACC
Source organism: Acidimicrobiales bacterium (assembly GCA_036525535.1). GTDB lineage: Bacteria > Actinomycetota > Acidimicrobiia > Acidimicrobiales > DATDAH01 > DATDAH01. The sequence continues at coordinate 59 of DATDAH010000284.1, forward strand.
CTGCTGTCCTGCTGCCTCGCCGAGCTGGACCCTCGGAGCCGGGTCGTCATCGCCGAAGAGGTCTTCGAGGCCGACGTCCCCCTGGCCAACGTCGCAGGGATGCAGACGCGCGGCCCGCGGCCCGATCGACCCGAGATCGGCCTTCGCCGGCTGGTTGCCGCGTTCTTGCGCATGGCTCCCGACGTCGCCGTCGTCGGAGAGGTCCGCGACCGCGAAGCCCTTCCCCTGCTGCTGACCCTGTCGTCGGGAGTGACCGGGTACACGACGGTCCACGCCGGATCGGCGGCCCAGGCCCTGACCCGTCTCCGCTTCATCTGCCAGCTGGCCGACGAGGCCACCAACCTCGGGCCCGGGATCCTGACCACGCTCGTGGCCGAGGCCGTCGACGTGGTCATCCACTGCCATCGCGGGCCTGAGGGGCCGAGAGTGAGCGAGGTGGTCGCCGTCGAAGAGGTCGCCACCGGGGACGGGGGCCGCTTCACGACGACCCCGGTGCTCATCCGGTCGCGTCTCGATCGTCCCCTGGAGTGGACGGGTCTCGTGCCCGACCGGCTCGCCGGGCGTCTGGCGACCCGAGGTGTCGACCTCACTCAGATCTTGGCCGACCGGGGTGAACGGTCGTGACCAGCCTCGCCTGCGGTGCCCTCGCGGCCCTCGGCGTTCACCTTCTGTGGTTCCGTCCCGCTCCCCGGCAGACCGACGGCCGGGCGCGGCTCCGGGAACGGGGCCGCCGCCTGGCGCTCCCCCTCGGGGCCACCCTGCTCGGCACCGTCCTCGGCGCCGTCGCCATCGGTGGGCCCGCCGCGCTCGTCGCCGGAGGCGTGGCCGCGGGCTGCGCCGTCGTGGGCCGACGGTCGATCGACGCCGCCCGCCGGGACCAGGCCCGCCGCCTGTGGCCCAACCTCCTGGAGGAGCTCCGGGTCCTGACCACGAGCGGTGGACGCTCGCTGCCTCGGGCGCTCCTCGAGGCCGGACGCCGGGTGCCCGAACCCGCGGGCGAGGCCTTTCGGGCGACTCAGCAGGCCTGGCGGGTGTCAGCAGACTTCGAACGAAGCCTTGCCGTGCTGGCCGACCACCTCGCGGAGGCGTCGACGGACGCCGTGTGCGAGACCCTGCTCGTCGCCCACGAGTTGGGTGGGGCCGACATCGGGCGCCGCCTGGCCCGACTCGCAGAGGACCGACGACGCGACCTGGCCACCCGCGACCTGGCCGTGGCCAAGCTGGCGGGCGCCCGTTTCGCCCGTCGGTTCGTCGTGGTGGTCCCCCTCGGCATGGCGGTGGCCGGCCAGGCCGTGGGCACCGGCCGGGCCGCCTTCGCGACACCTCGAGGACAGGTCGTCGCCATCGCCGCGGTCGCCATGGTCGCCGCCTGCTGGCTCTGGGCCGGCCGCCTCCTCCGGCTCCCCGACGAGCCCCGGGTGTTCGGCCGATGAGTGCGATGGCCGTCGGGCTCCTGCTGTGGGCCGGTACCGGTCTGCTGCTGTCCGCGCTGGGGATCGTGCGTCGGCCGACGCTCGCCACCCGGATCCGACCGTATGTGGCCCTGGCGACACAGGGCGGGCCAGGTACAGGACCGGGCCGACCGGCTCCGCTCGGGCTTGTCGTCGGTGAGCGCCTCGGGCGCCTGCTGCGCTCGACCGAACCGCTGGAGCGACGGCTGCGCCGGGTCCATCATCGCCTCGACCTCGCCACCTTCCGCTTCCGCCAGCTCAGCCATGCCGTCCTGGCCCTCGGCTTCGCCGGCGTCGCCCTGGCCACCATGCCGATCGGCCTGGATCCCCGCGTCGCCGGCATCCTGGTCCTGGGGACACCGTTGGCCGTGTTCGCGGCCCACGAGCAGGCCCTGGCCCTGACAGACCGGGCCCAGACCCGCCAGGTGGTGCGGGAGCTCCCGGTCCTGGCCGAGCAGCTGGCCATGCTCCTGGCTTCCGGCCGGTCGGTGTCTGCCGCCATCGACCGCATCGGCGAACGCGGCCGCGGCCCCGGGGCCGCTGATCTCCGTCGGGTCACCCGCCGGATCCAGCAGGGCATCGACGAGCGAGATGCTCTCCGGGAATGGGCCGACCTGCGGCCAACCGTCGGCGTCAGCCATCTGGTGTCCGTGCTCACCCTCGCCCGGGAGGCAACCGACCTCGACCGGCTCGTCGACCAGGAGGCGGCGACCATCCGAGCCGATGCCCACCGCGAGCTGCTGGCCGAGCTGGAGCGGCGAGCTCAGCAGGTCTGGGTGCCGGTGACCGTCGCCACCCTGTTGCCCGGCTCGCTCCTCCTCCTCGTCCCGTTCCTCGACGCGCTCCGGCTCTTCGCCGGCGCCTGACCCAGCCCAGGAGGATGCACCATGCCCCGAACCGACCGATCGACGACTCGAGGCCGCGCCACGGGCGACCGAGGCGAAGGGGTGATCTCGGCCGCCATCGCCGTGCTCATCGTGGCCTTCCTCGGGGCCCTCATGTGGGTGGGCTTCCAGCAGATCTGGGCCAACGCCGAAGTCCAGACCAACGAGCAGATCACCCAGATCGGGGGCTGAGCTCCGAGCGGGCCAGCGGCACCCTCAGCGCGGCCATCGGCCTCACCGTGGCGCTCACCATGCTCCTCGGCACCGTGCAGGTGGTCGGCCGCCTGCACCGGACCACCGTGGTGGCCGCGGTAGCTGATGACGCCGTTCACCGGGTCGCCGAGGCCGGCCCCGACGTCGAGAGGCCCCAGGCTCAGGTGGAGGAACGCATCCACCGCCTGCTGGGCCCGGCGGCCCGGATTCGATGGTCCTCGACGGCCGACGGCCCGACCGTCGAGATCGTGGTGCCGTCGCCACCGCTCCCGGGGCTCGCCGGCGACATCCGACGCGGGGCAACGGCGCGCTGGGAACGGGTCAGATGACCGGCCGCCTCCGGGGCGACGTCGGCCAGGTGGCCGGGATCGAATCGATCCCGTTCGGCCTGCTCGTGCTCATCGTCGGGATCCTGCTCGTGGCCCACACCTGGGCCGTGGTCGACGCCAAGTTCGTGGCGACCGCGGCGGCGCGGGAGGCAACCCGTGCCTACGTCGAGTCGACCGAGCCGGACGCCGCCGAGGCTGCCCGCCGGGCCGCTGCTGACGCGGTCGACCGCTCCGGGCGCGCGCCCGCCTCCCTGGACCTCCGCCAGGCGACCGCCGGCTTCGGGCGGTGCGTCCGCAGCCGGTTCGAGGCGCGCCTGAGCGTCCCGATGATCGGACTGCCATGGCGTTCAGATCGCCCTGCTGTCGTGGTCCGGGCCGGGCAGCAGGAGGTCGTCGACCCCTACCGGGACGGCCTGGCGGGCCCAGCGAACTGTCGAGTGGGACCGTGAACCGGGACCGGGACCGGGGCACCACCCTGCTCTTCTTCCCCGCGGCCTTGCTGGTCATGGTGGTGCTCGCCTCGATCACCGTGGATTTCGCCCGCTTGCACCTCGGACAGCGCCAAGCCGACGACCTGGCCGCGGCTACCGCCAACGACGCGGTCACCGTCGGCCTGGACGAAACTGCCATGCGGTCAGGATCCGGCTACCGCCTGGACGTCTCCCGCGTCGACGCCGTGGTGGCCGCCCATCTCGCGGGGGCGGACCGATCGACCCTCCGCGGTGTCACCGCCAGGGGCTCGGTCCAAGGGGCGCGGTCGGTCACCGTCACCGTTGCCGCCCACGTGCCCCTCGCGTTCGCCCATGCGGTTCCCGGCACACCGGCAGTGGTCGGCATCCGGGCCCGCGCGACGGCCACGGCTCAGCTTCGATGACCAACCACGTGAGCATCGAGCACCATCTCAACGGGCGAACCGTGGCCTGCAAACGAGCCACGGCCACCGGTGGTGGTGAGCGCATCCGGGACGAAGCGTCCCGCCTCGAGGGCCTCGACCATCCGGGCGTGCTCACCTTCGTCGAGCTCCGCGAAACCGACCAAGGGCCGGTCCTGGTGACCGAGTACGTGGGGCCTCGCACCTTGGCCTCCATCGGGCCGGTGGCGACCGAACGGGCCGCCCTCCTCGTCGCCGACCTCGCCGCCACCGTCGCCGACCTTCATGCCCGCGGCGTGGTGCACGGCGCGGTCCGGCCCGAGCACGTGCTCGTCGCCGGCGACCGAACTGTGCTGTGTGGCTTCGCCCCGACGACAGTCGATCATTCGCCGGCCGATGACGTCGACGGGATCGGCACGACGATGCGGGGCCTGCTCGCGCCCGAGCTCGAGGAGGAACCCATCCCGGACCGGCGGCCGTGGCGCCGGACGCCCTGGCACGGCTATCGCCACCGAGCCCTGCTCACCCTCGCCGATCAGGCCACCGACGACGATCCCGGTCGTCGACCGGGAGCGCGAGCCTTGGCCGAGTCCGTCGGGTCGTTGGGTGGTGCCCCCTGCGCGCGCCTGGGTCCTGGGCCGGTCCGGGACCGAACCGGCCCCACGTGGACCGCGGCTCTCAGCGACCTGATCGCCGTCCACCGCCCTCGCCGCCGGCGGCGGACACCGACCGCCCGCTCCACCCCACTCCACCGGCGGTCTCGGGTTCGGGTCGCCCTACTCGGCGTGGTCGGCATCGGCCTGTGTGGATTCGGCCTCATCGGGGTGGTCGGCGACCGGGCACCGAGCCGTCCGGCCCCGATCGACCTCGCCGGCGACGCCGCGTCCTGCCCCGAACCGGCGGACGGTACAGCCGACGTGGATGGCGACGGCTGCCCTGAGCCCGTCAGGCTGGGCCACGGCTGGATCGAAGTCGACGGCCGTCGGTTTCGGGTCGGGCGACCAGGAAACGCCCTTGCCGTCGGGGACTGGGATGGCGACGGGGTCGCGACGGTGGCCCTGCTCCAGCGAAGGACCGGTGATGTCTGGCGCTTCGCCACCTGGGATCCCGACGGGGAGGTGACGGCCGAGCCCGTCGGCCACTTCCCCGGCGCGGTCGATCTCGATCGCCGGATCGCCGTTGGGGGCGACATGCTCGTCGTCCAGCTCCGGAGCGGCGGAAGCACAGTGGTGCCAGCCGGATGACGCCCGGTCAGACCCTTCGCCCGATGTTCGGCGTGGGCATCGGCGGCACGGTGGTGCTCGCGGCGGTGCCCCGGACCCTGCCGTCGATCGAACCGGCTGGCGATCCCGCTCGTCCGGTGGTCGAAGTGACCACGTTCGGTCTCCGCCTCGTCGCCTGCGGACTGGCGGGCTACGTCACCGTCGTGCTCGTGGCGCTGCTGCTGGCTGCGCTTCGCCTCCTGCCTTCAACGCTGGGGCGAACGGTCGATCGCTGGACGACGGGCGGGCTCGCCGGCACCATCCGCCGCCTGGTCGGGGCGTCAGTTCTCGTGCTTGGCGTGTTGCCCCTGCACCCCGTGGCCGCCCAGGCCGATCCGACGCCGCCTGTCCTGGCTCCCACCGACCTCCCGGAGAGGCCGACCACCGAGCCGGCGCCGCGCTTGGAGCCGCTCCCCGCGGTCACGCCGACCGTCCCGCGGCCGCCCGAGCCACAGCCAGCGCAGGAACCCGCCCCCGGGGCTGCGCAGGCGTACACCGTGGCGGTCGGCGACTCCTTCTGGTCGATCGCCGAGGATCAGGTCACGATCCGCCTCGGTCGGACGCCGACCGACGCCGACGTACTCGAGCCGTGGCTGGCTCTCATCGACGCCAACCGCGACCGCCTGGTCGACCCCGGTGATCCCGACCTCCTCCACCCCGGACAGGTCCTCCGCCTCCCCGAACCCTGATCGTTCTGGAACCTGAATCTCGCGGCTGGTCACAAACGACAGGTCCAGAACGAGAAGAGACGGGGTCAGCGCGCCGACGGATGAGAAGTCGACGGGTGAGATCGCGTCGCCAGCCGGCTTCGCAGGGTGGCAGCTCGCAGGGTCACCTCGTCGGCCGAGCTGGGCACCCGCACCCAGTCTTCATCGAGGTCCCACAGCTCGGGTGGAGCGTGACCGGGCTCGATGAACAGCAGGCGGGCTACGCCGGCCTGCGCCAGCTCGGTGCGGCGGTGGGCCTCGCTGGGCCACGGCACGCAGGCGATGGCACCGTCGGGGTCGAGTTCGGGTTCGACCCCCGGCACGGCATCGAGCCATGCCAGGGCAGTGATCTGGGACATGCATCCTCTCCTGGTCCGGCGCGTCGGCGGGGTGCCGACGCGGGTGGGTCAACCGGCCAGGAGGAGGGGCGGACCTCGCCGGGGAGGCTGGGACCAGGTGGGAGGACGATCCGTGCGGGCCCGGTCGCGGCGGCGACGGGTCGGGTCGGGACCGGCGGCCAGGAGGATCCCGGCCAGGGCGAGGACGACGAGCAGGCCGCGTCCGGTCGTGAGGCGGGCGGCGCCGGTGCTGCCGAGGTGGCGGTCGGGCTGGACGACCGGGAGATCGTTGCGGTGGTCGACCGGCCCGGCGGCCGACGCGATGTCACCGACGACGTCTTCGGCCACCTGCGGCGTGGCGAAGGGGCCGAGGGCCAGGAGGGCGACGATGAAGCCCGCGGCCAGGACGGCCCGACGGGCACCCCGCCCGACCCGGCCCGAGGCGGTCATCCCTGGCTCGCCTGCTGGCGCTCGGGCTGCTCGAGGGCGTAGCCCCGCGAGCGGACGGTGCGGATGGCCAGGCCGAGCGGCTCGAGCCGGCGCCGGAGGCGGAGGACGTGGACGTCGAGAGCGTTGCGGGCGGGGATCCGCTCGGGCCAGCCGGCTCGGGCGAGGGCGTCACGGCTGACCACCGCACCGAAGCGGTCGACCAGCACGGCCGCCAGCCGGTAGTCGACCGGCGGCAGGGACACCCAGTTCCGGCCCATGCGGAGCACGCCGCCTTCTTCGAGCACCGGGCGCACGGCGTCCCTGTCCCGGAACCGGCGCTCCAGGCCGGCCAGGCGGGCCATCATGTCGACCTCCTGGGCCGGGACCCGGATCCAGTCCTCGAGGTCGTCGGAGGGAAGGGGCGGGGCCGCTCCGCTCTCGACCAGCAGGAGGCGGGGCCGGTGCTCGGACCGCAGGGTGTCGAGGCGATCCTCCTCGCCTGGCCAGCGGACCATGGCGACGTCGGCGCCGGTCATGGCAAGGGTGTCAGTGGTGCCGCTCACGGGTTCGGCCGGCGGGGAAGTCATCACAGTGGTCACCGTAGGAAGTCGATGTGTCGCGATTGTTTCGCGGTGATGAACGGTCGGGCTTGGTCCGGACCACAGGGGACGGGAAGGGGTGGCGCCGCCGTCGCCGGCGGCTCCACCCCGACGGACCCGGTCTTCAGACGGCGTCGTCACCGACCTCGCCCGTGCGCACGCGCTGCACTGTGCCCAGGTCGACCGTCCAGATCTTCCCGTCGCCGATCTTGCCGGTCTGGGCCGACGAGGCGATGGCCTCGACGGCCCGACCGACCTCGGACGACGGGACGATCAGCTCGACCTTCACCTTGGGGACGAAGTCGATCTGGTACTCCGAGCCCCGGAAGGTCTCGGTCTTGCCGCCCTGGCGGCCGTAGCCCTGGACCTCACTGACGGTGAGGCCCATGAGCCCGGCCCCCTGCAACGCCGACTTCACGTCGTCGAGCTTGAAGGGCTTGATGATGGCGGTCACGAGATGGGGCATGTGGTCTTCTCCTCAGAAGGGGCCAGGCGGGTGCCCGGGCGTTCGATGGGGGTTGGTTCCGTCAACGGGATTCCTCCACCGGGACGCCGCTGTCGGCGCTGCTGGCGATGCTGGAGGCGAAGTCACCCGCTCCCGGGGGTGATGTGTAGCCCACGCCCTGACCGAACTCCATGTGGTAGGCGGTGAGCCCGTGCTCGACGATGTCGATGCCCTCGAGCTCGCCGTCCCGGTCGATGCGCAGCGTCCCCGTGGCGTTCACGGCGTACATCAGGGCGAACGCGGCCAGCGAGATGACGACCACGCAGGTCAGGCTGCCGATGAACTGGGCCTTGAGCTGGTCCAGGCCCCCTCCGTAGAAGAGTCCTTCGACGACGCCACCGGAGGTGTCCGCCCCGAGCGGTCCGGGGATCCCGAAGTCACCGGTGGCGAAGAGCCCGACGGCCAGGGTGCCCCAGATGCCGCAGAACCCGTGGACGGCGACCGCCCCGATGGGATCGTCGACGCGACGGGCCTCCAGGAAGTCGATCCCGAGCGGGACCACGATCCCGGCTACGCAACCGATGATCACCGCACCCAGCGGTGAGATCCAGTAGCAGGGTGCCGTGACGGCCACCAGGCCGCCCAAGAAGCCGTTGATGGTCATCCCGACGTCCCACTTCTTCGACCTCGGGTAGACGAACGCCATGGCCATCAACCCGCCGGCGGCTGCGGCCAACGTGGTGTTGGCCGCGACCCGGCCGATCCCCTCGTAGTCCAGGGCCGAGAGCGTGGAGCCGGGGTTGAAGCCGTACCAGCCGAACCAGAGGATCACCGCGCCGATGGCGGCGATGTTCAGGTCGTGGGGCGCCGTCGGGCCGCCGCCGTCCTTGGCGAACTTCCGCCCGAGGCGGGGGCCGAGGACGATGGCGCCGGCCAGGGCGATGAACCCGCCGACCGTGTGGACCACGGTGGAGCCGGCGAAGTCACGGAAGAGCGCGCCGCCGGTGAAGTCGTTCAGGAAGCTTGGGGTCATGTTGCCGAGCCAGCCGCCGGGGCCCCAGACCCAGTGCGCGAAGATCGGGTAGATGATCGCCGAGACACCAGCGCTGTAGAGCAGGTCCCCCTTGAAGCCGGTCCGTCCGACCATGGCCCCGGAGGTGATGGTCGAGCAGGTGTCGGCGAAGGCGAACTGGAACAGCCAGAACGCGAGGAAACCGATGCCCGTCGTGCCGTAGGTGGCCGGAGCGTCGGACAGGAAGAAGAACTCGTGCCCGATCAGGCCGTTGCCGGTGCCGAACTGGAAGGCGAAGCCGACGGCCCAGTACAGGATCCCGCACAGGCAGGTGTCGACGATGCACTCCATCATGATGTTGGCGCTCTCCCGGGAACGGGCGAAGCCCGCTTCCAGGGCCATGAAGCCCGCCTGCATGAAGAACACCAGGAAGGCCGCCACCAGCGTCCACATGGTGTTGATCGGGTTGACGAGGTCGTCCGACACCGTCGCCGCCTCTTGGAGGCCGGCGGCCTCCGCGACGTTCCCGAAGAGCCAGATGAAGGCCTGCATCAGGGCCAGCGCCCCGAGGATGCCCAACATCTTCCCACCGAGGATGGTGCCGAACACCTTTCTCGTGTCCCGGTCCCTGAACCGGGAAAGCTTGTACTTGGTCATGGCGGCGCAACCTACGAAGCAGGTGTTGCCCGTCTGTGTGGCCCCGGTGACACCTGGGGGTCGAAGTTCTGTCGAAAATCTGAACGACCGGGGAGCGGCCTTCGCGGCTCGTCCCCGGTCGTTCGGTGCGTCGTCGCTGACCTAGACGGCGTCGGCCCCCTTCTCGCCGGTCCGGATGCGGGTGATGTCGAACACGTCGCTCACCCACACCTTGCCGTCGCCGATGTCGCCGGTGTTGGCGGCGGCGATCAGGGCCTCGACGACCGCGGCGACGTCAGCGTCGTCGACCACCGCGTCCAGCCGGACCTTGGGTACCAGGTCGACCTGGTACTCGGCCCCGCGGTACACCTCGGTGTGACCACCTTGGCGCCCGAACCCCTTGACCTCGGTGACGGTCATGCCTTGCACGCCCGCCCCCTTCATCGCCGTCTTCACGTCGTCCAGCTTGAACGGCTTGATGACTGCCGTGATCTGCTTCATGTCACAGTTCCTTTCGTCGTCGTTGCCGTTAGGAGTGGTCCGCCAGGTTGTACCCGGCTTCGGCGTGTTGGCTCAGATCCAGGCCGGTCAGTTCGTCGGCTTCGCTGACGCGGAGGCCGATGGTCATGTCGATGACCTTGCCGATGATCATCGTGGCCACGAAGGCGAAGCCGATGGTGGCCGCCGCGGCGATGGCCTGGTCGAGCAAGAGGTCGGCGCCGCCACCGAGGAACAGGCCCTCGTTGGTGACCAGGCCGTTGATGCTGGAGTCGGCGAAGAGCCCGAGAGCGAGGGTGCCGAAGAGGCCCCCGATCAGGTGCACGCCGACCACGTCGAGGGAGTCGTCGTAGCCGAACTTGTACTTCATCGAGATGGCGAAGTAGCAGACCACGCCGACCCCCAGGCCGATGTACAGCGGGGACAGCCCGCCGACGAAGCCGGCGCAGGGGGTGATGGCGACCAGGCCGGCGACGGCACCGGAGCAGGCCCCCAGCGTGGTGGGGTGCCCGTCCTTGAGCCACTCGACGACGAGCCAGGCGATCATCCCCGCCGCGGCCGCGACGAACGTGTTCATGAAGGCGGCGGCCGCGATGCCGTCGGCAGCCAGGGCCGAGCCGGCGTTGAAGCCGAACCACCCGAAGAACAGGATGCCCGTGCCCAACATGGTCATCGTCAGGTTGTGGGGCGGCATCGGCGTGTCCGGCCAACCCTTGCGCCTGCCCAGCAGGAGGACGAGCGCCAGTGCCGCGGCCCCGGCGTTCATGTGGACCACGGCGCCACCGGCGAAGTCGAGGGCGCCGAGGTCGGCCAGCCAGCCACCGGCGAAGACCCAGTGGGCCACCGGGCTGTAGACCAGGATGGCCCAGAGCGGGATGAACAGCGCCCAAGCCGCGAACTTCAGGCGGTCGGCCACGGCGCCACTGATCAGGGCGGGCGTGATCACCGCGAAGGTCAGCTGGAAGGCGCTGAAGACGACCACGGGGATCGTGAGGGCGCCGAAGAACTGGTTCGTGCCCAGATCGCCGGGCAGCACCGAGTACAGGTCCTTGGCCCCGAGGAACTCGAAGTCGCCGAGCCAGCCGGCGTCACCGGAGCTGCCGAAGGCCAGCGTGAAGCCCACGATGACCCAGAGCACCGGGATGATGCCCACGCAGTACAGGTTCATCATGAGCATGTTGAGGACGTTCTTCGAGCGGGTCATGCCGCCGTAGAAGAGCGCCAGGCCCGGGGTCATGAACAGCACCAGGGCGCTGCTCATCAGCACCCAGGCTGTTGCGCCCGCGTCGTACTCCATGTGGAAGGTCCCTCTCCTGAGTCGATGTGACCGCCGGAGTGTGCGGGACCAAAGTTGCGCCGGAGTCACCCGACTGTTTCGTCCCTGTGAACTGTCTGACGGGAGCCTGACGGTGGTCTTCGGCCATCTGTCGCCCTCGCGTCAGCTCAGCGCAAGCGCAGGGCCACCTCGTTGGCCAGCAGCCGCCCGCGCCGGGTCAGGACCGCGCGTTCGCCGTCGACGGTGACCAGGCCGGGGAGGTCCTCCAGCGGGAGGGCCTCGGCGGGGACGCCCACCCGCAGGCGCAGCGCGAGCTGCAGGCCCTCCAACCGACGCTCGTCGGGACCGAGGGCCTCGTCGGCCGCCTCCACGGAGCGCCCGTCCTCGACGGCGTCGATGTAGCGCTCCGGCGTGCGCACGTTCCACCATCGCCGTCCGTGGCGATGGGCGTGGGCGGCGCAGCCGAGGCCCAGGTACTCCCCCTGGGACCAGTACAGCCGGTTGTGACGACACTCGTGGCCGGGCCGGGCCCAGTTGGAGACCTCGTACCAGTCCAGGCCCGCCGCGGTGAGGAGGTCGTCGGCCAGCTCGTACTTGTCGGCCTGGTCGTCGTCGTCGGGATGCCGGTCCGGGTCGTCGGCCAGCGGGGTGCCCGCCTCCACCGTCAGCCCGTAGGCCGACACGTGCGGCGGCTCGAGCGCCAGGACCTCATCGAGGGTCCGGTGCCAGTCGTCCAGGGACTCCCCCGCGGCCCCGTAGATGATGTCCAGGTTGAAGGTCAGGCCCCCGGCCCGGGCCAGCTCGACGCACCGGCGCACGTTGGCCGGGTCGTGGGCCCGGCCGAGCGACTCCAGGACGTGGGGCACCATCGACTGCACGCCGAACGACAGCCGGTTGACTCCACCGGCGGCGTAGGCCTCCACCAGCTCTGGCGTCACGGTGTCGGGGTTGCACTCGACGGTCACCTCCGCCCCGGGGGCGAGGGGCAGCTCATCCAGCACGGCCAGGAGGCCTTCGGCCGGGACCATCGACGGCGTGCCGCCACCGACGAACACACTGGTCACCGGTGGCAGGTCCTCGTCCGCCACCGCCTCGACCGCTTGCCGGTGCAGGGCCGCCAGGTACTGCCCCGTCAGGTCGTGGCGGTCGTCCCATGCCGCGAAGGCGCAGTAGTCACACCGATGCGCGCAGAAGGGCACATGCACGTAGATGCCGAAGGGGTGGTCGGCCACCCTCGAAGGCTACGGAGAAAGGGTCAGGGGTTGCTGGGGCTCGCCCGGCGAAGGCCGAGGTCGTCGAGGCGAGCCGGCGTGCTGTCGATGTCGGTGCCGAGGATGGCGGCGATGGCCTGCAGGTCGTCACGGCGGATCGTGAGCACCCGGCCGTTGAAGTCCTGGCGCTGGACCTGGATCATCGACAGGTACCGGTTCAACATGTCGGCCTCGGGTCCTGAA
>DATDAH010000285.1:0-20132 GCA_036525535.1 Acidimicrobiales bacterium
GATGGCGTTGCTCTCACACAGGTCGTAGTCGACGACGATGCGCATGCTCAGCTCCTCGGTGTCAGCCGCTTCGGTCCGTACGGCGCGATGCCCATCATGCCGCCTCACACCCACCTTCGAGGTCACCACTCACGACCAGCGCCTGGTCGACGTCCTCGATCTCGAGGACCACGAGGGCCAGGACCCGCTTCATCGGTCGGGTGACTCAGAGGGTGATGACCTGACGGACCACTTCGCCGCGCTCCATGGCACCGAGGGCGTCGTTGATGTCGTCGAGGGCGATCGTGCGGGTGACCATGGCCTCCAGGTCGAGCTTGCCCGCCCGCCAGAGGCGGATGATGCGGGCGAAGTCCGAACGGACGTCGGTCGAGCCGTAGTACGAGCCGACGAGGTGCTTCTCGCCGTAGAACATCTCGAAGGCGCTCAGCTCGAAGGTCTGCTCGGCCCGGCCCACGCCGACGATGACGGCCATGCCGCCACGGCGGATGGCGTCGTACGCGGCCCGCATGGTCACCGGGCTCCCGATGGCCTCGAAGGCGTAGTCGAAGCCGGCCCCACCGGTGAGCTCGCCCTGCAGGGCGGCCAGGTCGTCGGGCTTCACCGCGTGAGTGGCCCCGAACTTCTTGGCGGTCTCCAGCTTGTCGTCGACCAGGTCCACGGCGACGATGCTGGCCGCGCCGCACACGCGGGCCCCCTGGATCACGCTGATGCCGACGCCACCGCAGCCGAAGACCACGACGGTCGAGCCGGGCTCGACCTTCGCCGTGTTGATGGCGGCCCCGACCCCGGTCATGACCGCGCAACCGATCAGCGAGGCCACTTCGAAGGGGACGTCGTCGTCGATCTTGATGGCGCCCTGCCAGGGCATGATCGTCTCTTCGGCCCACGTGCCGGCGCCGGCCATGCCGTAGACGTCGACCCCGTCGAGGGTGTACTTGGGGATGGCCATGTTGAACAGGAAGGCCTGGCACAGGTGCGGCGACTTGCGGTCGACACAGTCGGCGCAGGTGCCGCACGGGGGCGACCAGGCGATGATCACGTGGTCGCCCTCGGCCAGGCCGGGCACGCCCTCGCCGACGGACGTGATGATCCCGGCACCCTCGTGGCCGAGGATCACCGGCGGCGGCTGTGGGATGGTCCCGTTGAGGACCGACAGGTCCGAGTGACAGACCCCGGTGGCGACGATCTTGACCTTGACCTGACCGGGGCCGGGCTCACCGATCTCGAGGCCGTCGACGACCTCGAGGGCGTCGTCACCGGCGTTGCGCATGAGCGCTCCACGCATGGATGTCTCCTGGGGTTCGGGGAGTAGCGGGACGACCCTAGTAGAACGCGTTCCTGTCGCTACTACGCCGACGGCCGGGGCGGACGCCTCCGACCGGGGGATCTCAGACGGCGGCGGACTCCTGGTGACGCAGGGCCCGCACGGAGCCGAGGTCGACGATGTCGGCCCGAGGCGGCATGGGCGCCGGGCGGAGCGCCACCAGGCCCGCCGTCGGGCGGAACTCGCTGGCCTCGGTCCGGGTGACCGCCCGCATGGCGGTGGCCAGGTCGGTGTACGGGCTGACCCAACGGTGGCGGGCCCGGTGGCGGGCGCCGGCCGCGGCGCCCACCACGAGGATTCCGATCGTGCTCCCCAGCAACAACACCATGGTTCCCCGTCGGTCGCGCCGCCGGGAGAGTTGAGGAGAAATCTCAGCTCGACGCGCTGACGACCTCCGCCTCGTCCCCGTGGCCACCCCCTTCGATGTCGGCCTCGGGCACCGGGGCGCCGGTCCCCTGGGCCTGCTCGTACACGGCGGCGAAGAAGCGCTCGACCGATTCGAGCACCGGCTTGGCCCGCGTGGACACGAAGAGGTCGAAGGCGTGGTGGGCCCCCGCCAGCTCGGCGTAGATCACCGGGGCCTCGCTGACCTCGCGCAACCGGTCGACGAAGAGACGGGCGTCCTCGACCGGCGCCAGGGTGTCCCGGTCACCGTGGAGGACGAAGAACGGCGGGGCATCGGCGCCCACTTGGTCGATGGGTGAGGCGTCGTGGAACTTCTCGGGCTCGTCGGCGAAGAAGGCCTTCACCACCCAGGGCTCGAGGAAGCGCCGGAGCATGTCGGGGTGGGCCATCCCCTGCCGATTGGTCCAGTCGTAGACGCCGTAGAACGGCGCTGCGGCCTGCACCGACGTGTCGGCGTCCTCGAAGCCGGGTTGGTAGCGGGGGTCATTGGCCGTCAGGGCGACCAGGGCGGTGAGGTGCCCTCCCGCCGAACCGCCGGTGACGGCGATGAAGTCAGGATCGACGTCGTACTCGTCGGCGTGCTCCCGGATCCAGGCCACCGCCCGCTTCACGTCCACGAGGTGCTCGGGCCAGGTGGCCGCCGGGCTCAGGCGGTAGTTGGCGTTGAACCCCACCCAGCCGTTGACGGCCAGGTGCCCGAGCAGGTTGATGCCCTGCTCCCGCTTGTCGCCGATGACCCAGCCCCCACCGTGGATCTGTAGCACCGCCGGCCGTCGCTTCCCGTCGTCCGGCGGCGCCGACGGGCGATAGACGTCGAGGCGCAGGACCCGGCCCCCTGCCCGGGTGAACTCGATGTCCCGGTCGCGGTCCACGCCCTTGCGCTTCATCCGGAACGGCAGGACGACGTAGCTCCAGGGGATGCCGGGAGGTGGATCGCCGGCCAGTAGGTCACCGAGCGCCATCTGGACCTGCCGGGCCGCCCGTTGACCCTGGACCACCAGGACCACCAGCCCCGTCCAGGACACGAGGGTCACGGCCAGGGCGACCCAGCCGGCCCAGGCGTCGAGCGCGCCCGTGGCCACGAACACCACGGTCATCGCGAACTGCCACACCAGGTGATGGCCGGCCAGCTCGGTCGTGAGCCAGCCCGCGAAGAAGCTCTGGCCGAAGAACAGGGTGTTGCGCCGCACCGGGCGGAACGCGTTCAGGGTGAACCAGAATCCGATGAGCGCAGCGATCAGGAAGAGCCAAGACACGGCCCCAGTCTGGCGTCACCCCCGCCCGAAGTGGTAGTCCCACGGACGTGCGCGCACCCGTTTCGACCTCTTCGCGGCCCCGCCGCCGGGCCTTGGGCCTCACCGTTGCCCTCCTCACCCTCGCCGGCGTGGCCGTCACGGGCTGCAGCGACGACGGTCCGTCCTCGCCTGCGATCAGCGGCAACAGCCCCGGTGACGTGTCGGTGCCGACCGTGCCGACGACCACCGAGACCACGGTGCCCGGCACCACCGCGGGCACGGACACCACCACCACGACCGCCGCGCCGTAGCGGCCCCGAGTCGGGCTCGCGCCCGGTCCAGGATCAGAGGACGGGCTCGCCCGCCTCTGCTCGTCGGAGCAGGCCGCGGGCGATGACGACCCGTTGGATCTCGTTGGTGCCCTCACCGATGATCATCAGCGGGGCGTCCCGGTAGTAGCGCTCGACCGGCAGCTCGGCCGTGTACCCCATCCCCCCGTGGATGCGCATGCACTCGGTGGCGATCTCGAGCGCCGTCTCCGAGCAGAAGAGCTTGGCCATGCCGGCCTCGACGTCCGCCCGCTCGCCGGCCTCGAACTTCTCGGCGGCGTTCTTCACCAGCAGCTTGGCGGCCTGGAGCTTGGTGGCCATGTCGGCCAGCTTGAACTGGATGGCCTGGTGCTTGGCGATGGGCACCCCGAAGGTCTCCCGCTGCTGGGCGTAGGCCAGCGCGGCGTCGAAGGCGGCCCGGCTCACGCCGTTGGCGCGGGCGGCGATGTTGATCCGGCCCAGTTCCAGCGAGCTGAGGACCTGGTGCATGCCCTTCCCGAGGTTGTCCGGGCCGCCGAGGACGGTGTCGGCCCCGATGCGGTGCCCGTTGTAGGCCATCTCGACCGTCTCCAGGCCCTTGTAGCCGAGCTTGTCGATGCGACGGCTGGTCGAGATGCCCTCGAACGTGGGGCCGGGCTCCTTGCCGATGATGAAGCAGGTGATGCCCTCGGGCGTCTTGGCCACGAGGGCCACGACCTCGGCCCGCTCCCCGTTGGTCACCCACATCTTGGTGCCGTTGACGATGTACTCGTCGCCGTCGGGCGTGGCCTTGCAGCGCAGGGCCTGAGCGTCGCTGCCGGCGTCCGGCTCGGACAGCGAGAAGGCGCCCCGGATCTCCCCGGTGGCCATGGCCGGCAGCCACGTCGCTCGCTGCTCGTCGGTGCCGAAGCGCTTGACCAGGTTGGCCACGATGGTGTGGGTGTTGAGGACGCCGGACAGGGACATCCAGCCGTAGGCCAGCTCCTCGACGAGGCGGGCGTAGGTCAGGACGTCGAGGTCGAGGCCGCCGTGCTCCTCCGGGATGGTGGCCCCGAAGAGGCCGAACTCGCGCATCTGCTGGACCATGGCTTCGGGGAACTCGTCGGCGTGCTCGAACTCGGAGGCGTTGGGGATGACCTCCTTGGCCACCCAACGGCGGACGGTGGCGACGAGTTCTTCAGCGAGGGCAGGGTCCGTGGGCACGGCGGCACATTAGGTTCCGGGGGGCGTCTAGGTTCCATCGACGTGGAGGACCGCCGGACTCCCGGCCTGTACCTGGAGTTGGCCGACGCCGCCCCCGGCCCCTACGGCACTGATCGAGCCCCGACCGTCGCGGCCGGGACCGGCATCACCCGGGCCTCCTGGTGGTCCAACCAGCACCCCGATCGGGACGACGTCCCCCGTCGGTTGGCCGAGTTCACCACCCTCGGCGTCTACGAGCTGTCCGACGGCTTCACCCCACCGACGGCCCCCGAGGGCGTCGCCGGGTTGCATTTCGCGGCCACGCCCCGGCCGGGCCAGGGGGTCCTCGGCGAGGATGCCACGAACGGCCTCCTCCTCGTCCTGATCAGCCCTCGGACAACGGAGGAGGGCCAGGCCCTGCGGGACTGGGGCGACTTCGTCCACATCCGGCACATCGCCGAGGCCGCCGTCCCCGGCTACCGGATGATCACCCCCTACGAGCAGGTGGGCGGCGACGAGCCCCGCTACCTGCACTTCTACGAGATGGCGACCGACGACCCGGAGACCACCTACAAGACGATGACCCCGCTGGTCCAGGCTCGCCTCGGACCCCCGGGAACCCCCGCCTACGACGACTGGGCCTGGCACCCCGCCCTGCGCATCGACTACGTCAACACCTTCCGCCTCGAAGGCGAGCTGGCCTGACTCGGGTTACGGATCGACCTGGAGGGCGCCGTCGGCGAGGGTGCCGGTGACCTCGACGGGGCGGGCGGTCCAGGTGGCCGGCGCCACGAAGTCGCCGGGGGCCGTGTTCTCCACACCCGGGAGGCTGTTGATGTCCATCCCGTTGGTGACCAGCTGCGGCCCGACGCAGGTCGGCGGGAACGACTCGCCCAGCAGGTCACAGAGGACCGTCGCCCCCTCGTCGGGCTCGAACGCGTAGGCCCGCACCGTGACCGTGCTGCCGTCGGGCAGGGTGGCGGCCTCGGCCGCGGTCACGGGCTCGCCGGCGGGAACCGTCGTCACCGTGGCCGCAGCGGCACTGGTGACCCCGGCGTCGGTGCTGACGTCGGCGGTCCCGCCGTCGTCGCCGCCGCAGCCCGACAGGGCCACGACAGCAGCGGCGGCGGTGAGGACAAAGACGCCCCGCCGCAAGTCCTCAGCCGTTCATGGCAGCGACTTCAGCGATCTGTCCGATGCGGGCGGCGGTGAGCCGTGGCCCGGCGTTGAGGTGCGCGGCGCCGGGCAGGCCCACGCCGTAGGAGTGGACGGCCATGCCACATGGACCGGAGCACGGTCCCGGGGCGCTGGGGGCACGGTTGTTGAAGACGGGCGAGCCGGACTGCCCACCGAACGTATCCATCGGGTAGTAGGCCATCCGGGCATCGGACTTGGTGATCCGGCCGGACATCTTCATCTGGGTGCCGAAGATTCGGTCACCGGGATAGCCCTGCACCGTTGCCGGTCGGTTGGCCAGTCCGTTCCTGCCGGTGAACGAGACCAGCCCGAAGGTCCCGTTGGTGTCGCCGATCGTGTCGCAACCTTCGAGGTTCATCACGGAGAAGTCGAAGTACGGGTTGCCGTTGTCGATCCATTGATCGGGCGACCAGACCGCATCCACGTGGCACGAGCCATACGGATCCACCGCCCGGTTTCGACCAGGGAAGAAATAGGCGTCCTCGATCCTCTCCTCTCCCGGGGGCGCGGACGGGTTGAAGGCGCAGTGGCCGGACGACAGGATCGAGTTGGCGTCGATGAGCCACCCCGTGCAGATGAATTGTTCACCCTCGTCGACCAGTTCGATCTGGCCGACGGCCCTGGCCGGATAGCCGGTCGTCGGGTTCACCCGCACGCGGCCGTCAGGACCGATGACGGACTCCGGATGGAACGATTCGACCGGGCTGCCACCGGCAGAGTCGGACGGCTGTGGCGCCGAGGTGGACTCGCCGGACGGCGGCCGGCTGTCGAAGCCGGCGACGGGCTCCACGGGCCCGGCGAGCTCGATGGCGGTGACGCCGCCACTCTCGCCCTGGCCTGACGCCGACGGCGCTGAGGTGGCCGCGGAGAACGCGGCCAGGAGCATCGCCAGGGCTCCGATGATCGCGACCCGCTGCTTCGACCGGCTCATGTGTCCTCCCGCTGTTGACCTGACCGACGAATCCGAGAACTTACACGGGCGGGCAACGCCGCCGAGGTAGGCCTCAGCCGTTCTGACCGGCCACCGAGGCGATGAGGGCCTCCCGGGTGGTGCTGATGCGGACGCCGTGGTTGTTGACCTGGTGCGGGGTGCCGCCGTGGCCGACGCCGTAGCCGTGGATCCCCATGGCACACGGGCCCGCGCAGTACGGGCCCCACTGGAACACGGGCGAGCCGGACTGACCCCCGAAGGTGTCGTTGCGGTAGAAGACCATGTCCGCCTGCGTGACCCGGACCTGCTTGCGGTCGGTCCACATCGTCCCGAACGGCTTGTCGCCGGGGTAGCCCCGGAGGTGGGTCACCAGCCCGTTCAGGGCCTTGGGCCCCGGGCGGGAGAAGTAGCCGAACCAGCCGGTCTCGTTCCCGACCTCACAGTCCAGCTGGATGATGCCGAGGTCCTGGTACTCGCTCTGGGCGTCGTACCAGCCGGGGAGGGTCCAGAGCTCGGTCGCCGCACAGGACCCGAACGGCCGGTTCCCTGGCCCGTTCTCACCGGGCGTGAACACGTGGTCGGTGTACCAGTCGCCGGGGTCGGAGGTCCCGCCCGGGTGGACGCAGTGCCCGGACGTCAGCACCGTGTCGGCGTCGACCAGGAACCCGGTGCAGAGGAACTGGCCCTCGGGCGTGGTGAACGTGAGCTGACCGATCGCGGAGTTGGGGTAGGTCGAGGTGGCCTGCACGCGGGAGCGGTCGTCCTCGTTGATCACCGACTCGGTGCTGAACACCTCCGGCTCATGGCTGTCGCCCGCTCCCGGCAGCGCGCCCCCTTCGACGTACACGGCCCCCTGCAGCGAGGACACGGCGTTCGCCGCCGGCCCGGGTCCCGCCGAGGACGGCGTCGCTCCGGCGAGGCCCGGTGCGACCGCCGCCAGGGCGAGGAGAAGCAGAGGCCGGCCACGACGCATGGCTCCCCTTGTAGCGGGAGATCATGGACTTGCGGTGAGAAATCCCGGATCAGGCGCCGGCGAGCGCGGCGAGCAGCGCCGACCGGGCCTCATCCAGCCGTGGGCCGTGGTTCAGGTCGGCGTGGGGCCCGCCGGCGTGCCGGCCGTAGGCGTGGACGGCGAGGACACAGGGCCCCCGGCTGCCGTTGCCGCCGCGGTAGCCGAACACGGGCGAGCCCGACTGGCCGACGAAGGTGTCGGCCGCGTAGAACGCCATGAGCCGCTGCGAGACCCGTATCCGGTCCCGCATGGTCCACAGCGATCCCCCGGCCTTGTCGCCCGGGTAGCCCCGCACCTGGACCACCACGTTGGCCAGGCCCTTCGGGCCCGGTGAGGCCTGGTAGCCGAACCAACCAACCGTGTCGCCGATCGCGCAGTCCAGCTGGATCAGGCCGAGGTCCTGGTACTCCGCCCCGTCCTCGTACCAGCCGGGCAGGGCCAGCAGCTCCCGGCCCCGGCACGAGCCGAACGGCGCGATGGCGCCCTCGGCCCCCGGGGCGAAGGTCACCCGGGTCGACCAGCCGTCGGCTCCGGTCAGCCCGTCGTGCACGCAATGGCCGGCGGTCAGGACGGTGTCGGCGTCGATGAGCGTGCCTGTGCACCAGTGGCGGCGGCCCGCCTGGCGGAAGTCGACGCGCCCGATGGCCGAGTTCGGATAATCCGTGGTGCGGCCCCACAGCGAGATCCGGCCGTCCGGCCCGATCACCGACTCGGCCGAGTCGGCCACCGCCGTCGGAAAGGACCGCCCCGCACCGGTCGGGGTGCGCCCGCTCAGGCGGGCCGCCGCGGCAGCCTGGCCGCCGGGGTCGAAGGGCTGACCGCCGACGATGATCGCCTCGACCGCCACCCCGACCGAGCCCCGGGTCGACGAGTACACCGCGGCGAGCCGTACCGGGTCCGCGGCGACGACTGGCGGGAGCGCCTCGGACGCCGGGGGGTCCTGGACCGGGACGGTGGTCACCCCGGCCACGGTCAAGGCCGCGCCCACCACCACGAGGGCCGCCG
Organism: Acidimicrobiales bacterium; assembly: GCA_036525535.1. Lineage (GTDB taxonomy): Bacteria > Actinomycetota > Acidimicrobiia > Acidimicrobiales > DATDAH01 > DATDAH01. The sequence continues at coordinate 8,600 of DATDAH010000285.1, forward strand.
TCGTGCTCCTCCGCATGTCGGTGCTCGTACCTTCCGGGTCGCTCGGGCCTCCGCCCAGGCTCGTGACCAGCTATACCACTCTCCGTGACCGCAGTACATCCCCGGGTGGCGGTGAGCCAGATCTCGAGCTGGACGTGGTCGGTCGCCGAGGACCTGGCCTTCTACCGCGAGGCCGGCATCCACACGGTGGGCGTCGCCCTGCGCAAGCTCGTCGAGCCCGGTACGGCCGACCAGTTGGCCGAGGCCGGCCTGGCCTGGTCCGACGTCATCGGGGTCGGTTCCCGTCGGGTGGCCGAAGGTCTGGCGCTGGCGGCCCGGCTCGGGGCCCCGATGGTCGTGCTGACCACGGGCCCGGCCGGACCCGAGCCGTGGGAGGCCGCCGCCGACCGGTTCGCCGAGACCATGGGCCCGCTCGTCGACCAGGCCCGGACCGCAGGCGTGGGGCTGACCCTCGAGCACACCAACTCCCTCCGGGCCGACGTGGGCTTCGTGCACTCCCTGCGCGACGCCATCGACCTCGCCCGCCGGGTCGACCTCGGGGTCTGCGTCGAGGTCAACGCCTGCTGGGGCGAGCGCGACCTGGCGAGCACCATCGCCGACGGCATCGACCGCATCCGCCTGGTCCAGGTCAGCGACTACGCCATCGGGACGACCTCCACCCCTGACCGCCTCGTGCCGGGCGACGGTGACATCCCCCTGGCTCGCATCCTCGGCCAACTGCTCGCCGCCGGGTACGACGGGGCCTTCGAGCTGGAGCTGGTCGGGCCCCGGATCGACGCCGAGGGCTACCGCTCCGCCATCACCCGCAGCGTCCAGTACCTGAGCGCGCTGCTCACCGACCTGGGGGCTGAGCCCGCCAGCGTCGGTGGTTAGATCGTCGTCGGCGGGGGCGCGGTCGTCGGGGGCGGCGCGGTCGTCGTCGTGGTCGTCGTCGTGGTCGTTGTGGTCGTTGTGGTGGTCGTCGTGCTGGTGGTGGAGGACGTGGTGGAGGACGTGGTGGTCGTCGGGGCCGTCGTGGACACCGTGACGTCGGTCGTCGACGTGTCGCCGGAGTCGTCCCCGCCTCCACTGGAGGCCAACGCGACGCCGATGGCCACGACCAGGACGAGGATGATCACGCCGAGGACGATGACCGAGGTCGCCTTGTACCAGGGCGGCTCCTCGCCTTCAGGCCCGTCATCGCCGCCGTCGCCGCCCCCGCCACCACCGCCGGCCGGGGGCTCGCCACCACCGGGAGGTACGGGTTGGGGAGGGACGGCGACGTGCACGGTGTCGCCCTGGCCCATGTCGACGCCACCCGGTGGGGTCGCGTCCGGATCGCCCGCGCCGGGGACCACCGGCGTGTCGAGTTGGGTGGGATCGCCGGGGTCGCTCACCCGGCCGACAGTAGCCCGAGGGTGCTCACGGGAGAGCGAGGAGCTCGCGGCTGACCGTCCAGAGGCGCTCGGCGGCCTCATCGTCCCGGGCGACCTTCGAGAGGCTCCTGTCCGCCGGCTTGGAGCTGCTGAAGTACCCCCCGGACACCCCCTCGAGCTCGGGGGCGGAGGCCACCCACACCTGGGTGCGAGCCCCTTCCTCCGGCGTGCGGGAGAAGGGCCGGGCCACGAACGTGGTCAGGGCCGTCGTCAGGCGGGTGTCGCCGTCCCGCCCGAAGCGGGTGGCCACGCTGCCCGGGTGGACGGCGTTGACGGTGACCCCGGTCCCTTCGAGGCGCTTGGCCAGGGCCCGGGTGAAGTAGATGTTGGCCAGCTTGGAGCGGCCGTAGACGCGGTAGGACCAGAAGCGGCCCTCGCACTGGAGGTCGTCGAACTTCAGGCCGTCGATGGCGAACTTGTGGGCCTCGGAGGCGACGACCACGATCCGGGCCGGGGCACTGGCCTTGAGCCGGTCCAGTAGCAGGTCGGTCAGGAGGACGTGGCCGAGGTGGTTGACGCCGAAGGTCGTCTCGAAGCCGTCCGCGGTCTCGGTCCGCTCGCTCAGGATCAGGCCGGCGTTGTTGACGAGGACGTCCAGTCGAGGGTGGGTGGCCAGGAACGCCTCGGCGAAGTACCGGATGGAGCCTGTGGAGGCCAGGTCGAGGGCCATGACCTCGACCTGCTGCGGGTCGGCGCCCGACCGCTCGATGATCGCCTGGCGCGCGGCGTCTCCGCGGGCGGCGTCCCGGGCGGTGATGGTCACGGCGGCACCCATCGTGGCCAGCGCCACGGCCGTCTCCAGGCCGAGCCCGGCGTTGCCGCCGGTGATGAGAACGGTCTTGTCCTTCATGGCAGTGCTCCGCGGATGGCGTCGAGGACGGCGGCCCCCTCGATGGCGTACAACGGCAGCGTGTCGAGGGGCGCCCGCACCCTACGGGTCGTGGGCCCCTCGATCACCGTCTCGGGATCCCACACGTCGACCCACCGGCCCGGGGGGAACCAGACCTGACGGGCCCGGTCGCCGCTGCGCCAGACGGGGGCGACGAGGAGATCGTCGCCCAACAGCCACTCGTCCCACGCGTCACCCGCCTCCGCGTGGTCGGGCCACCGGAACGCCAGCGGCCGCACCGGTGTGAGCCCGGTGTCGTGGGCTTCTCGGGCGAGGTCGACGAGGTAGGGCACGAGGGCCTCGTGCAGCCGGATGTAGGTGCCGTAGACCTCGGTCATCTCGGCGTCGTCCGAGGGCTGGGTCGGCATGTCCCAGGGCAGGTCCGAGCCCTTGCCATGGAAGCGCATCAGCGGGCTGAGGGCCCCGACCTGGATCCAGCGGGCGTAGACCTCACGGTCGGCGAACTCGGAGTAGCCACCGATGTCGGACCCCCAGAAGGGCAGGCCCAGGAAGGCCGCCCGCTGGATGCTCACCAGCACGCTGCGGAGGCCGAGGTCGGTGGAGGCGCCGGTGGCCGGCACCTCGGGGATCTGGAACCCGTCCCGGCTGTGGGTGTCACCGCCCCAGGTGGCGACCAGGCCCTGGGTGCCTGTGTAGGCCGCCCGGGCGATGGCGTAGCCGTCCTCGGGGCGGGCCTCGTCGATGACCCGACGCACGTTCGCCTGCATCAGCACCGGGTAGGCGTTGTGGAGCTCGGCGCCGGTCCGGCCGTCGGCGTACTCGTCGTCGGGGTCGGAGGCCACGTCGGGCTCGTCCCCGCGGTCGATGAAGAAGCCGTCGACCAGGCTGCCCTCGGGGGAGGCCAGGAAGTCGGTCAGGTCCTCCCGGTACCACGCCGCAGCCTCGGGGTTCGTGAAGTCGATCGCCCGGTCGGTGTCCGGCCCCAGGTAGCCGAGGCGCCGGGCCTCCCGGCCCCGGGCCCCGATGGCCCAGTTGGATATCCAGACCCACGGGTGGCTGCCGCGGTCTTGGAGGAGCTGGAGCATCCCGTCGGGGTCGGGGAACCGCTCGGTGTCGAACTGGAGCCGGCCGTAGCCCTCCAGGCCGGTCCCCCACGGCCGGTCCAGGTGGAACACGCCGGGCGGCGGCAGGCCGAGCTCGTCGTAGTGGCGGAGCTCGTCGGCCACGGCCGGGTTCAACAGCACGCCGTCGTACTCCACGGGCTCGCCGACCGGGAACTCGTCCCGGCCCCGCCAGTGCCGGAAGAGGTAGTCCGGCGGCACCGGCGCCCGACCGGTCAGAGCGGTGTACTCGGCGAGGACCGTCGGGTGGTCGCCCACGAACACGTGCCAAGAGCCGCCACCCGTCTCCGGGTCGACGGCGAAGGCCACGTCGAGGCCGTCGGGATCGGTGACCCCGATGTCGTAGGTCCCCTCCATCGTGCCGTCGACCAGCATCCCGTAGCCCGCCGAGGACTGGTGGAACGGGGCGTACGCCGAGATCGTGGGGACGATCGACATCGGGACGATCTCGCCCCGGCGATCGAGGGTGCCGGCCTCGATGGGCTCCACTTCGGAGTCGATCAGGTCGCCGACGATGCGTTCGGTCAGCCCGTAGATCCGCTCGTCGGGCCGGAGCACGATCTGCTGGCCCCACGCGGTCACGTCCCGGTCGTCGCGGGGGTCGAGGACGAACCCGGCCGTGGCGGTCGTCGGGGGCGAGAGCGTCAGCACCCCCCGCGAGCCGTCGCTGAAGCGGACGCCGAGCACGGCGGCGGCGCCGTCGTACCGGTCCAGGTGGGCCCCGGTGATCGTGATGCGCTCGCCGTCCCGCACCAGGTACGGGCGCGTCTCCTGCACCACGCGCCCGTCGACGTCGAGCACGGCCATGGCGAACGGGTCGCCGTCGAAGCGCACCGCCAGTCCGTGCCGGGTCCTCAGCGTGAGGCGGTCACCGCGGCCCTCCGCGGCCCGGAACTGCGCTGCGGGATCGTCGAGCGGCGTCGACGGGAGCCCGGTCGGCCGCGTGTCGGCCTCGTCGGCGTCGTCCGACGAGCACGCGCCGGCCACCAGCACCAGCGCCAGGAGGACGGCGCCCACCCGGCGGCCGTTCTGGCTCCTGATTCGACTCCCCCGGGAGTCGAATCGGGGGCCAGGAGCGCTCATGCCCGGACGGAGTTGCGTTTGCCGTCGGTGGTCAGGTCGACCGCGGTCCCGATCCACTCGGTGGCCTCCATCTCGGCCAGCAGGACGGCGTCGTCGACCCGGGCGTAGGCGCGGGTCCCGTCAGGCAGGTCGACCACGGCGAGTCCGGTCTCGGCCGAGCCGTCCCGGCCGTGGATCACCGAGTAGGTGGCCACGGTGGCCCGGCCCGACGCCGTGTCGGTGATGGCGACGGGCGGGTGGGCGCCATCGAGGCGGGCCTGCAGAGCCGTGAGGTCGGGGGGAACGACCGGGCCCGGCTCGGTGCTGTAGACGCCGGCGCCGTGCTTGGTCAGGTGCATGCCCACACCGGTCACGAGGCCGGCCGAGCCGGGGTCGGCCCGCAAGGTGTCGACCATCGTGGCGATGGCGTGGGTCTGGTAGTCGCTGCCCGCGCCGCCGGCAAAGGGCAGGCCGCCGGTGACGGTCACGCCCCGGCGGTCGGACGGTTCGAGGCCCAGGGCGTCCAGGGCCAGGTGCACCGACGAGGCGAAGCAGGAGTAGAGGTCGAAGTGGCCCAGGTCGTCCACGGCGAGGCCGGCACCGGCCAGGGCGGTGGCGTACACCTCGGCCATGGCCGGTGACCGCCAGGGGTCGGCGTGCTCGGCCACGTACACGGGGTCACAGCCGTAGGCCCACCCGCGCAGGTAGACCCGTCGCTCCGGGGGGACGCCGAGGCGGTCGGCGGCCTCGTGGCTGGCCACGATCAGGGCCCCGGCCAGGTCCACGTCCATGATCGAGACCGTGTACTTCGTGTACGGATAGCCGACCATGCGGTTCTCGGCGGTCGGGTGGACCAGCTCCTCGGCGGAGCGCTCGACCGGGAACCACGCGTAGGGGTTGGCCGCCGCCACCCGGGTCATCGGGGCCATGAGCTCCCCGATCGCCCGCCGGTAGGCGACGGGCTCGATGCCGAGGTGGGCCCGGCGAGCGACATCCCAGAGGGGGAAGGTCAGGTACGCCTGGAAGACCTCGTGGGCGACCTCGGCCGGGTGGAACGGCGCCTCGAAGGGAAACGGGGGCGGATCGGGGTCGCGGTGGCTCCACGCCGCCTTCTCCCCCACCTTCTTCAGCCGGCGCTTGGTGTCGAGGGCCTCCGCGCCGCAGACGACGCCGACGTCGACGTCGCCCGCCAGGATCGCCGTGCCCAGGTCGTTGACGAGGACCTGCGGCGTGGTCCCCCCGATGCCCGAGTAGAGCCGGTGGGCGGGTCCGATGGCCAGCGCCTCCGCCAGCCGGCCGGCCGGGTCGTCGTACTGCCAGCTCTGGCAGTAGACGATCTGCAGGCTGCCCACCGCGGCGAGCACCTCCCCCGAGGCCTCGGCGTCGCGGGCTGCGTCGCGGACGACCTGCTCCCACATCGCCAGCGGCTCGGGGCACGGCCCGTCCTCGGGCCGCGACACGTACTGGGCCACGCCGATGACGCACGGCGCCCGCGGGTCGACCGCCACGCGGCTACTTGCCCTGCCAGACCGGGGGGCGCTTCTCGGCGAAGGCCTTGGGGCCCTCCTTGGCGTCCTCGCTGCCGAAGACACCCTGACCCAGCTCGGACTCGATCCGGTACGCCTCCTTCATGTCGGTGGCCAGGCCCCGCAGGACGCTCTCCTTCGTCGCCCGGACGGCCAGCGGACCGTTGGCGTTGATCCGGGCCGCCCAGGCCCTGGCCTTGTCCAGCAGCTCGTCCTCCTCGACGATCTCGTTGAGCAGGCCGAGCTCGAGGGCCCGTTCGGCGGGAAAGGCCTCGGCCGTGAGCAGGAACTCCATGGCCGCCGGGAAGGCCAGCTGGCGGGGCAGCCGCACCGTCGTCCCCCCACCGGCGAAAAGGCCTCGCTTGGGCTCCATCACCCCGAACCTGGCGTTGGTCGTGGCGACGCGGATGTCGATGCCCCCCAGCATCTCCATGCCCCCGGCCACGCAGGGGCCGTTCACGGCGGCGATGATCGGCTTGTAGATCTTCGTGCCCCGCAACACGGCATCGGTGCCGTCCCGCAGCTTGCAGCCGTCGATCTCGTCGACGCCTCCGCTCTGGATCTCGTCGTGGAGCTTGGTGATCTGCGGGATGTACGTCTTCAGGTCGGCTCCGGACATGAAGTTGCGACCGATCCCGGTGACGATGGCGGTCCAGGCTTCGTCGTCCTCCGCGAACCGGCGCCACGCCGCCGCCAGGTCCCGGAAGTGGTAGAGGTCGAGGGCGTTCTTGGCCTCGGGCCGATCGATGGTGATGACCACCGTGTGGTCGACCGCGGTCTCGTAGTGGATCGGCACGGGCTTCCTCAGTGCGGTTCGCCGGAGAAACCTGACACGGTAGTCAGTCCCCGACAGCCCGCTTCTCGGGGCCGATGCGGCACGCCCGGCCGTCCACCTCAATGCTCACCGCCACCAGGTCCGGGGGGCCGTCCCGGACGCTCAGGGGGAGGTCGGCGTGCAGTGACCATTCGGACAGCGCGGCCTTGTCCGGCACGCTCAGCTCCAAGTCGACGATCCCGCCGACATCGACGCGGTGATCGGCGGCTTCGGTGCCCGGCCAATCGCCGTCCGGCCACTGCATGAAGAACGGGCGGGAGGCATCGAGGAGCGACGGCGTCATCCCGGCGGAACGCCAGCGCAGGGTGCGGCCGTCGGGATGCAGGCGGGAGCGGTCGACGACGTCCAGATCGAGCTCGGCGGCCACCTCGTCGATGCGGTCGGTGCGGATCGACCACCGGACCAATCGGTCCCCCGCGGCCGTGCGGGCCAGCAGGGTCCGACCGAAGAGCGACCGCTCGGCCCGCGCCCGATCCTCGACCGTCAGCAGCTCCAGGTAGCTGCGACCCAAGGGCACGATCATGTTCCGGGTCCCGAACCCGGGATGGGTCCCGCCGTCCTGGACGTCGAGACCGAGGTCCCGCAGTCGCTCGGCCGTCGCCGTCAGGTCGACGGCGCCGAGGATGACGTTGCCGAACCAGGGGCTCAGGCCCACAGGAAGGCGCCGCCGTCGACCATGAAGGTCTGACCGGTCACGAAGCGGCAGGCGTCCGAGCACAGGAACAACGCGACCGGGCCGATGTCGTCCTCGGGGTCCCCCTGGCGGCCCATCGGATGGTCCTTCAGGAACTCCCGGTACTCGGCCTCGGCCCGCGCCGCCGCGTCCTTGCCCCGCGGGGAGGCGGCACCGGGGGCGATGGCGTTGACCACGATCCCGTCGCGGCCCCACTCCCGTGCCGCCGTGCGGGTCAGGGCCCGGATGGACTCCTTGGCCATGTTGTAGGCGCCGTAGTCGGCCATGCCGGTGATGCCGGCAGCCGAGGCGAAGTTGACGATGCGGCCCCAGCCCTGGGCCGCCATGTGGGGGTGCACGGCCCGCATGGCGTACCAGGTGCCCTTCACCGTGGCCTGGTTGACGTCGAGGTCGGCCTCTTCGACCTCGAGCAGCGACGCCTTGGCCGTGAAGGTGTGGGCGTTGTTGATGATCCCGTCGACCCCGCCGAAGCGCTCGACGGTGGCCGCCACCATCGCCTCCACGCTGGCCTGGTCGCTGACGTCGGTGACCGTGCCCAGGACCCGGTCGTCGGCGTCCAGCTCGGCCAGCGCGGCCAGGCCCCGCTCCAACCGGTGCTCCTTCCACTCAGCCGCGGTGACCTTTGCCCCGTTGGCCACGAGGTGGCGGGCCATCCCCAGTCCGATCCCCTGTCCCGCCCCCGTGACGATGATCCGCCGCCCCGCCACCCCGTGCTCGGTCATGGGGCCGACAGTACGGCGCGAGAATGGCGCCGTGATCCAGGCGGTGGTGTTCGACCTCGACGGGGTGATCCGGCACTTCGACCCCGAGTTCGTGGCCGACATCGAGGCCCGGCACGCCCTGGCGATGGGGACGCTCCTCGACACCGCCTTCGCCGACCCTGGTCTCACCGATGCCGTCACCGGGCGCATCACCCGGGAAGCGTGGGTCACCGGCGTCGGCGAGGCCCTGGGGGCACCGGCCGCGGCCGAGGAGTGGGGCGGGCAGCCGCCCCGGGTGGACGCCGAGATGCTGGAACTGGCCGACGAGCTGCGGGCCCGGGGCCGGACCGTCGCGGTCCTCACCAACGGCACCGACACCATCCCCGCCGAGGTGGAGGCCCAGGGCATCGCCTGCCGGGTGGACCACGTCTTCAACAGCGCCGAGATCGGTCACGCCAAGCCCGACCCCGGGGCCTTTCGTCACGTCCTCGAGGTCCTCGACCTCCCCGGGGAGGACGTCTTCTTCACCGATGACAGCCCGTCCAAGCTGGCCGGCGCTGTCGAGGTCGGCATGGTCACCCACGCCTTCGTCGGCCGCGACGATCTCCGCCAGGAGCTCGTCCGCCGAGGCGTTCTCTGATGCCGGCGGAGGTCGGGCTGTTTCTCCCGCAGTTGCGCATGGACTTCCCGACCATCGAGGCCCGAGTCCGACTGGCCGATCAGCTGGGGTTCCACTCGATCTGGTTCATGGACCACCTGACGCCACCGGCCGGGCCGGGCTACGACTGCTTCGAGGGCTGGACCGTCGCGGCGGCGCTGGCCCGGGTCACCGAGCGCATCCACCTCGGTCACCTCGTGCTCTGCGACGCCTTCCGCCATCCCGCCCTGCTGGCCAAGATGGCCGCCACGCTCGACGTGGTCACCGAGGGACGCCTGGAGCTGGGCCTCGGCTGGGGCTCGGTGCCCGCCGAGATCGAGCGCTTCGGCTTCGGTGAGGCGACGAACCGCCAGCGGGCGGCTCGACTGGGCGAGACGCTGCAGATCCTGGCGCTGATGTTCTCCGGCGAGGAGTTCGACTTCGACGGCGACTTCTTCACGCTGCGCGGCGCGGTGGGTCGACCCCGCCCGCACGCCGGGCGCGTGCCCGTCCACCTCGGCGGGGCCGGCGAAGAGCTGACCCTGCCCCTCGTGGCCGAGTACGCCGACTGGTGGAACTGCCCCTCCTACGGCATCGCCCGCCTCGACGAGCTGCGACCCCAGACCGGCTCGGCCCGCCTCTCCGTCCAGCACCCCGTCGGCCTCGCCACCAGCAGTGCCGACCGGGACGAGGTCGTGGCCCAGGCCGAGCGCCGCTTCGGAGCGTGGGGCGGCCTCATCGCCGGCACCCCCGACGAGGTGGCCGCCGCCCTGCGGGCTGAGGTCGATCTGGGGGCCGAGCTCTTCACCATCCCCTTCACCGACTTCGCCCCGCCGGAGACGCTCGAGCTCTTCGCCACCGAGGTCCTGCCCGCCCTTCGGGACTGACCCCGGCTCGGGCTCGGCCAAGTGCTGGTCAACCCGACGACGGAGGCTTGCGGCCGAGGCGCAGGTACACCTCATCGGGCATCGCGGTGACGTCCTTGTAGACGTGGTGGATGCAGGGGTCACCGGGCTTCTCGGGCGGGAACTCGATGCTGGTGGGGGTGCCGCCCCACTCGAGGGGCTGGAGCTCGTTGTTGACCGAGCAGTGGGCGCAGTAGACGGGCAGGGCGTTCCGGCCGAACGTCCTCGGGCCGGGATCCCGCAACGTCAGATAGGCCCCCTCGCCCTCGTAGGCCCCCTCGTCGATCAGCCGACCGCCACTGCCACAGCGGAACGACAGGACGAACTTCTCGTCGTCTTCGGTCACCTCGCACTCCCCGAGGTTGGCCACCATGGCCCGAACGATGGCCCGGGCCCGGATCTCGGCGGGGAGGTCCTCCCAGGGCGGGTCGCTGGTGCGGCGGGGGCGAACGAACTCGTCGCCGGTCTTGCGCAGGGCGGCCTCGACGGCCTCCTCCCCCATCTCCTCGCCGATGAAGGTGAGCAGCGAGGTGATCCAGTTGATCGAGTACTCCTGCAGCGAGCGCCACCGGTCGACGGCCACGTCGATGAGGCGGTCGGCCTCGGCCACGTCACCGGCGGCCAGCGCGGCCTTGGCCTGCGCCCACGCCGGGTCGGTGGTGATGCTCACGCTCTCGGTGGTCCCAGGATGCGCTCGGTCGGTCGAACCGGTTGAACCGACCGGCGGTCGGACGCCGCCTCCCGGCCCGCGGTCACCTTCATGCGCGCGGTAGTCCCAGGATGCGCTCGGCGATGATGTTGCGCTGGATCTCGCTGGTGCCCCCGGCGATGGTCCCGGCGAAGGCTCGCAGGTACTGGTCGGCCCACGAGCCGTCACGCACCACGGGCCGACCCATGATGGACTGATCGATGCCGTCGGGGCCGAGGGCCTCGATGGCGACCAGATCCAGTTCCCGTTCGGACTCGCTGGTGAACGCCTTCAGGATCCCGTGCTCGGGGGCGGGCTTGCCCTCGGCGGCCAGGGCGAAGCCCCGGTAGCCGATGAGGGTGGCCGCCTGGGCGTCGATGTGGAGGCGGGCCACGTCGTCCCGGAAGCGGGGGTCCTCGTTCAGGGGGCGACCATCGGTTCCGGGCCGATCCGCCAGCTCGACCAGCGCGGCGACGGAGCGTTGCATGTTGGTGGTGCTGCCGATCCAGAGCATGGCCCGCTCGTGGGCCAGCGAGCCCTGGGTGATGGCCCAACCGCCGTTGAGCGCGCCCATCAGCTGGTCGGCCGGCACCCGCACGTCCTCGAAGAAGACCTCGTTGAAGTCGGCGTAGTCCGGCTCGGTGAGCTCGGGCAAGGGTCGACAGGTGATGCCGGACGACCCCATCTCGACGATCAGGGCGCTGATGCCCTTGTGCTTGGGCGCCGACGGGTCGGTGCGGACGTAGCACAGGCACCAGTCGGCGTGGTGGGCCCCGGAGGTCCAGACCTTCTGGCCGTTGATCACGAACTCGTCGCCGTCCAGCACCGCCCGGGTCGACAACCCGGCCAGGTCGCTGCCGGCGCCCGGCTCGCTCATGCCGATGCACCAGGCCAGCTCACCCCGCAGCGTGGGCAGGGCCCAGCGCTCGATCTGGTCCTCGGTGCCGTAGTCGAGGAGAGAGGCGGCGACGATCGACAGGCCCTGGGGGTTGACGGTCCTGGGGATGCCGAGATCCGAGAAGACCTCGAAGTAGATCATCTGCTGGACCGCGGTGGCGTTGCGGCCGCCCCGTTCGGGCGGGAAGCCGGGGACCAACCA
>DATDAH010000286.1:0-8965 GCA_036525535.1 Acidimicrobiales bacterium
AGGAGGCCGACCCCGGCGGCGACGAAGGGCGCGTCGGCGGCGTGGGCTTCGGCGAAGGCCGTCTCGGCGGGGATCCAGAACGGATAGAGGAAGGCCGACAGGCCGACGACCACGAGCAGCAGGTAGAAGAGGCCGGCGGGTGGCCCGGCCAGGCGGGCCCGGGGGAGCGGGAGGGCGGTCACCGGTCCAGCGCCGCCGCCACCTCGGCGACGGTGAGGTAGGGGGGCAGCACCCGGAGAACCTGCGGAGCGAACAGCGAGCCGGCCAGGACATCCCGGGCCGCCCCCGAAGCCACCACGTCACCGTCGCCGAGGACCACGGCTCGAGTGGCGCAGCGGGCCGCCAGCTCGACGTCGTGGGTGGCCAGGACCACCCCACCACCGCCGGTCGCGTGGTCGGCCACGGCGTGCTCCAGGGCGGCCGCCGACGGCGGGTCGATGCCCCGGGTGGGCTCGTCCAGCAGGAGGACCTCGGCCCCGCCCACCGCCACCGCCCCGATGGCGACGCGCTGGCGCTGGCCCGCCGACAATGACCGGGGGTGGCGGTCGGCCAGGGCGGTGAGGCCCAGGCGGTGGAGCCAGGTGTCGACGGCCTCGGGATCCCGGCGGGCCAACAGCCGCAGCGTGTGCTCCAGCTCGGCCCGGACGGTGGGGGCGAACAGCAGGGCGTTGGGGTCCTGGGGGAGGTAGGCGATCCGGGCCCCGGCTTCGACGTTGCCACCGTCGACCTCGAGGAGCCCGGCCAACGCCCGCAGCAACGTCGTCTTGCCGGAGCCGTTCCGGCCCAGGAGAGCCACGACCTCGCCCCGGCCGACGTCGAGGTCGACCCCCCGCAGGGCCGGATGGTGGCCGAGGCGAACCCGGACGCCACGGGCCCCGACCAGGGTCTCGCCGGGCTCCGCAGGGTCGGGGCGGTCGGCGGGGGCGGGCAGCACGGTGTCCTGGGCCAGATGGCGGGCATCGCGCACGGTCAGTGGGGGAGGGGACCAGCCCAGCAGGTGGCCGAGATGGGTGACCGGTGGCGCGCCGTCGTAGTCGGCGAGCAGGGCGGGGACCGGCTCGGGCCCGCGCAGGCGGCCACGGTCGATGCTGACGGCCCGATCGGCCATCGGCGCGGCCCGCTCGAGGCGGTGCTCCGCCAGCAGGATCGTGGTGCCCAGGTCGGCGTTCAGCCGGGTCACCGCGGCGAGCACGTCGTCGGCCCCCTGCGGATCGAGCTCGCTGGTCGGCTCGTCCAGGACGAGGACGTCAGGGGCGGCGGCCAAGGCGCCGGCCACGGCGGCCCGCTGGCGCTCACCGCCGGAGAGGGTGGCGGGGGAGCGGTGGCGCAGGTGGGCGATGCCCAGGGCGTCGAGCACCTCCTCGACGCGGCGGCGCATGGCGGCGGGCTCCATGCCGAGGTTCTCGAGCGAGAAGGCGATGTCGTGCTCCACCTCGTCGACGACGAACTGGGCCTCGGGGTCCTGATGGACGAAGCCGACGGTGTCCGCCAGGTCGCGGGGGCGGTGGTCGCGGGTGCTGCGACCGGCGACGGTGACGGTCCCGCGAAAGTGGCCGCCGGTGGCGTGGGGGACGAGGCCGTTCACGGCCCGCAGCAGGGTGCTCTTGCCCGATCCGGACGGTCCGACGACCAGGAGGACATCGCCGGCGGCGACCGTCAGGTCGATGTCGACCAGGGCCGGGTCCTCGTCGGCGTAGGCGAAGGCCACCCCGGCGAAGGTCACGACCGCACTCACGTCGCCACCTCCTGGATCGTCCTGGCGGCGCTCGGGACCGTGGCGGTAGGGGATTCGAGGTCCTGAACCGGCTGGGTGGGGAGGAGAGCGGGCACGGCGAGCAGGAGGATCCCGAGAGCGGGGAGGGGGGCCAGGTCCGGCGAGTGCAGGGGCGAAGCCGACCAGGTCAGCGATTCCTCGCCGCTTGCCGAGGCGACGGCCACCAGGGACAACGCCAGCGCGGTCGTCGCCATGATGAACAGGTCCTCCCCGGTGAGGGCCCGGGGGCGGTAGCGCTGACGGGGCGAGGCCTTCGAGGCGAGGACGACCGCGCTCACCAGCACGACGGCGCCCGTCGTGGCCAGGACCGCGGCCAGGGTCGATCGTCGGCCCACCAGCGCGAGAAACGAGCCGGCCAGGGCCGTCAGGGCCAGCAACGCCCCCCACGCCGACGCGGTGTCGGCCGGACCAGGGGGGTGACGGGCGAAGCCACGGGAGTCCATCGAGTCGGCCAGGCGCAACGACCGTTCCATGCCGGTCTCGAGCACGGGGACGACCGTGCGGGCCAGGCGACCCCGGCGACGGACGATCCCACCGGTGCGGGCCCGATCCGCCTCCCGGGCGTCCTGCCACGAGGCCACGGTCGAGGGAACGAAGGCGGCGGCGATGGTCACCACCAGCCCCGCCTCGTGGAAGGCTCGGGGGGCGCTGCCCAGCAGCTCGTGGTGGGACACCACGCTGTTGAAGGCTCCGAATACTCCGAGCAGGGCGACGATGGCGTAGCCCTCGGCCAGGGACTGGAGCACGACCTCCTTCTCGATGGTGCCACCGATGGTGAAACCGCCGAGGATGCGGGGCAGGGTGGCCTCGGGCAGCGTGAACAGCACGGTGCCGACGGCGTGGGTGGTCAGCGCGGTGAGGACGACCCGGATGAGGGCCATCACGATCCCGGCGAACACCAGCAGCCGGAATGCCCCCGTCGAGCTGATGCGGTGGGCGCCGGCCACGAGGGCACTGGCGGCCAGGACCAGGGTCACGTACAGGGGACTGGAGGCGAGCTGCACGATGACCACGGCGGCCAGGGCCCAGGCCAGCCAGGTCACGGCGTGGAAGCGGGGGACGGTGCTCAACGGCAAGAGGATGCCGCGGGGCGCCCGTGCCCGCCTCTTCGCGGCGGTTGACGCTCCGGCCGAGACCCGCCTACCGTGCCCGGCGGAGCGGTCGCCCATCGGCTCGGAGGTCGTGGGCGGTCCCGGTGGCAACACTGCCGGGACGGGGGAAGTCGGTGCGAGACCGACGCTGACCCGCAACTGTGTGCGGCCCTCGGGCCGTGAGCCAGGATGCCCGCCACTCCCGTCGGTTCGCCGACGCCCGTTTCGGGTGCCGCCCAGGGAGTGGCCCCCCATGAGGGCCCCCGCGGAACGGGGCCCCACGGAGGTTTGTCATGCGTGTACTTCGGCCGATCATCATCGGCTCCCTCCTCTCCGCCCTGTTCGTCGGCGCAGTCGCGCCGTCAGCCGGTGCGGACACGGTCACCGACGACGGGGTGGCCTGGCTGGCGACCCGACAGCAGGCGAACGGTGGCTTCGAGGTCGCCGGATTCGACGGGTTCGAGACCCCGGACGCCATCTTGGCCATCGCGGCCAACGCCCAGACGACGGCCACCTGGTCGACGTCGGCGGCCGTGGCCGCCGTCGAGGCGGTGGACGACGCCGGCGTCACGGCGCTGGACTGGGTCGACGCGTGGGTCGACGGCGAGCTCACCGACCCGCCCCTCATCGGCCAGGAGGCGAAGCTCATCCTCCAGGTCGCCGTGCCGCTGGGCTTCGACCCGACCGACTTCGACCCGGGTGACGACGACGCCCCTGGTGCCGGCGTCGACCTGACCGCCGGCCTCGAAGAGAACGCACCGGCGCTCTTCAACTCGTTCCTGTTCGCCCGGCTGGCTGAGTCGCTGATGGGCCAGAACGTCCACCAGGCGGACCTGCAGGTGGTGTGTGAGGCGGAGAAGGCGACGGGAGGGGGCTGGAGCTTCGACGGAGATCCCGCGGGGGCGAACTCGGCCGACCTCGACACGACAGGGTTCGCCGTGATGGCCCTCGTGGCCGCCGGCATCGACCCCAGCGACCCCGTCCTCGAGGCGGCCGAGACCTTCGTGCTCGGCGGCCTACAGGACAACGGCTCATGGGCCTCGTTCGGCTCGGACGACCCGAACGCCACCGCGCTGGCCATGTTCGCGGTCACCGCCCTGGGCGGCGGCTTGGACGATCTCGCCCACGATCCGGTGGCCTGGCTGCAGTCCCAGCAGCTCACGGCCCCCCCGGCCGATGACGGTCGCTTCACCAGCCCCAACGACGGCTTCGGCGTGAACACGTTTGCCACCAGCCAGGCCGTGCAGGCCCTGCTGTTGGACCAGGACCCGGGGGCCGACTGGCTCCCAGTGGCTCCGCCGGCTTCGAGCGTCGAGCGTCGGTGCCTGCCGGCGTCGGACTTCGCCGACGTGCCGGTGGCCGCGTGGTACGACGACGGCGCCCGCTGGGTCGACGACGCCCAGATCGTGGGTGGCATCAACGGCGACCTGCGTCCCGCGGGCCGGGTCAACCGGGCCCAGGCCGCGATGTGGCTGAACGAGATGTTCGGAAGCCCTGGCGGAGCCCCCAACGGCTTCACCGACGTGCCGGACGGTGTCTGGTACGAGGACGGCGTGGACTTCGTCGCCGGCGCCCCGAACGGGACGATCGCCAACGGCTTCGGTGACCAGTTCCGGCCCCGGTTGACCCTGAATCGGGCCCAGGCGGTGTCGTGGCTCTACGCCGCGGCGGGCTCACCGGACGTGAGCACCCTGCCCGCGCACGGCTTCACCGACGTCGGGTCGACGACCTGGTTCCGGGACGCGGCGACGTGGGCGGCGGCCAACGACATCGTGCTCGGCTTCCCGAACGGCACCTTCCGGGGCAACGACGACGTGACCCGGGCCCAGTTCGCCCAGTGGATGTTCAACCTGGTGGCCACCCCCGAGGCCTGGCCGCTGACGGCGACCACGCCGCCGACCCTGTTGTTCTCGGTCTTCCCGTGAACCGGTCCCGCGCCGTGCGGGCCGCCGTCCTGGGGGCTCTGGTGGGCGTCCTGGCGGTCGCCGGCATGGTCGGGTCGGCCTTCAGCGCCCCGGGGCGGGAGGCTCAGGCCACCCATCGGGCGGCGATCGTGGTCGACACCGGCTCGGGTGTCGTCACCCGCTGCGTGACGTTCAGCGAGGACTCGATCAGCGGGATCACCGCACTGCAGCGGGCCGGATTGGCCCCGGTCGTGCGCTCCTTCTCGGGCAACGGTGGTGCGGTCTGCGGACTGAACGGGCTGGGTTGCCCAGCCGACAGCTCCTGCCTGACCTGTCAGGCCCCCAACTACTGGGCCTATTACCGGGCGGACGACGGCGCCGGCGCCTTCAGCTACTCGCCGGTCGGCGCGGGCAGCGCCCAGGTCACGGACGGCGACGTGGAGGGGTGGCGCTGGGGGTCCGGCGCCGGACCGGGGTTCCGGTCCTTCGCCTCGATCTGCCCCCTGCAGCCGCCGTTGTCGACGACCACCACGACGACCACAGCCGCCCCTCGGCCTGGCGGCCCCGGCAACGGCTCCACCGGCCGCCCGGCGGGCGGTCCCGGGCCGGGTGGGCCGCCGGACAGCGCGCCGGGCGATTCGTCGACGACCGTGGCGCCGACGACCAGCGGCGCGGGGGAGGGGAGGACCGCTCCGGGTGGTCAGGACACCGATCCCGTCGACGGCGACACGGCCGAGGACGTCGACGGTGAGGAGGCCGCGGCCCGGACGCCGTTGGAGGACGATGACGGGTCCGGCGCCAGCGCCCGGACCTGGTTGGCGTTCGTGGCGCTCCTCGGCGGCTTCGGGCTGGCCGGCTGGCGCGTCCATCGGGTCCGCCGATCCGACTGAAGGCGCCAGAACGGCATAATATCGTCACGTGACGGAAAAAGCCAGGGGACAGGAGTGCCGGTGGTGCCGTACGCCGATGGTGTCGCGGACCGGTCGGGGCCGGCCCCGGCTCTACTGCCGGCCCGCGTGCCGTCAGGCGGCGTACCGGGCCCGCCGATTGGCCACCGGCCACGGGTTGGCCGACGACGAGGTCATCGTGCGGGAGGGAGCCCTCGACGCGTTGGCCGACGCCCAGTACGCGCTCACGGCTGCCCTGGAGGACGTGGAGGTCGACCTGGCCGAGTCATCCGGCGTCGAGGACGTCCTGGCCGCCCTGGAGCACCTGGTTGAGGCGTGCGGCCCGTTGGCGGGGCTACAGGTGCGACCGGTCACCGACCGGTGATGCCGCCCGACCGCCGGTAATCCTCGTTATGTAAAGTTGACCCCTGGACCCGAAATCCGCTCAGGACAAGGTCTCCCCCGGGTTCCGCCAGCCCGTCCAGAGCACCAGGGCGCCGAGCACGACCGACAGGAACAGGCTCACCGGGACGGCGACCTGGTCGGCGCCCTCGAGGGGGTCCAAGTGGCGCAGGTGGTAGACGAGGTGCGGCAGGCCGTAGGCCAGCCACGCTCCCCCGGCGGCCAGCACGGCAGCCCGCGAGAGTGTGACAAAGGCCACAATGGCCACGACGGCGAGCGCCAGGTTCAGGGCCCCGACGTCCCGGATGAGGTGCTGGTTGTAGGGCCCGTCGACGCTGACCCAGACGCGACCGGCGCCCGGGAAGTCGTCGTAGAACGACTGCGGGGCGAAGGCGGCCCACAGGCCCACCTGCAGGCCCACGACGGCCAGGAGGGCGAGCGCGATGCGGACGACCGTTCTCGGTGTCATGCGCGGAGCCTTGCACCTGGGTGGAGCGAACGGGTGTTCGTCTAGGATGGCGAGGTGCTGGCGTTCCAGGGCTCGCTGCTGTCGGACCCCTCCCCTGCGCTCACGGGGGCATCGGTGCGCCGACACCCGCTCAGCCGGGGGGCGTGGGTCGATCACGCCGCCGACTGGTTGGCGGGCGCCGACGCCCTGTTCACGAGGCTGGTCGACGAACTGGCTTGGCGGCACCGCCGCGTCTGGATGTACGAGCGGGAGGTCGACGAGCCCCGCCTGACGGCAGCGCTCACGGGGCCCGCCCAGCAGGACTATCCGGTCGTGGCGGAGATCATCACCGCGCTGGAGGACCGCTATGGAGGCGCGTTCGGCTCCTGCTGGCTGAACCTCTACCGGGACGGTCGGGACAGCGTGGCCTGGCACGGCGACCGGATCGCCCGGGACCGGCTGACCGGCCTGGTGGCCATCGTGTCGGTCGGTGAACGCCGGCCATTCCGGTTGCGGCCCAAGGGCGGCGGACCGTCGATCGGCTACGACCTCGGTCGGGGCGATCTGCTGGTCATGGGCGGCACCTGCCAACGCACCTGGGACCACGCGGTGCCCAAGGTGGCGCGCGCCGGCCCGCGGATCAGCCTCACCTTTCGCCCCGTCGGCCAGGAGATCCCGTTCACCCCTGGAGGAAGCTGAGCCGGACCTCGCGGCGGGGGTTGTCCCGGTTGGTGTCGACCAGGAGGAGCGACTGCCAGGTGCCGAGGGCCAGCCGTCCGTCGAGGACGGGAATGCTCACCGATGGCGACAGCAGGGCCGGGAGCACGTGGTCGGCGCCGTGGCCGGCACTGCCGTGAGCGTGGCGGTAACGGTCGTCGCGGGGTACGAGGTGCTGCTCGAGCAGGTCCACGAGGTCGTCGTCGGATCCCGCGCCCGTCTCCATCAGGGCCAGGCCGACCGTGGCGTGGGGGGCGAACACGTGGAGGAGGCCGTCGCCCCGACCGCTCACGAATCGGGCGGCGTCGGCCGTCAAGTCGTGGACAGGACGGGTGCCGGTGGTGATTTTCAGGACGGTCGTGTCCACGGGCCGACGATACGGTGGTTCGCCGTATGTCCAGACGGATCGATGTCGAGCTCACCAGTGACCGCGGGGACGGGACGCTCACGTGGCGGGCCGCGGGCGCCAAGGCGCCAAAGGGCGTGCTCGACGCCACCCTGCTCCCGACGGGGGTGAAGGTCGGCGACACCGTCAAGGCCGATGCCGACTACGACATGGAAGGCGTCACCATCGTCGCCGTGATGGCGCCGACCGAGAAGAAGAAGTCGCCCGACGTCATCGAGTTCATCGGCGCACCGCCCCCACCCCCCCGGGACTACACGAAGGAGCCCGAGCGTCGGGAGCGCAAGCCCCGTCGGGGCGATCGAGACGGCCGCGGTGGGCCGGGTGGTCGCGGTGGTCCCCGTGGCGGTGCGGGTGGGCCCGGTGGACCGGGCGCGCCCGGCGGTGGCCGGGAGCGCAAGCCCCACGACCGACCGGAGCGCCCCCGCTTCGAGCGCCCCGAGAAGCCCAAACTGCCCCCGAAGCCCAAGGCGCCTCGGCTCCGGGCCGGGCGCAAGCACCGCCAGGCTCTCCTGGCCGAGCTGCCCGAGGAGCAGCGCCCGGTCGCCGAGCAGGTCCTGAAGGGCGGCATCCCCGCCGTGCGGGCCGCCATCGACGAGCAGAACGCCGCGGCCAAGGAGGCAGGCAACCCGCTGGTGAACGCCGACGCCCTCCTGGCCATGGCCGAGACGATCGTCCCCAAGGCCCGCGTCGCCGAATGGCAGGATCGGGCCGAGGCCGCCATCGAGCAGATCGACACCGTCGACCTGCGGGACCTGCGCTCCGTGGTCACGAAGGCCGAGAGTGCCGCCAAGGACGAGGCCTCCCGCGAGCTCGCCGAACGGCTGCGCACGGGCCTGGTCGCCCGCCTCGAGAAGGAGCAGGCCGCTTGGTTGGGCGAGATTGCCGAATTGCTGGCCGATGACCGCGTCGTGAGGGCGCTGAACGTCAGCTCGCGCCCGCCGAAGGCCGGCACGCCCCTTCCTCGCGATCTGGCCGAGCGCCTCACGGCGGCGGCGGCCGCCGCCCTGACCGACCAGATCGGCTCCAAGCGCTGGAGCACCGTGCTCGAGGCCCTCGCCCTCTCGCCCGTGCACGCCCAGGTGGAGCCGGCCTCCGTGCCCGCGTCGCCCAACGACGAGCTGATCGCTGCCGTCACCCGGGTGTCGATGCAGGTCCCCCAGATCGCGGCCAAGTTCGGCATCGAGCCCAGGCCCGCGCCCCGCTCCCGCGGCAGTCGCTCCCGGCCGCGAACGGGCGGCCCGAAGCCGGGCGCCCCGCCGACCCCGGCGCGGGCAAAGGCTCCCCGGATCCCGCCGCCCCCGCCCATCGCCGACACCCCCGTCGGGACCAGCGCACC
>DATDAH010000287.1:0-2821 GCA_036525535.1 Acidimicrobiales bacterium
CCATGATGGGCTCGAGCGCAGGGAAGTACCCGAAGGCGACCGTGGGGGCGACGGCGGCCAGCTTCAGGTTGTCGGCGACGGACATGTTCATGATCACCGAGCGCTCCTCGGTGACGTAACCGAGGCCGTTCCGGCACCGCGCGTGCATCGGCGACCGGGTCGGCGTACCGAGAAAGTGGACCTCCCCCTCCAGCGGCGCCAGCTCGCCGGCGAGGGTGAGCAGGGTCGTCGTCTTGCCCGCGCCGTTCGGGCCGATGACGGCCACGACCTCCCCGGCGTCGACGCGGAGGTCGACGTCGCGGACCACGGCCATCTTGCCGTAGCCCGCCGACAGGCCCTTCGCCTCGATGAGGATGTCGGTCACGTGTGCGCCTCCGCGACCTCGGCGGGGTGGCCGAGGTAGGCATCCCGCACCACGTGGTCGCCGCGGATCTCCTCGGGCGTGCCGCTGCCGATGACCCGGCCGAAGTCGATCACCACGATGCGGTCGCAGGTGGACATCACCAGGCCCACGTCGTGCTCGACGAGGAGCACCGCCATGTTGCGCTCGTCGGCCAGCCGCCGGATGAGCCGGGCCAGGTCCGCGGACTCGTTCTCGTCGAGGCCCGCCGCGGGCTCGTCCAGCAGGACCACCGACGGACCGGAGGCCACGGTCCGGGCGATGCCGACGAGCCGGCGCCGGCCGTAAGGCAGCTCCTCCGGGGTCTGGTCCAGGTGCGGCTCGAGATCGAACTCGAGCACGGCGGCCACCGCCGTGGGCGGCAGGTCGTGGCGGCCCGGCCAGAAGAGGTCGCTCACCCACGAGAGCCTCGAGGTCCGCTGGTCGCTGCCCGCCCGGATGTTCTCCTCCACGCTGACGTCCTCGAACAGCTCGAGGGACTGGAACGAGCGCCGCAGGCCGAGCCGGGCCCGCTGCGTGGCGTTCATCCGGTCGACGCGTCGGTCGTCCAGGGCGATCGCTCCCTCGGAGGCGTCCACGAAACCGGTCACGGCGTCGATGAGGGTCGTCTTGCCCGCGCCGTTCGGCCCGATCAGGCCGACGACCTCCCCCGGGCGCACCTCCATCGACACGTCGGCGACGGCCACCACCGAGCCGAAGCGGACCGTCAGGCCCTCTATCGACAGCGTCGCTCCCGCCACCGGCTCGACCTCGGCCCGGGGCAGGGGCTCGCGCTCGCCTCGCTCCGCCACGAGGCGGAGCCGCTCCCACAGGCCCCGGCCGTGGGCGACCGCGAGGTCGGCGATGCCGTTCTGGTGCACGATCAGGATCAGGAACACGAGCAGGGATCCCAGGATGAGATCCCACTGGTTACCCAAGCCGATCCAGTCCTCGATCACCCGGGTGCCGAGGCCCCCGACCGCGTTGGGGGCGGCGAAGGCGGCACCGAGCACGTAGCCGAGGCCGCCGATGACGGCGTACCCGAGGCTGTTGATCGAGGCGAAGACGTTGAACTCGGTGTAGGTGATGAGCTGGCCCCGGAACCCGATCAGGATCCCGGCCACGGCGGCCAGGCCCGCCGAGACGGCGAAGGCGTAGAGCTTCACGCCGAACACCGAGATGCCGAGGGAGGCGGCGGCTCGCTCGTTCGTCCGCACGGCGATGAGTCGACGGCCGGTGCGCGAGCGGCGCAGGTTGGCGACGAGCAGGCCCAGCAGCACGAAGGCGACGAGGCTGACCGCGGCCCAGGCGTGGGGGTGGTTGACGGCGTCGACCTCCATCCCGAAGAGCTTCACCTGGCCGATCCGGGTGCCACCGTCGAGGGCGTCGCCCAGGTAGTTGGGGTTGGCGAAGACCACCTCCGACACGATGAACCCGAGGCCGAGGGTGACCACCGCGAGGTTCACCCCGCGGGTCCGCAAGGCGGGGACGGCGAAGAGCAGGCCCACCGGGATCGTCAGCAGGACGCCGAGGACGATCGCCAGCTCGACGGGGAGGTCGGCGTGGACGAAGCGACCGGCGATCAGGGCGCCGATGCCGGCCAGGGCCCACTGGGCGAGCGAGATCTGCCCCGCGTACCCGGTCAGGACCACGATCGAGAGCACCATCACCCCCGTGGCCACCGAGATGTAGGTGGCCTGGGCCCACGACTCGTCCATCACTCCGAAGAGCAGGGCGAGCACGATCGCCGACGCCAGGAGAAGCCCCCGAATGCTGATCTCGCCCGTCCCGAGCCGAGGCAGCCGTTCGGCGATGTGCGAGCGCAGGGGTAGCCCCCGGCCCCGGACGACCACCACGAGGAAGATCACGAGGAACGCCGGCGCGCGGCTGAGCCCGGAGATGAGGTCCTGGTGGAAGAAGTCCTCGATGTCGGCCTTGTAGAGCGTGGCCATCGCCTCGCCCACGCCGATGATCAGGCCGCCGACCAGGGTGAGCGGGAACGAGAGGAAGCCGCCGAGCAAGGCGGCCCCCAGCCCGGCCACGGTGACCACGATCGTGAACGTGGCCGCCGACAGGCCGGTGAGCGGCGCGGCGAGGACGGCGGCGAACCCGCCGAGCATCCCGCCGATCGTCCAGGTGAGCGCGGCCAGGCGGTCAGGGGACCACCCGAGGGTCTGCACCGCCCGCTCGTTCTGGGCGCTGGCGTTGATGGCCAGGCCGACCCGGGTGTATCGGGTCCAGGCCCAGAGCGCGATCGTCACGACGACTGTGATGGCGACGAGGTAGATCCGCTCCTGCTGGACGACGATGCCCCCCCAGTCGTAGAGGTCGTCGGGGAGATAGGGGTCGACCGGCTGGTTGGCCGCGCCGTAGCGCTTCAGGACCACCGCCTGGAGAAGGCCGAGGAGGCCGATGGTGGCGATCACCCGCACGATCGGTGCG
>DATDAH010000288.1:0-35414 GCA_036525535.1 Acidimicrobiales bacterium
AAGGTCTCCATCACCACGGCCGTGCCCCCGAGCCGATGCACGGCCATGCAGAACTACAACGGGGCGGCGTGGTAGCACGGCGCGGTCGACAGGTAGACGGTTTCCTCGCCGACCCCGTACACCCGGAAGCCCTCGACGGCGAGACCGGGCTCCCCCAACGGCTTGTGCTGGAGCGCGAACCGGACGCCTTTGGGCCGCCCGGTGGTCCCCGACGAGTAGAGCATGGCGTGGCCCTCGATCTCGTCGTCCCGAGGATCGCCGGACTCCGACGCCAGGGCGTCCTCGTAGGCGTCGTAGCCGGCCACTGCGCCGTCCATGACCAGCCGGGACGTCACCGTCTCGGGCAGCCGCGCGACCAGCGGTCCGGCGACCCCGCCCATCGCCGCCGTGGTCACGAAGGCCTGGGCGTCGCAGTCGCCCACGATGTAGGCGACCTCCTCGGGCGTGAGATGGGTGTTGACCGCGGTGTAGTAGAGGCCGGAGCGCTGGGCCGCCCAGCTGACCTCGAAGAAGCGGGCCTGGTTCTCGATCAGGAACGCGACATGGTCGCCGAACCCGAGCCCGGCGGCCTCCCAGACCCGGGCCAACCGACGGGAGCCTTCCTCCAGCTCGGCGTAGGTGACCACGGTCCCCGAACCGGCCATGACGACCGCGGGGTGATCAGGGCGCTGCTGGGCGTGGAAACCGGGCCACATCACCCAGACGGTAGGCCCTCGGACGCGACCCGACCGGCCCCTGGAGGGCCGGCCGGTTTCGTGGCGTACAGGTCGAGTCAGGTGAAGACGCTGGCCCCACCCGGGCCGACCAGCAAGCCCACCACGATGAGGACGATGCCCCACAGGACTTGGTGGCGGATGATGGACATGACGCCGGCGATCACGAGGATCGCGGCGAGGATGAACAGCAACAGGTTCATGGTTGAGACTTCCTTTCAGGCCGTCGCTGTGTCCCCCTCTACCCGAGCGATGGGGGAGCCAGACCCCCATATCCGGGGCAACGGCTCAGCTGACGGCGACGGGCACCGCGTACTCGTTGACGCGGCTGCCGTCCTCGGCGCTCTCCTCGAAGACGTTGATGACGGCGTCGCCCGGGGGGAGGTCGGGGGCAAAGGAGAAGGTGCCCCAGGCTCCGGTTCCCGCCGATGCCGTCGTGAAGCCGTCGTCGAGCACGGCGCCGTCCGGGCCCGTCACCTCGTACTGCACGTTGGCCTCGAAGGTGTTGGCGATGCCGGACACCTGGACCGGCGCCGAGACGGCCGCACCAGGCGTGGGCGACTCGACCAGGATGAGTGGGGTCACCGCCTCGAAGTCCGCCCGGTCGACGTCTTTGACCGGGACCGCGTCGAAGCCGACGGTCGGGGTCGGGGTCTCCTCGACCAGAATGGTCACCCGGTCCACGGTCGGGAACTGCGTGAGGGTGAACACCACCTCGGCCACTCGGAGCACGGTGTCGTCGCCCAGGTCGTCCAGGAACTCGCCGGACAGGTCGACCGTGGCCACGCCGTCGACCACCTCGATGTCGAGCAGCCGGGTCCCCTCGGGAATGGCGCTGGACATACCCAGGCCCTCCTCGAACGCCGTGGGCCCGTCGAGCAGCGCGGTCAGCGCGCCGCGGGCCACGGCGGGGGCCTCGACCGCCCGCCCGGCCGTGGCCACGAGACCGTCCCGACCGAAGAACACCGCGGCGGCCACGGCATTCGCGGGGACGGTGCCGAGCGTCGTCGACGACCCTGACGCTCCGATCGTCGGCGACGGAACGGTGCTCGTCGTCGTTGTCGTCGACGCCGTGTCACCGCCGTCGTCGCCGCACGCGGCAAGGAGCAGGGCGGACGACACCAGGGCCGTCACGAGCATGCGAGATCGGGGCATGCCTCCATGGTGGCTTCCGCCAGGCCCCGGGTGATGGCACCGGGGTACTCTTCGCTGATCACGGACGTCGACCCGCCCACGCTCGCCTCGTGGCGGTCGCTGCTCGATCGGTTGACCGTCGCGAGCGTGGTCGGCGACCGCGAGGGCACGATCGTCTACGCCAACGACGCCGTCGCCGAGCTCCTCGGCTGGACCGCGGGCGACCTGGTCGGCCAGTCGATCCTGACCCTCGTCCCCCGCCGTCTGGCCAGCGCCCACCGCAGCGCGTTCCAGCGCTGGGCCGACGGTCACGACGAGCACCTCGACGGGCGTTATCTCCGCCTGCCCGCGCTGACCTCATCCGGTGACGAGGTGCCCGTCGGCATGGTCCTGAACCCGATCGACGGCCCCGACGGTCGGGACCTGGTCCTCGCCTTCATCCGCCCCCGGGACGCGCCCCACGAAGCCGTCAACGCGGTAGCCCTCGAGCTGGTCTCGGTGTTGTCCCAGGAACTGCCCGTCGAAGAGGCCGTGGACCGCCTGCTGCGGGCCATCGGCGAGCGCCTCGACTGGGACGTGGTCAACCTCTGGGTGGTCGACGAGAGCCGGGGCCGCCTGCGGGCGTTGGCGCTCTGGACCGCGGGTGGGGCCGACCACGACGCCTTCGAAGAGGTGACCAGGGCCACGGACCTCCTCCCCGGCGAGGGCGTGCCCGGTCGGGTGTGGGCCACCGGGGCCCCGTTCCAGGTGGGCCGGTTGGCCGACGACCGCGGCTTTCCCCGTCAGGAGGCGGCTCGGGTGGCCGGGCTGCAGTCGGGGTTCGCCTTTCCGGTCGAGAACGACGGCCGCATGGTCGGCGTCATCGAGATGTTCCGGTCGCGGGACGAGGCCATCGAACCCGAGCACGTCACGGTGCTGGCGGGGATCGGCGCCCACCTCGGCCCCTACCTGCACCGGGTGAGCACCCAGGAACGAGACCGACGGGCCGAGCGTCGGCTGCGCCTGATCAACGACGGCACCGCGCTCCTGGCCCGGTGGTTGGACTACCCGACCCCGCTCGACGACCTCTGCCACCTGCTGGTCCCCCGCGTCGCCGACGCCTGCGTCATCGACCTCGTCCGGGACGGGCGCCTGGAGCGGCTGGGGCAGGCCTACGTCACCGCCGAGTTCGAAGCCGACGTGGCCCGCCTCCACGACGTGGTCCCGCTGGAGCTGGTGGCGGCGGGGCCGATGGCGGCCATCCGCACCGGGGAGACCCAGGCCTACGGCGACATCGGCGTCGCCGAGATGAGCGCGGGCCTGCCCGAGGACGTGCCCGCCGACCTGCTCGATCGGCTGGCGCCGTCGTCCACCCTGATCGTGCCCCTCATCGGGCGCGGGTCGGTGGTCGGGGCCATGACCCTGACCCACCGAGGTGGCGCCTACGACGCCGACGACCAGCGCTTCGTCGAGGAACTGGGGCGGCACATCGGCTTGGCCGTGGCCAACGCCGCCCTGTTCGAGCGGGAGCGGGCGGTGGCCGAAGCCCTGCAGCAGAGCCTGCTGCCGCCCCGGCTCCCCCACGTCCCCGGTCTCGAGATCGCCTGCCGCTACGAGCCGGGGGGCTCGCGCCTCGTCGTCGGCGGGGACTTCTACGACCTCTTCGAGGTCGAGCCCGGCTGCTGGCTCGCTCTGGTCGGTGACGTGTGCGGCACCGGCGCCGAGGCGGCGGCGATCACGTCGCAGGTCCGCTACACCGCCCGAGCCCTCGCCCCCCGGGTCGACAGCCCGGCCGAGCTGCTCGAGGTGATCAACACCGCGCTCCTGGAGCGCGGTGACACCCGCTTCTGCACGGCTCTCGTCGCCCGGCTCACCCCGGACGCCGACGGGGTCGACGTCAACCTGGCGAGCGGCGGCCATCCCCCGCCTGTCCTGATCAGCCGCCAGGGCACACGCCTGGTCGACTGCCCAGGCACGTTGCTCGGCATCTACACCAACGCCAGCTTCGACGAGGTCGAGCTCCGGTTGGCCCCGGGCGAGACCCTGGCTCTCTACACCGACGGCGTCACCGAGACCCGCAACGCACAAGGCGAGATGCTCGGCGAGGAGCGGCTGGTCGAGGTGCTCGACGCCTGCGTCGACGAGCACGCCGCGAAGACGGCCGACCAGCTCGTCCAGGCTGCCGTCGACCACGCCGACTTCGCTCCGGCCGACGACATCGCCATACTCGTCATCCGACACCTATGACCCACATCAACGCTGCTCCATCGCCCGGTGACGCCGACCCCCGTGAGATGGGCCGCGTCGTCGCCCTCATCATCGGCGCGGTGTTCCTGCTGCTGATCCTCGGCCTCGGTGCCCTCGCCCTCGCCAGCCAGGGCGACGACACCTCTGACGACCGCCCCGAGGTCGACGTCTCCGAGTGACCGACGCCCCACCCCCGCCCGGGGACGATCCCGCCCCCCGCCGGCTGGGTCGGGGCGTTGCCCTCGCCATCGGTGCGGTGTTCCTGCTCTTCATCGTCGGCCTGGCGGGCTACGCCCTGGCCGGTGGCAGCGACGACGACGACGGTGCCGCGGCCGAGCCCACCGCGGCGCCGAACACGACGACCACCACGACCGAGGCCCCGGATCCCGAAGCCGACGGTCAGCCCGACCCCCCGGCCCACTCGGTCGGCGACCCCTACGCCCCCGACAGCGGCGCCACCGGGTACGACGCCACCCATTACGACATCGCCTTCCGCTACGACCCCGAGGCCGGGACGATCGACGGCGTGACCACGATGACCGCCGTGGCCGACGTCGACCTCGACCAGTTCTCCGTCGACCTGCTGGCCCTCGACGTCAGCGACGTGAAGGTCGACGGCGAGCCGGCTGAGTTCGACGTCGACGGGCGCGACGTCCGCATCCAGCCCGCCGCGCCCATCGCCGAGGGAGAGGAGTTCGAGTCCGAGATCGCGTACGTCGGCGTGCCCGAGCCGGTGATCAGCGCCGGGTTCCCGACAGGTTGGCTGACCACCGACGACGGCGGGGCCTACGTCATCGGCGAGCCGGACGGGGCCGCCACCTGGTTCCCGAGCAACGACCACCCCTCGGACAAGGCGACGGTCGACCTGGAGGTGACCGTGCCCCGGGGCTGGACGGTGGCCGCCAACGGCGACTTCGCGGGCCGCGAGCGGGGCGGCGGCGATGTGACCTGGACCTGGCAGGAGGACGACCCCATCGCCACCTACCTGGTCACCGTCGCCATCGACCACTTCCGCATGGTCGAGGAGGAGACCGGGAGTGGCCTGCCCCTCGTCAGCTTCTACCCGGAGGCCGATGCCGACCGCCTCGAGGGGGACTTCGCCGACGCCGACGACATGATCGAGGCCTTCGAGGAGGTCTTCGGGCCCTACCCGTTCGACGAGTACGGCGCCATCGTCGTGCCCGTGGACACCGGGCTGGCCCTCGAGACCCAGACCCGCTCGACCTTCGGCATCGACGTCGCCGGCATCGAGCAGTTCCGGTCCCACGAGCTGGCCCACCAGTGGTTCGGCGACTCGCTGACCCCGACCCGCTGGTCCGACATCTGGCTGAGCGAGGGCTTCGCCAGCTACGCCGAGATGCTCTGGTTCGACGCCTCGAACCCCGCCTACGACATCGACGTGGACGCCGAGAACCGGCGGGACTCCATCGTCGGGGTGGACGAAGAGCCGATCCTGGATCCGGGCGTCGACCGCTGGTTCGCCGAGGCCGTGTACCAGCGAGGTGGGCTGACCCTGCACGCCCTGCGGAAGACGGTCGGCGAGGAGAACTTCTTCACCATCCTCCAGCGCTGGACGGCGGAGCACGAACACCAGAACGTGACCACCGACGAGTTCATCGCCCTGGCCGAGGAGGTCAGCGGCCAGGACCTCGACGCCTTCTTCACCGATTGGCTGGAGGCCGACGAGATCCCCGCGCTGCCCTGACGCGCGAGGCTGGGCACCGGTCGAGGACGGGGGTGGACGTGACGGGACGGCTGGACGGACGCGTGGCGGTGGTCACCGGTGCCGGGGACGGGATCGGCCGGGCCATCGCCGGGGCCTTCGTGGCCGAAGGGGCCAGGGTTCTCGTGGCCGAGCGCGACGAGGCCACCGGCCAGGCCGCGGTCGACGCCCTCGGGAGCGAGGCCCGCTTCCTCCACACCGACGTCTCCCGCAAGGAGGACGTGGAGGCGATGATCGCCGACGCCGTGGCCACCTGGGGGACCGTCGACGTCCTGGTCAACAACGCCTGGGGTGGCGGTCGCCTGAGCAAGGTCGAGAACAAGAGCGACGACCTCTTCGGGCACGGCTTCGCCGTCGGGTTCTACGGCCCCGTGTGGGCCATGCAGGCCGCCTTCCCGGTGATGCGGGACCAGGGTCGGGGCCGGATCATCAACCTCTGCTCCCTCAACGGGGTCAACGCCCACGTCGGCACCGCCGAGTACAACTCGGCCAAGGAGGCGCTCCGGGCGCTGACCCGGACGGCCGCCCGCGAGTGGGCGCCCCATGGCATCACCGCCAACGTCATCTGCCCGGGCGCCAAGACGGCGGCGTCCCGAGCCGTGTTCGCCGAGCACCCCGAGCTCGAGCAGATGGCCGACGCCGCCAACCCCATGGGCCGCCTCGGCGATCCCGACACCGACATCGCCCCGGTCGCCGTCTTCCTGGCCGCGGATGACAGCCGCTACCTCACCGGCAACACCCTCTTCGTCGACGGCGGCAGCCACATCAACGGCGCCCCGTGGGCCCCGGAGCTACCCGACGATTGAGGGTTCTGGGGGGAGCCTCGACCCCGCGGCCAACGCGCCGACGGCCACCATCGTCCCCTGATCCGAGCCGTCAGCCCGTGAACGGCGGGCTGGCCGCAATCGGCCCGACCAGGAAGCTGATGGGGACCCGGGCGGAGCGCTCGCCGCCGAAGTCCTCGGCGAGGACGATGCAGTCCTCCATCCGGCAATCGACGACCCCGCCGAATTCAAGGTCCAGGACGGTGTGCACTTCTAGCGTCGTCTCGAAGGCCATCTCCTCCCTGACCTCGTCCACGGTCTCCGGCAACGGGACGGCCTCGACCGCACCGACGGGACCGACTGTCGTCACCTCCGCGGGAAGGCAGTCGAACGAGTCGAAGGCATCAGCGGGGCACTGGAGAACCTCGACACTGGACACCCAGCCGTCGTCGGGCCAGCCGGTTCCGACCACCGTCACCACGTCGCCGTCACTCAGGCCGGTCGAGGGGCTCACCGTGATGGACGGGTCGAGCAACGGGGCGTCGGGGTCGAACGCCACGACGGCTTCGGCGTGTCGCCCCAGGTCGCCGTGGCCGATCACGATCGAGCAGGACTCGACCCGGCAGTCCACGAGATGGCCGTTCCCGTCCCGGAACCGGGCCCGGAGCCCGAAAGACCCGACGATCTCGTCGTTGTCCGACCAGCCGAAGTAGATCGGGTTGCCCAGGCAGTCCTGGAAGGACGTCGCCCCGGCCCGGCACTGCGCGACCTGGAAACCGCGTCCCGGGTCGAAGCCCGCGCCGTGGAGTTCGACGGCATCGCCGTCCCGCAACCCGGTGCTCGGATCCACCGTCAACGTGGGCGGCGGGCGCAATGCGCCACCAGGATCGAAGGCGATGGGGGCGAGGCCTGCTTCCGACAGCTCGCCCAGTTCGTCGAAGAAGTCGTCGGGCTGCGCCATGAGGGCGCAGGTCCCGGTGCGGCAGTCATAGGGGCCACCGTCGAGGGCGAGGACCGCACCGACCACGACGGTCCCTCGCAACGAGCCGTCGGCCAGGACCTCGACGTACTGCCGCTCACCGAGGTCGCAGTCGCCAGGGCCCGTGAGCGGGGTTCGGCACGGCGTGACGGTGGCGACGCCGAAGTCATCGACTGATCGAGGGAAGCCGCGGCCGGAGACCGTGACGACGTCCCCGTCGACCAGGCCGGTGTCGGGTGCGGCCGACACGCTGTAGCGGGTCGGATCGGGGCCGCCCGGGTCGAAGGTGACGTCGGCGAAGCGCACGGTGCCGGTGACGTCGCTGCCGA
Source organism: Acidimicrobiales bacterium (assembly GCA_036525535.1). Classification (GTDB taxonomy): domain Bacteria; phylum Actinomycetota; class Acidimicrobiia; order Acidimicrobiales; family DATDAH01; genus DATDAH01. The sequence goes on from DATDAH010000288.1 coordinate 7,869, forward strand.
CGCCGATCCGGCAGGTCACGAGCCGGCAGTCGACAGGGCCGTCCTCGGTGTCGAGGATCACCTCGACCGCCTCGGTCGTACTGAAGCGTCCTTGCGGGCCCGCCCGAGGGAGACGGGCGTCGAAGTCGGTCAGCACCTCGCAGGTGAAGAAGTCGAAGGGCCCCGGCGCGCACTGCAGGGCGATGAGCTCGTCGTGGGCCGCCCACCCCTGGCCTCGCAGGGTCACCGTCTGGTCGTGGACGAGGCCGGTGTCCGGGGTCACCGTGAGCGTCCGGCCGGCTCCTTCGCCCCCTGAACCGGCCGGGCCCGCTTCGGTGGCGTCGGCCAGAGTGGCCAGCGTCTCGGCGATCTCGGGGTGCTGGGCCGCCCGCTGGCGGACCTGGATGGACAGGGGCACCTCGTCCGTCCTGCCCGGAGGGGCGGCTTGGCCGGTCGCCGCCGGCGCCCCGCTCAGCATCAGGGCGCCGAACAGCACGAGTCCGGCCCCCGTCCCCCCGATCCCCCGCCTCACCGGCCGCACCCTACGCGTCGTGTCTGTCCGCCCGGGCTCACCCCGGCGAGGGCGGGGCGATGTACTCGAAGTGGCCGCTGTCGGGGACCAGCCAGAAGTCACCGGAGCCGAAGCCCCATCGCTCGAAGATGTCGACCAGACGGGCGTCCTGCATCGACCCCACACCGGTCGGGTTGGAGGAGAAGTTCAGGTCGACCGCCGCTCCCCAGGCATGACGGGACAGCTGGGTGCTCCCGGCGATCGTGCGGGCGTTGAAGCACCCCTCGAAGCTGGCGACCAGGTGGGCCAGATTGGCCGCCACCAGGTCCCGGAGCGCCCCCTGGAGCGCGGGCAGCAGTGTCCGGTGACACGTGGTCGGGCCCAGGACGGGGAGGTCGGTCTGGACGATGTTGGCCGCCACCCACGCCGGGTCGAGGGTGACCGGGCCCGGGCCGGTGTCCCGGTACGAGAACTCGCCGAACTGGGCCTTGATGAGGGCCTGGGGGAGGACGCCGTCGGCGTGGCGGAGGAACGGGGTCTCCCCGCCCGCCCGGGTGCGCACCGGCTCGCCGGCCAGCATCCGGATCGCGTCGTCGACCCGGGCCCGACCGCCCCGGTGGTGCAGCAGCACGTAGCGCTCGGTGGTCACGCCGATGGCCGCGCCCGTCGACGGCGTGACCACCGCCTCGGCGCCGGCCACGCTCACGTCGGGCACGATCCCGACGACCCGCAAGCTCGGGCCGGACTCCAGCTGGATCCGCCCGCCGACATCGAGGCGGCGCACTCCCGCCGACGTCTCACTGAGGACGACTTCGTCCGGCCCCAGTCGGCGCAGGACCCGCCGCACCGGCGCGGTCACGAAGGAACCGAACTGCGCCGGGTCCAGGGCGAGCACGTCGAAAGGGATCTCCCAGCCCGGCTCGACCCGGTCCACCGTGTTCCCCCGGCCGTCGTCGGTCTCGATCAGGCCTCGCAGGTCGCCCCGGACCACGGCTTCGTCCACCACCGCGGGCAGGACGCCCAGGGCGTCGGCAAACCCGCTCGGCAGGCCGCCGGCGGTCCAGGCCAGCAGGACACTCGGTGGGGGCGGGCCAGGTGCGGGCGTCGACGGCGGGCCAGTGGTCGGCGGCGGCCGAGCCGTCGTCGACGCGACGGTGGTCGACGGGGCGGCGGAGTCGACCGATGTCGGATCGGCGTCGTCGCCCAGGGCCAGCGCTCCGCCCAGGCCCACGGCCAGCCCGACCAGCAGGCAGAGCCCGACGAGGGCGGCCCGCTTCACAGGGGCTCCAGCTGGTCGGCCACGGACACGAGCTCGGCCCGGGTCAGTCCCGTGCCCCGCAGTGACAGCACGAGGCCGTCCTCCACCCACTCCAGCCGATCGGCGCCGGGGGTGTAGCGGGCCTCGACCCCGCGAACCCCGACCGTCTCGTAGGACGATTCGGTCGGCGGGCGGATCCGCGTCCCTGGGGCCTGCTCCAACAGCAACCGGCGGTCACCCGCCCCGGCGGTGAACAGGACCGCGGCGTCACCGTCCAGACGACCGGCAGGCTGCTCGAAGCCGGGCACCGCCAGGCCGAGCGCGCCCGGCAGCGCCCGTCGGATGCCCGCCGGCGAGGCCGAGCGCTGTTCGGGCCAGTCAGGGGGCAGAGGCACCGACGCCACCTCGAGGTCGTCGAGCACGGCGAGCAGCGTCCCGGTGGCCACCGAGCCGTCTACGACGAGGTCCACCGAGGCGCCGTGCAGGGCCACCTGCCGGCCGTCGGGACTGACATAGGCCTGGCCACCGGCCGTAGCCTGCGGACGCACCAGGGACCCGAGGTCACCGAAGAGGCGGGGTCCGGTCCACGCCTCGGTGGCCTGCAGCCGGACCCAGGCCCGACCGTCGCTCCACGACCACACCCCCGTCGGCGTGGGGCCCTCGATCCGCCCGATCCGGGCCACCTCGAAGCCCTCCGGGGCCGTCGGCTGCAGGTCGAGGCCCGGGTCACCTTCGCGGAAGCCGGCGTCGGCCACCACGGCCCCGGCAGGCGGGGCGAACCGGCCCGCGGGGGGGACGGCGAAGTCCAGGCCCACGACGTCCATGGCCAGCACGACCAGGCCGGGCTGGTCGGCGTAGCCCTGCTGCACCGCCCAGGCCTGGCGGGCCGGATCGGCCGACGCCCGCACCCGCAGCCGCAGGGGCACCATCCGCTCGGCGTCCAGCGACAGCTCGACCCGGTCCGTGGGGTGCACCGCCCGCAGGTTCCCCGCCGGGCGGAGGCTGTCCAGCAGGGGACCGACCTGGGCCGCCGCCACCGTCACCTCGATGGTCGGACGCCCGGCGACCGAGCCCTCGCCCACCACGGTCGCGGTGTCGGCCGAGGTGAAGCTGCGCACCGGCACGACCAGCTCGAGGGGCACGGGGGTGCTGTCGGCGAAAGGCGGACGACCCGTCTCGGATCGCTCTCGGGGCGGCAGCGAGCAGTCGGGCTGGGCGAAGGACCGGCAGTCGGGTACACCGGTCGACACCCATGCCGCCCCGTCGGTGCGCAAGCTGACGTCGTTGGGCCGCCAAGTCCCGCTCGGATACGTCGTCTGGTCCTGCCACTGGAGGGTCAGGGACTCGGGGGCCCGGTAGTCCAGCGTGCCTTGGTAGCGACGCTCGGGAACAGCCGGGTTCCAGCCCCGCTCGACCAGGCGCAGGTCGGCGTGCAGGCCGTCGATCGAGGCCTGGGCCGAGGCGACCCGGGCCGGAAGGCTCTCGGCGGCGACCGGTCGGGGCCGGTCGTCGCCCACGCCGACCAGGTTCACCCCGATCAGCACCCCGGCGACCAACGCCGCCGCCGCCACGGCGATCGTCGACCGGTGCCCCCGCCTCCCGTCCCGCCCCTCGTTCTGGAACCTGTCGTTTGTGGTCGGCCGCGAGATCCAGGTTCCAGAACGGTCGGCTTCGAGGTGGGCGCGGACGGCGCCGGCGATGTCGGGGACGGTGCCGACGGCTTCGAAGCGGAGCGAACGACGCAGGGCCTCGGTCCGGTCGACGAAGTGGCGGCAGTCGGCACACCCGTCGAGGTGTTCGGACAGGGCGGGGGGATCGCCGCCGTCGAGGCGCTCGGACACCCAGGTGCGGGCCTCGGTGCAGATCATCGGGCCGCCCGCCCGGCGTCGTCGGCCTCGTCGTCCATCCAGTCGACGAGGCGCACCCGGGCCTGGTGGACCCGGCTCTTCACCGTGCCCTCGGGCACCCCGAGGATGATCGCGGCCTCCCGGTACCGGTAACCGAGGACCTCGACCACGAGCAGGGCCTCGCGCAGCTTCGAGCTGAGTGCGGCGAGGCCGGCCTCCAACTCGGCCCCGGCCTCCGGCGAGGGCCGGGAGTCGGCGACGGGGACGACCTCGAGCAGGCGGGCTCCCCGCTCACGGTGGCGCAGGGCGTCGATGCCGGCGTTGCGGGCGATCTGGAACAGCCAGGTCGAGAACCGGGACTGGTGCGCGAAGGTCCCGAGGTTCCGGTAGGCCCGCAGGAAGGTTTCCTGGGCGAGGTCCTCGGCCAGCGCGGGATCGGCCACGAGGTGGCACAGGAAGCGCCAGACCGGCTGCTGGTAGAGGCGTACCAGCGCGTCGAACGCGTCCAGGTCACCTTCGGCCGCAGCCCGGACCAGGACCGGATCCGGCTCCTCCACCCGACCCGGCCTACTCGCGGCCAACGGGCGGCGTCCACCCGTTCGGGCCCGGTCCGACGTCCACGGGGTTTGAGACGACGGCACGGGCGGAATGGTTCGGTGAACCCTGGACCGTCGGGCGGCGTCTCACGGGGTGTGCGACACCGAACCCGCCATCCCGCCCTCCTGGCCATCCTCCTCGGCGTCCCGCTGCTGGTCCTGGCCGCCTGTGGCGACGCCGATCCCACCGGCGCCCCCGCCGCGGCGGCCACCATCCCCGCGGGCGGCCCACTCCTGCTGCCCACGGCCACCGGCCTCGCCTCCGTCGAGGCAGCCAGCGGCACCGTCGCCTTCGAGGCACCGGGGGCGAAGGCGTCCCCGGACGGTTCGGTGGTGGTCCGGGGTGTCATCCGGGCCGACGGCTCCACCCGCCTGACCTGGCTGGACCCCGTCGACGGCCGTCCCATCGCCCGGGTCCGCCTGGACGAGCCCGCCAGCCTGCGGGTCGTGGCCGCCGACGGCCGGGTCGCCGTCGGACCGCCCGACGTCCCGGTGACCGGCCTCATCTATCCCGTCGCCCGGGCCCAGAGCCCGGTGAGCGTCGTCGCCCCCGACGGGACCGTGCACACCTACCCCCTCCCGGGCAGCGTGGAGCCGGAGGCCTTCAGCACCGACGGCAGCGGGCTCTTCGTCCTCAGCTACACCCCCGCCGGCAACCCCACCGAGTACCAGGTCAACCGCCTCGACCTCGAGTCGGGGGAGATCGGCGGCGTCTACGGCCAGGACAGCGCCGACGAGCGCCAGGAGCGCATGGGCGGCACGGCTCGCACCCAGGTGTGGGCCCCCGACGGCAGCACCGTCTACACGCTCTACACCCAGGAGGTCGACGGGCGGGCCACGTCCTTCATCCACGTCCTGAACCTGGACGAAGGCTGGGCCTTCTGCCTCGATCTGCCCGAGCCCCTCGGTTGGGACACTCCTGCGGCGTTGGCCGTGGCCCCCGGCGGTGGCCGCCTCTGGGTGACCGAAGCCGCCGGCCACGGGGCCGTGGTCGACACCGACACCCTCGAGGTCGTCGCGACCGGTGACTTCCCGTCGCCGGGCGCCTACGGCCTCGCCGCGGTGGCGGACGGCGACCGGGTCTTCGTCGGTTCGGAGAGCGAGATCGCCGTGCTCGACGGCACCGACCTGCACCAGCTGGCCCGGTGGCGCACCACTCGCCCGATCATCGGGCTGCGTCGCGACGACCTCGACGAACGCCTGGTGGCGGTGACCGACGGGCAGCTCACGACCTTCCCCCTCGACGCCCCCGAACGGGACCCCGCCGGCCGGGACCTGCCCTACACCAGCCCCCTGGTGGTCATCGACCCCACCCTCCCCACCGCCGAGTGCGCCTGCTGAACTGAGCTCGAGTCCCGAAGGGGCCCTCGCCAGGGGGCTCGGTCGTGGCAGGAAAGGTGGGGATGTCGTCATTGACGCCATCGCCGCGGGGAGGCACCCTCGCCCCGTGCACCGCGTCGTGGTCGTCGCCTTCCCCCGGCTCCAGCCCCTCGACGTCGTCGGGCCCCACGAGGTGTTCGCCGGGGCCAACCGCGGTCTCGATCCGACCCAGCGCTACGAGATCGAGATCGTCGCCCGTCGGCCCGGGCCGGTCGAAGGCGAGAGCGGCCTGGCCCTCCACGCCGCCGCCCTCGGGGCCACGGACGGCATCGGCACGCTGCTCCTCCCCGGTGGTGGTGGCGTCGCGGCCGCCTGCGAGGACCCGGTCCTGGTCGACTGGATCCGCCAGGCCGCCGACGGGGCCGAACGGGTCGCCACCGTGTGCAGCGGGACCTTCCTGGCCGGCGCCGCCGGGTTGATCGACGGCCGGCGGGTCACCACCCACTGGGCCCGGGCCGAGCAGCTGGCCGCCCGTCACCCCCGAGCCGTGGTCGACGCCGACCCCATCCACCTGCGGGACGGCGACCTCTGGACCTCGGCCGGGGTCACCGCGGGCATCGACCTCGCCCTCGCCCTGGTGGAGGAGGACCACGGCCCGGCGTTGGCCCAGACCATCGCCCGGTGGCTGGTCATGTTCCTTCGGCGACCGGGCGGCCAGTCCCAGTTCGCCGTCCCCGTCTGGGCCGAGCCCGCCCCAGCGGGACCGGTGCGCCAGGCCCAGGACCTCGTCCACGCCGAGCCCGGGGCCGACTGGCGGGTCGACGACCTGGCCCGCCGGGTGGGCATGAGCCCGCGGCACTTCAGCCGCTCCTTCACCGACCAGGTCGGTCAGTCGCCCGGCCACTACGTCACGACCGTGCGGGTCGAGGCGGCCCGCCGCCTGCTCGAGGAGGAGCCGACGGCGACCACGGCGCTGGTGGCCCGACGCTGCGGCTTCGGCACGGCCGAGAGCCTGCGGCGGGCCTTCCTGCGTCGCCTCGGCGTGCCCCCCGAGCAGTACCGCCGCCGTTTCGCCACCAACCCCTGACCGATCACCGAACCAAGGAGCCAGCCGTGCAGATCGCCATCCCCCTCTTCGACCGCCTCACCGCCCTCGACGCCATCGGGCCCTACGAGGTGCTGCAACGCCTCCCCGGCGCCACCGTGACCTTCGTGGGCACCCGCACCGGTGAGGTCCGCACCGAGAACGGCTTCCTCGGCCTGACCGTGGACGCCCACGTGGACGAGGTCCCCCAGCCCGACGTGATCGTCGTCCCCGGCGGGGTCGGCAGCCGGCAGGCCGTGGACGACGAGGCTCTGGTCGGCTGGATCCGCGCCGCCCACGAGACGACCACCTTCACCACCAGCGTGTGCACGGGGTCCTTCGTCCTCGGCGCCGCCGGTTTGCTCGACGGCCTCACCGCCACCACCCACTGGAGCGTGCTCGACGACCTGGCCGCCTACGGCGCCGTGCCCACGATGGCACGGGTGGTCGAGCACCTCGACCAGCGCATCATCACCGCGGCCGGTGTGTCCTCCGGCATCGACATGGCCCTCCGGTTGAGCGAGCTGCTGGTCGACGACATCGCGGCCAAGGCCATGCAGCTGATGATCGAGTACGACCCCCAGCCGCCCTTCGACGCCGGTCATCTCGACCGCGCCGGTGACGACGTGGTGGAGCGGGTCATCCAGTACGCCGCCGACAAGGAGTGACCGCGAAGCGGCGCAGTCAGCCCCGGATGAGGGAACAATAGACAAGTAGTTACTTGTTCATTAGGATGAGGCCATCGAAAGGACCTGATCCCATGAGCAACGACCCCCGCCCCGACTCCTCCACTCCCTCCCCCGTCGCCGTCGTCACCGGCGCCTCCCAAGGTCTGGGTCGAGCCCTCACCGCCGCCCTCGTGGAACAGGGCTGGCACGTCGTCGTCGACGCCCGGAGGTCGGACCGCCTGGCCGACGCGGTGACCACCTTCGGCGCCGAGCACGTCACCCCGGTGGTGGGCGACGTCACCGAACCCGACCACCGGGAGGCGCTCGTGGCTGCCGCCCGCCGGCAGTCGGGTCCGGTCCGCCTCCTGGTCAACAACGCCAGCACCCTGGGCGCCTCGCCCCTGCCCTCCCTCGACGCCGTCACCCCCGCCGTCCTCGAGCGCACCTTCGCCGTCAACGTGGTCGCCCCGGTCGCGCTGACCGCCGCGCTCCTCCCCGAGCTGGCCCCGTCGGCAACCGTGGTCAACATCACGTCCGACGCCGCCGTCGAGGCCTACGAGGGCTGGGGCGCCTACGGCTCGACCAAGGCCGCGCTGGAGCACGTCAGCCGGGTCCTGGCGGTCGAGCACCCCGAGGTACGGGTCCTCGCCGTCGACCCCGGTGACCTGCGCACCGAGATGCACCAGGACGCCTTCCCCGGCGAGGACATCTCGGACCGGCCGCCGCCGGAGTCCGCCGTCCCCGGCCTCCTGGCCCTGATCGAGGGTGACCAGCCCAGCGGCCGTTACGCCGCCTCCGCCGTGGTAGTGGCGCCATGACCCTGCTGACCGTGCCCCGGGGCCCGACCGTGGCCCCCTTCGTCCTGGACCCGGGCCGCGAGGCCCACGAGCCTCCCGAGGCTCGGGGCCGGCGCCGGGACGACGTCTCCCTGATGGTGTCGGTGGGCGAGGCCGAGCCCGTCCACACCCGGTTCGACCGACTGGGAGACGCCCTCGACCGCGGCGACCTCGTGGTGGTCAACACGTCGGCCACCGTCGCCGCCGCCCTCGACGGCCAATCGGCCGGGGGCGACGCCGTCGCCGTCCACGTCTCCGGCGAACTGCCCGGTGGCCTGTGGCTGGTCGAAGTCCGCCGACCCGTCGGGGCCGCCACCGAGCCAATGGTCCTCAGCAGGCCGCAGGCGGTCGCGCTGGCCGATGGTGGCGCGGTCCACCTCCTCGCCCCCTTCGCCGACTCACGGCGGCTCTGGTTCGCCCGCTTCGAGCTGGCCGGCACCGTCGCCCGCCACCTCGAGGCCCACGGCCGGGCCATCCGCTACCGCTACGTCGGCCGGGACTGGCCCCTCGAGACCTACCAGTCGGTGTTCTCGACCGAGCCCGGTAGCGCCGAGATGCCCAGCGCGGCCCGACCCTTCACGCCCGAGGTGGTCACCGACCTGGTCCGCCGGGGCGTGACCTTCGCACCCTTGCTGCTCCACACCGGGGTGTCGTCGCTGGAGGGCCACGAGACGCCCTACCCCGAGCAGTACCGGGTGCCGGCGGCCACCGCCCGCCTGGTGAACGCCACCCACGCCGCCGGGGCGCGGGTCGTCGCCATCGGGACCACGGTCGTACGGGCCCTCGAGACGGTGACCGACCGGTCGGGCACCACCCACCCGGGTGAGGGCTGGACCGAGGAGGTCATCACCCCCGAGCGGGGCGTGCGAGCCGTCGACGGCCTGCTGACCGGCTGGCACGAGCCCGAGGCCTCGCACCTCCTGATGCTGGAGGCCGTCGCCGGTCGCCGTCCCCTGGAGCTGGCGTACCAGGCGGCCTACGACAACGGGTACCTCTGGCACGAGTTCGGTGACAGCCACCTGCTCCTTCCGTCATGATCCAGCCCATGCCCGCCCGCACCGCACCGTCGCTGCCCGAGGGTCGGCGCAACGTCCTCTACGCCGTCCGGCGCCGGGGCGAGGCCTCGGCCGAGCAGGTGGCCGAGTCCCTGGCCATGACGGTCAGCGGCGCCCGCCAGCACCTGAGCGCCCTGGTCGACGCCGGCCTGGCCGAGGCCACCGAGACCGAAGCCAACGGGCGACCGGGCCGGCGCACCCTCGTCTACAGCGTGACCCCGAGGGGTGACGCCCTCTTCCCCAAGGCGTACGGCGAGCTGACCAACGAGCTGCTGGGCTTCCTCGACGACGAGGAGCCCGAGACCGTCAACCGCCTGTTCGCCCGCCGCCGGGACGCCCGCACGGCCAACGCCCAGCGTCGCCTCGCCCCTCTCGGGACCTTGGCCGACCGGGTGGCCGAGCTGACCCGCATCCTGGACGAGGACGGGTACCTGGCCTCGTGGGAGGCCAACGCCGACGGCAGCTTCCTGATCGTCGAGCACAACTGCGCCATCTGGGCCGTGGCCAGTCGCTACGGCCAGGCCTGCAGCAGCGAGATCGAGTTCATCCAGACCGTGCTCGACGACGCCCGCGTCGAGCGCATCCAGCACATGGTCGAGGGCGCCCGCCGCTGCGCCTACCTCGTCACGCCTCTGGGCTGATCGCGACGTCAGGCGGCGCCGGCCTCACAGACGTTGACCGGGTGGGTCGCCCACTCCGAGGAGGGAAGCCGCCAGTAGCTGCCGTCCGCGCAGTCGAGGGCGGGATTGACCTCGGCGAACACGCCGGCGTCGACGTTGTCGTAGCCGGGCACCGACCAGACATGCACCATGTACTGGGTCGAGTCGAGCATGAACCCGCCGACCTCGCTGCACTGGGCGTCGGTGACCGGGAGGTCGGCGCCGAACGGGGACTCGATCTCGCCGTTGACGTACTTGATGCAGATCTGCTCGTGGTAGTGCCAGACGTCGTTTTCGCTGGCGAAGCCCACGGGCGCGGTGCTGGTGGTGGCGTAGTACATGAAGCCGGCCACCGGGGAGTCGGGCTCGCTGCCGTCGTAGATGATCGAGAGGGGGTGACGGAGGTCCTCGTCGTCGACCACCCCGTCGAAGTTCAGGGCCGGGCCGCTCTGGGTCACGTAGTGGGTGCCCAGCCCCGGCGAGTAGGGACCGGCCCGGCGGTAGCCGGCGGCTTCGGCGTCGGCCACGGTCGGGTATTGGGCTGCGACCTCGCGGGTGATGGCCAACTGGCGCTTGAGCTCCAACTGGGTGGCCGGTGACATGGGCTGCCGAACGATCGCGTGGTGGTGGCCGTTGGTCAGCAGGGACAGGCCCCGGTCGCTGACGACGGCGGCCGCCGCGGCGGGCGCCGCCGCCCCGCCGTGGGCGTGGCCGTCGGCCGAGATGGCGCGTCCCCCGCCGGCGGCGGCGGCGGCTCCCGCGCCGTCGGTGCCGTGGGCGTGGTTGCGGGCCTCCGGGGAGGCCAGGACGGCGCTGGCGAGGACGACGATGGCGAGGGGCACGGCGACGCTCAGGCCGGGGGGCAGGGTGACCTCGGCCAGGCGGGGGCGGAAGAGCAGGGCGATGGCCATCAGGATCAGGCCTGCTTCGAGGGCCACGCAGGTGAGGTCGACGACCGAGACCTCCTCCGCGATGCCCGAGTGTGGCCCGACGGGCAGGCCCACCGTACGGCTCACGGCCCAGACGGCGATGAAGCCCAGGTTGCTCAGGATCGTGAACCCGAGGATGGCCCGGGACGGCTGGGTCCACAGGTAGAACGCCACCAGCAGCTGGAGCCAGCCGGCCACGGCGAAGGCCACGCCCTCCACGGAGAACTCGTCCATGTGGGACGGAACCATCACGAAGTGGATGACGGCGGCGGCGGCGGCCAGGGACGCCATGGCCATGAGCACGGGCGGGGGCGAGGTCACCCGTTCGAAGGTGTGCGACTGCGGTGCGACCGTGGTGGCCATGATCCAATCCCCCGATGCGTCGGCTGACCACCCCCCGGCGGTCCACGGACAAGCGTAGACCCGCGGGTCGAACTCGATTCGGAGACCCCCTCAGACGCTGACGGCCACCCCCGCCACGAACGAGGCCGTGACCTCGACGGCGGCGAGGTCGGCCATCGCATCGGCCCGCGGCCGGTCGAGGACGCACAGGTCGGCGGCGGCGCCGGGATCGAGCCGCCGGGGTGGGCCGCCGGGATCGTGGGCGGCCCCCAGGAAGAGGCCCAGGGCCCGGTCCGGGGCCAGGCGCTCGTCGTCGCCCATGGTCGCCCCCGACGGGGTGCGTCGGTCGACGGCCGCGGCCATGGCCCGCCACGGGTCGGCTGGGCCGTAGGGGGCGTCGGTCCCGGCTCCGACGCGGACCCCGCTGTCGAGCAGGGTGGCGCAGCGCCACAGGTCGGGCTGTTCGCCCTCGTCGACCTCCGCCCGGTACCGGTCCCCCCGCTCGGCGACGAAACCGGGCTGGGTGACGACGGTGACGCCGAAGGCAGCCAACGCCGGCAGGGCGGTGGCCGGGATGACGGCGCCGTGCTCCACCCGATCCGCGGGCCAGGCCCCCACCTCGGCCCAGGCGGCCAGGAGGAGGGCCAACGCGTCGGCCGTCACGCAGTGGACGGCGACCGGTCGGCCGGCGGCGTGGGCCGCGGTGATCGAATGCACGAGGTCGCCCAGCTCCGGGAGGTGGTGGTCACCGATGATCACCTTCGCCGGACCGACAGGCAGGGCGTCCGACAGGTCGAGGAACGGGTGACCCGTGAGCACGACGTGCTGCGGCAGCCGACCATCCGCCACGGCCTCGGCCAGGAGGGTCGGGCCACCCGGGTCGGTGAACGGCGTGGCGTCGGTGACCCCGGTGACGCCCCGAGCCGCGAGGCCGTGCCCGACGGCGGCCAGATCGAGGGCCGGGGCGGGCCACACCGCGGCCAACGCCGCGTCCTCACGGAGGATCCAGCCCGACGTGGCCGCATCGGCGCCGACCTCGATGCCTGCCGCGGCGACCGCGGCCAGAGCGGCCGAGTTGAGGATCCAAAGGGCCCCCGAAGCGTCCTGGACCCGCACCGGAACCGGGCCGGCCCAGTCGTCGAGCCGGGCTCGGTCGACGTCCCCGCCCGCGGCGTGATGGCCCACAGCCCGGAGCCACCCGCCCGGCGCGACATCGGCCGCGGCCCGGCGCACGGCTCCTTCGATCCCACCCGCGGGGTCGGTCAGGTCCAGCGATCCCGCGGCCGCGGCCATGGCCAGGAGGTGGAGGTGGTGGTCGTGGAGACCGGGCAGCACCGCTCCACCGTCGACCTCCCAGGTGTCGGGCGATCCGCTCGGACGCAGGTCGGCGCCGACGGCGACGATCCGGCCGTCGTCGACCATCACGTCGGCCCGTCGCCCGTCGACCTCACCGCCCCGGATGAGGAGCGCGCTCACGGGAGCTCGGCCAGGACGGCTGCGGTGTCGGCGCCGAGCGGTCGGGCCGGGCCGGGGACGGGGCGGGCCCGGGGCGGGGCCACCGGGCCGGTGACGGGCCGGCTGGTCCGTTGCGGATCGGCCACCGAGGCCGCGACCTTCGCCAGCGCCGCGTCGAGCAGCCAGCTTCCCCCTTCGGCCAGGGCCGTCGTCACCGCGCTGGCCGCGGCGATGCCAGTGAGGGGATCAGCCACCGCGTCGGCCAGGAAGCAGGGGCCGGCGTCATCGCGCCCGACCAGTCCCCCCGCCGCCGCCCCATCGTCGCCAAAGGCGACCCGTACGCCTTCTGCGTCCGCCCGCCCGTGGCCGGTGATCGACACCCAGACCCGCGGGCCGGCAGCATCGGCGAGCAGGGCTTCCGCGTCGAGGCCCCACTGCCGCAACACCCGAGGGCGGGAGCCCTCGATCACCACGTCGGCCGCCTGCAGGAGTCTGCGCAGTCGGGCCACGCCCTCGGCCGACGGGAGGTCGAGGGCCACCGATGCCTTTCCGTGGTTGAGCAGGTCGAAGAACCCCGAGTCGTCCGTTCGACCACCGTCCGGCCGGGCGGTCGACTCCACCTTCACCACCCGGGCGCCACCGAGATCGAGGAGGTGGCTGCACAGTGGCCCGGCCCACAACGAGCTGAGATCCACCACGAGGGGCGCCGTCACCAGCGGGGGCCCGGTCCGGATCCGGCGGCGGGCGACGGTGTCGATCCGGGGCCCGACCTCGCCGACCGCGGCCACGGCCAGCCCGAGGAGGGCGGCCCGCTCGACCAGCTCTTCCGCCGACCGGGTGCGCACCCCCTCAGTCACAGTGGTCCACGGGTCGGACGGCGCGGCGGTCAAGGCCAGCCAGGCGGGCACGGCGTCGATGTCCTCGGGCCGGGCCAGGTTGACGGCGAGCCACCCGTCGGCCGTCGGCAGCAACCGGGCCGACCCGCCGCAACTGGTCGAGCCCGCGCGGGTCAGGCCGGCCAACGCGGCCCGCTCGCCGAGCAAGGCCAACGGGTCGGCAACCGGCGCGTCGGCCACCAGGGCGATGACCGCGTCGACCGTCCTCTCGCCCGGGGCCAGGGCCGGACCGTCGGCTCGCCCGGTCAACCCGGCGAGCCCACTCGCCCCCCACGCCGTGGCCGCTCCCGTCACCGTCCGGACGGTAGCGACGGCGTCCAGAGCAGGCCGACCTTCGCCGCTCTCGGCTGACGCGGATACGGTCGCAGGCTCAGCGAACCGAGGGGGAGACGTGGCCGAGCCGATCGACGTGGTGCGGGAGTTCTGTGACGCCTGGGGGACCCCGGCGGCGATCGACGCGGCGTTGGCCCTGCTGTCCGACGACTGCACGTACCACAACATCCCACTCGAGCCGGTCCACGGGATCGAACAGATCCGGGCCACCATCCAGGGTTTCTCGGCCGGGGTGGAGAAGGTCGAGTTCGAGACGCTGGCCATCGCCGCCAACGGCTCGACCGTGCTCACCGAGCGCATCGACACCTTCTTCTTCCCCGGCAACTCGATAGCCCTACCCGTGATGGGGACCTTCGAGGTGAACGCCGACGGCAAGATCAGCGCCTGGCGCGACTACTTCGACATGAACCAGTTCCTCTCCCAGATGGGTTGATGCGCCGCCTTTCCCTGCCCCTGCTGGCGCTCCTGCTCCTCGCCGCCTGCGGTGACGACGGCGGCGGGGGCGAGACGGCCGCGACCGCTCCGGCCCCCGCCGAATCGACCACGACGACCGCACCGGTCGACCCGGCCGACGTCCCCGCCGCGCCTTCGGCCGGCTGCGGGTCCACCTCGGTCGCCGCCGGTGAGACCGAGGAAACCGTGGCTTCCGGGGGCGACGACCGGGCCTACGCCCAGCACGTCCCGCCCGCCCACGACGGCACCACCCCCGTCCCGCTCGTGGTCGACTACCACGGCTACACCGAGGGCGGACCGGTTCACGCCCTCCACAGCGCGCTCGGCCCCTACGGCGACGAGCAGGGGTTCGTCACGCTCACCCCCGACTCCGGCTACGAGGTCCCCACGTGGGAGCTCACCGCCGGTAGCCGAGACCTGGTGATGTTCGGAGACCTCCTCGACCAGGTCGAGGCCGACCTCTGCATCGACACCAACCGGATCTATGTCACCGGTCTCTCCTACGGCGGATACATGACGTCGGCCCTGGCCTGCGAATACAGCGAGCGCATCGCCGCGGCCGCACCCGTGGCCGGCACGGCCGATCCCGACGGCTGCGAGCTCGAGCGGCCCGTGCCCGTGGTCGCCTTCCACGGGACCGACGACACGTACATCGCGTTCGAGGGTGGCTATGGATCCTCGGTGGCCGGCCTGCCCCAACCCGACGGCAGCGGCACCCTGGGGGATGCGGTCGACCCCGAGGCGCCTGAGGAGGCCGAGGGGGCCGATCTCGTCAGCATCCCCGAGGCGGCCGCGGCCTGGGCCGTGCGCAACGGCTGCGAGGCCGAGCCGACCGAGGAGACGGTGGCCGACGACGTCGACCAGCTCGTCTTCACCTGTCCGCCCGGCGCCGAGACGGCGCTGTACGTCGTCGACGGTGGCGGCCACACCTGGCCGGGCAGCGACTTCGACGACAGCATCGTCGACATCGTCGGCTACGTCACCCACTCGATCTCGGCCAACGAGGTCATGTGGGCCTTCTTCCAGGACCATCCCCTGCCCGCCTGACCCACGGGCAGGCCTTCTGGCGCCTGATTCGGGGGCTATAGCGCCGCAATCAGGCGCCAGAACGAGAGCCGCTTTGAGCTAGGCGGCGCCGCCGGTGACGGGGACGACGGCGCCGGTCACGTAGCTGGAGGCCGCGGAGGCCAGCCAGAGGGTGGCGCCGATGATCTCGTCGGGATCACCGACCCGGCCCGAGGGCAGGGAGGCCTCCGTGGCCGCGAACATCTCGTCGCTCCAGTAGGCGGTCACGTCAGTGCGGAAGGCGCCCGGCATGATGCAGTTGACCCGCACGGTCGGGCCGAAGGCATGGGCGAAGCCCATGGTCATGGCGTGCAGGCCGGCCTTGGCCGAGGCGTAGGGGATGATCCCGCCGTAGGGCCGGACGGCCCCGGTGCTGCTGACGTTGATGATCGACCCGCCGTCACCGTCCGCCATCCGGCTGCCGACCAGCGCGCTGAGCCGGAAGGGGCCCTTCAGGTTCACTCCGATGACCTTCTCCCAGTTGTCTTCGGTGATGTCGGTGACCTTGTCGTAGAGGGGCGACATCCCGGCGTTGTTGACCAGCACGTCGACCCGGCCGAAGGCCTCGTAGGCGGCCTCGGCCAGGGCGTCGACCTCGTCCCACTTGGCCACGTGGCAGGCGTGGGCCACGGCCCGCCGGCCGGTCTCCTCGGTGACGAGGGCCGCCACCTCCTCACAGGCCTCCTGCTTCCGGCTGGACACCAGCACGTCGGCCCCCGCCTCGGCCAAGCCCAGGACCATGGACCGACCCAGGCCCCGACTGCCCCCGGTGACGACGGCGACCTTGCCCGTCAGGTCGAACAACTCCGCCGTCGACGTCATGGGCTCTCCTCGAGGAAGTCGGTCTTGGTCTGGGCCAGAGCAGGCTCGCCCACCGCGCCCAGGTGGTCGCCCTCGGACTCCAAGGCCTCGGCGACGGCCTTGCGGGGAACGATCGGGCCGCGCTCCCCCGGCCACCGGTCGAAGGCGATGCCGGTCCCGTCGAAGGACGTGAACCGTCCCGACTCCCCCTCCTGCATCCCACGGCCTCCCGTGCTCGACGACCGCAGCGTAGGATCTGCCGCTCTACCGGGGATCCACAAAGACTCCGGCGCGTCCCTTGGGGGGAATGCATGCAGCGGTTCTGGTCGCGACTCGCCGTCGAGCTGGGCAAGCACGCAATCATCGTCGGCGTCGTCGTCGGCCTGATCACCTTGGTGCTCGGCGCGGGCATCAACAAGCTCGAGTTCGCCACCGGCCAGGACAGCTACCTCAACAAGACCGATCAGGTCTACAAGGACAGCGTCGCCTACCAGGACCTGTTCGGCGGCCAGGCCATGCTCACCGTGATCTCGATGGACGAGGGCCACACCGTGGCCGAGCTCTTCACCCCGGACGGCATCGAGCAGTTCACCGACTTCCACGACGCCCTGACCGAGAGCGGCCAGACCCACGGCGTCATCACCCCGCTGACCGCGCTCGAGTTCGACGACGCCCTCGTGGCCAGCGACGACGGCGACCCGACCCACAGCATCGCGGGCGCTGCGCTCCTTCGGGCACTCGGAGAGGAAGAGGAAGGCTCTCCGGAGGCTGAGGCCCGGTCCGCTGACGCTCAGGTGACCCTGGAGCGGCTGACCGCCGTACCCGAGGAGGAGCGGACGCTGGACAACCCCGAATGGGTCGACTTCCTCCTCTTCGACAACCAGGGCGACGTCCGCATCTCGCTGCGCCCCTTCTTCCCCGACACCGAGCACGCCCAGGTCATCGTCCGCCTCCCCGGCAACGAGGACATCGAGACCGAGGGCGCCGCCGCCCAGCTCGTGCAGGACGAGGCGGCCAAGTTCTCGTTCCCGAACTCGACCATGGTCACGACGGGCGCTCCGGTCCTCCTGCGGGACATCAACGATTACCTGCGGGGCGGGATGCTCACCCTGAGCGCCATCGCCATCGGGATCATGATCCTGATCCTCCTCATCTTCTTCAACGTCCGCTGGCGCCTGCTGCCGATGGCCGTGATCCTCTTCGGCGTCATCTGGGCCTTCGGCCTCGCCGGCTACCTCGGCATCCCGCTGACGATCGTCACCATCGCCGGCCTGCCGGTGCTGCTCGGCATCGGCATCGACTACGCGATCCAGATGCACGCCCGCGTGGAGGAGGAGGTCATCCTCGACCGAGCCGACCACCCCATCCAGGAGACCGCTCGCGGCCTCGGCCCGGCCCTGCTGGTCGTCACCTTCGACGCCATCTTCGCCTTCGCCGCCCTGCGCTTCGCCAAGGTCCCGATGATCCGCCATTTCGGCCTGCTCCTGGCCGTGGGCATCGCCGTCATCTGCCTGGCATCGATCATCCTGCCCCTGGCCGCCCTGGGCATCCGAGAGTTCCGCTCCCCGACCACCGGCAAGGACTTCAGCGAGGGCTACCTCGGCCGCTTCGTGGTGCGCCTCGGCTCGCTCCCGGCGTGGGCCGCCATCCCCCTCGCCGTGGCCAGCCTCGCCGTCTTCCTGGGGGGCCTGTCCGTCGAGGACGACCTCGAGCTCCAGACCGACCCGATCCAGTGGGTCAACCAGGAGTCCGGCACGATCCAGGACATCCGAGAGGTCGAGGAGCAGGTGGGCAGCTCCAGCGAGCTCGGGGTGTTCGCCAAGGCCGACGACGTCTTCACCGACGAGTTCACCGAGTTCGCCCACGACTTCCAGAACGACGCCCTGGCGGAGTACCCCGACGACCTCCTCACCGCGTCGAGCATCGAGGCCGCGGTCGGCGGGCTGCTGATCGTCCCGGGCGCCAGCGACGTCGCGCCCACGGGCGAGGAGGTCCAGGCGGCGTACGAGGTCGCCCCCACCGACATCCAGGTGTCGACGGTCAGCCCCGACGCCACCGCGTTCAACATGATCTTCCAGGCCGCCCCGAGCTCACTCGACCAGCGGGCGGAGGTCGTGCGCCAGCTCCGGGAGGAAACCGACCCGCCGGAGGGCATCTCGGCCACGCCGTCGGGCCTGGCCGTGGTCGGGGTGGGCCTGCTCGACAACCTCGAAGCCAACCGGGTGGTGCTGACCTACCTGTCCATCCTGTTCGTCTTCCTCTTCCTCGCCATCCGGCTCCGCTCGGTGATCCGATCCCTGCTGTCCCTGGTGCCGGTGCTGGTCGCGGTGGGGACGGCCTCCCTGGTGGCGTTCGTGTTCGACCTCAAGCTGAGCCCGATGACCGCCGTCGGCGGGCCGCTGGTGATCGCCGCCTGCACGGAGTTCACCTCGCTGATCCTCTTGCGGTTCGTCGAGGAGCGCCAGCGGGGCCTCGAGCCCCAGGAGGCCATCCACGTGGCCGGGGCCCGCACCGGTCGGGCCTTCATCGTGTCGGCCATGACCGCCATCGCCGGCGTCGCCGTGCTGTCGTTCTCGTCGCTGCCCCTGCTGCGGGACTTCGGGCGCATCGTGGCCATGAACGTGACCGTGGCCCTGTTGTCGGCCCTGGCCTTCCTGCCCCCGATGCTGGTCTGGGCCGAGCGTCGCGGTTGGGTCACCCGCGGCCTCCTCAAGCCCCAGGAGCCGTTGCTGGAGGGTCCGAGCCACGCCGAGGGCGTCATCGCCCCCGAGAGCATCGCCCCCGCCGAGGCGTAGCCGCTACGGATCGCCGCCGGCCCGGCTGGGCGGGGCCTGGTCTTCCGGGTCCAGCCAGTCGGGCGGCGCCAGTGCGGGGTCGGGGTGGGGCTCGAGGACCGTCATCACGTAGCGGTTGGTGACCTTGCCGGGGTTGGCGTAGCGGTGGGCGCCGTCGGCATCGAAGAGGACGCTGTCACCGACGGCGAGGCGGTGCTCCTGATCGCCGACGGTGACCGCCAGCTCGCCCTCCAGCACCGAGAGGATCTCGTAGGACCCGGCGGGATGGGGGCCGCCGTCGAAGGTCTCCCCGGACGCCATGGTCCAGTCCCAGAGCTCGACCACCTCGGGCGGGTCGGTGCCCATGAGGAAGAGGCCCTGGCCACCGGACTCGCCGGTCCACAGGGCCGGCGTCTCCTCGGCTCGCTTGACCCGGACCCGGGGGCCGACCTCGGCCTCGATGAGAGCCGACACCCCGACCCCGAGGGCATCGGCCAGGCGGCACAGCGTCCCGATGTTCGGGTTGGCCCGGGACTGCTCGATGGCGATGACGGTGCCCTTGGCCACGGCGGCCCGGTCGGCCAGCGCCTCCAGCGTCAGGTTGCGGCGCTGTCGCAGGCGGCGCACGTTGCGCCCCAGGTCGGTGGCCAGTTGCTCGGGATCCTGCACGTCGGCCCTCCTCAGGTACATCTCATCATACTCGGGTGGTCACTTCGCTGAACTACCGCTAGAGTGCACTCCGCTGGACTGTCCAGTCCAATGACCTGTACGAGCGGGAGGAGGGCCGGAGATGGCTGTGGTGTTCGCCCTGGGGGCCGGACTGTCGTTCGGGACAGCCGACTTCATCGGCGGCCTGGCCGCCAAGCGCTCCCCGGCGACCACGGTCACGGTGCTGTCCCAGGTCGCCGGCTTCGCCGTCCTGCTGGCCGTCCTGCCGTTCCTGCCGGGCCGTCCGTCGACGCCGGCCCTCGTGCTGGGTGCCTTCGCGGGCATCGCCGGGAGCCTCGGCCTGGTCGCCTACCTCCGGGCCCTCGCCACGGGCCCGATGGGCCTCGTCGCCCCGATCACCTCGGTCTGCGGCGTCACCCTCCCCGTCGTGGCCGGCCTGGTCGCGGGCGAGCGCCTGTCGATCATCGCCACCGGCGGCCTCGTGCTCGGCCTGGTGGCCATCGGCATCGTGGCCGGTGGCGGGGGGCGGACCCGAGCGGCCGCGGCGACCGGTCCCCTGCTGGCCGTGATCGCCGGCCTCATGATCGGGACCTTCCTCGTCCTGCTCGATCACACCCCGGGAGGCTCGGGGCTGTGGCCGCTGGTCGGCGCCCGCCTGGCTTCACTGACGATGCTGGGGACGTGGGCCTTCGCCACCCGGGCCGCCCTGCCCAGCCGGGTGAACCTGCGGCTGATCGTGGCCTCCGGGGTCATGGACATGGGGGCCAACGTGCTCTTCCTGTTGGCCACCCGGGCCGCGCCACTGACCATCACCTCGCTGCTGGTGTCCCTGTCGCCCGTGGTCATCGTGCTGCTCGCCCGCCAGGTCCTGGCCGAACGCCTCCACGGCACCCAGGTCGCCGCCGTCGCCCTCAGCCTGGTCGCCGTCGCCGCCGTCACCATCGGCTGACGGGGCGACGGACCTGGAGCGGCCGGGGGTGACGGCCGGGGGGACCCAGCACGAGGCATCGCGGGTCCCTGGGACGGGCAGGTAGGGGCATGCGCATCGGGCGGCTGGTCCTGGTGGTCGCCTGCCTGCTCGGGGCGGCGGTCTCCTGCTCGTCGGACGGACCGACCCGGGTGCTGCTGGTCGGTGACTCGGTGATGCGCCAGCTCGGCCCGGCGCTCGCCGACCGGCTCCCCGACGACGTGCGCGTCCGCAACGAAGCCGTCTCCGGCTCGGGCCTGCTGAGCCCGTGGTTCGTCGACTGGCCGAGGAACCTGGATCGCGTCCTCGACCGGTACGACGCCGACGTCGTCGTCTTCCTCTTCGTGGGCAACTACGACCTCGGTGGTCCCCGCGAGTTCGAGACGGCATCGGGCGAGCGGATCCCCGATCGGACCTCTCCGCTCTTCTTCCGGGCCTGGAGGGCGAAGGCGGAGCAGATGACCGAACGGGCCGCCGAGGAGGCCGAGGTCACCTGGATCCTGCCGCCGCCGATGTCCGGCGCCGACGGCCAGGCCGTGGTCGACGGCCTCCGGGACGTCTACCGGCAGGTGGCCGAGGACACCGGCGCCGAGCTCATCGACGCCTACGACGTCCTCGCCCGGCCGGACGGCGCCTTCCTGCGCGAGGCCCCGGGGCCGGAGGGTCCCCCGGTCCCCCTGCGCTCCCCCGACGGCGTCCACCTCGCCCGAGCCGGCGCCGCCCGCCTCGCCACCCTCGTCGAGGACCACCTCGACCTCTGACCCCTCTCGTTCTGGAACCTGAAACGCGCGGCCCACGACAAACCGCAGGTTCCAGAACGGAGGTGATCAGGGCTCGTCGGGGACCTGGTAGTGCTGTTGGTAGGGGGTGAAGCGGGCGCGTTCCTCGATGGGGTCGAGGCCGAAGTCCTCGAGGGCGTAGCGGTGGGTGCCGTGCTTGTCCTGGGGGCGGCCGGCGAGGTGGTCGAGCATCGCCTGGCGGGTCGCCGGGACGTAGTCCCAGCCGAAGGCCTTGTAGATGGCGGCCACGGCGGCGACCGGATCCGCCAGCAGGTCGGCATAGCGGATGTCGGCGAACTGGGCGTCGGGCAGGCGACCGGAGGCCCGGCCGTCGATCACCCCGTCCAGGAGCGCACCGAAGCCCCAGGCCAGCAGCGGGGCCGTGGCCACCGGGTCGGTGTGGCGACCGCGCATCCACTTCAGTGTCGCCATCAGGCTCAGGGTGGACGGCACCGTCTTCAGCGGGTCCCGGTGGACGTGGACGATGCGGGCGTCGGGGTAGACGGCGAACAGGGCGTCGAGCGTGGCCAGGTGGCTGGGCGCCTTGAGCAGCCATCGCTCACCGGGCTGCCGGGCCTGGAGCGTCTGCAGGATGCGTCGGTGGTAGCGGTAGGCGTCGGTGTGGTCGGCGCCGGCCAGGTGCATCGAGTAGCTCGGCACCTCGTGGACCCCACCCCAGTGGTCCGAGAGGAACTCGTTCATGGTGGCGAAGATGCATTCGTTCGGGAGGTCCCCCGCGTTGTGGTGCATGGCCTCGTACTCGGGCTGCACGTCGTGCCAGAAGGCGTGGGTGGCGTCGCCCCACGCTTCGGCCTCCCCTCGGCCGTGGGCCGGGTGCAGCAGTTCCCAGGTGATCGGCGCCCGATGGGCCGGGTCGCAGGCCAAGAGCTCGTGCAGGATCGACGTCCCCGAGCGGGCCATGCCGATGACGACCACCGGGCCGTCGACCGGCTGGTCGAGGATCGCGGGCTGCTCGACCCAGAGCTCGGTCAGTTCGAGGCGGTTGCGCAGCGACCGCAGGATCTCCGTCCGGGCCATCAGGCGCCCGACCAGGTGCAGGTCGCTCTCCCGCTCCAGCGCGTCGAGGAGCAGGTCGTAGTGCGGCCGCCAGGTCGGCGCCCCGAAGTCGTCCCGCCCGGTCGACGCGACAGCGGTGGCCACCAGCTCGTCAGGGTCCAGCCCGACCAGGTGCTCAGCCCCGCCCACCGCGTCACCGTGGACGATCAGGCGCTCGACCCAGACCGGTCGGGCCGGTGGCGCCCAGGTCACGGGGCGCAACCCGCGAACGGGCGCCGGGTACACCACGGACCCGTGGTGTGGTCAACGCCCGTTCGGGTCATTGGTAGCGGGCCAGGACGGCGCGGCGGCGGGCCGCCAGCTGCTCGACCCGCGCTTCCGGCGTCACTGCGGGATGGTCCCTGGGGAGGTGGTCGGTCACGGCGGACAGCTTCACGACCTGGGCCTCGGGCACCGGGCGGGTCCGGGTGCCGACATAGCGAAAGACGAGCAGGCCTTCGGGCCGGCTCTGGGTGTCGATCCAGTTGGCCGTACCCGGGTCGCCGTGGGCCAGGACGAGGCGGACTCGGCCGTCGGCGTCCACCTCGGCCTGGATGCCGTTCGTGCTGGTCAGGTGGTCGGCGAAGTCGCCGGAGTCCATTCGGTGGCGGTGGTGCACGGTCCAGCCCCAGTAGTCGGCGACGGGGACGTCGTGGGTGATCACCAGTGCCTCGTCCGGGCCGAGCTCCCACCAACCGCCGCCGTAGGCGATGTTGGGGGCACCGCCCGGCGGGGTGGTGGGTGGGCCGAAGGCGTTGTGGGCCATGCCCGCCCGGGCCCCCTCCATGTAGTCCGACCAGAACGGGGCCGACGCCTCGACCCAGGCCGCCGCCTTGTCCAGCGCCTCGGTCGCGGCGGCCTCGGTCAGGGGCGGCGCCGGCGTCCCCCGGGTGTCGAGCCGCTCCAGGTGCAGGGTGGCGACCCGGTCCTGCTCCCAGTCCACCTGGTACTGGCGGATGAGCAGTTGGGCCGCGGCCGGATCGGTGGGCAGCCAGTTGCCCGGGTGCTCATCCGGTGAGATCCAGACCTCCAGCATCCCGTCGTCGCCGACGGCCAACTCGGACAGAGCCTTCTCCGACCACACCCCGAAGGCGCCGAGGTGCATGTCGCCCTCGACCAGCGAGATGATCGCCTCCCGCACCCCGGTCACGTCACCCCACAGGCGGTAGGTCGCGGCCGGGTCGATCGCGGCCCGCAGGTAGACGTTGTCCGGGTTGGGGCCGCCCCACTGGACCCACGGCTCCTCGTAGCGGTGGAAGCTCGGGTGCGCCGGGTCGCCGTGCTCGAAGTGGCTCTGCAGAGCCATGACCGCCTGCCGGGCCAGGTGGCGCACCCCGTCGGCCCGGGCGCCCGGGTCCGCCGGGTCGTCGGGCAGCGTGGTGCCCAGCGCCGCCAACCGCCTGCAGAAGTCCTCCCAAGCGGCCGCCGCGTCCGCTGCCACCGGCGTCAGCCGCCGAGCAGGAAGCGGGCGTTGTCCCCGAACAGGCCGGGCGCCGCCTCGGGCCGGCAGCCGACCCGGTCGTAGTCGGGCAGCGGATCGGCGGTCCCCTCGGAGTGCGGGAAGTCGCTGCAGCACATGTAGAGGTCGCCGGACTTGGCCTCGAGCCGTTGCGGTTGCTCGTAGGAGAAGGAGGCCACCCGAACCTGGCGGGCCACGTACTCGCTCGGCCGCATCGACAGGGGGGCTGGCGGCCCGCCGTTCAGCGTGGTGGTGAAGTCCCAGCCCCCGTCGAGCATGAGCAGGTACATCGGGACCCAGATGGAGGACAGCTCGATGATGCCGAGGTGCAGGTCGGGGTGACGGTCCAGGGTCCCGTTGACGATGAGGTCGGTGAGGGCGATGGCCGGCGGCGCCCAGAGGAACACCGACTCGATGACCGGGACGAAGCTGTCGTCGTCGGGGTAGAACGCGTCGTCCAGGACCCGGGGCTGGTCGGCCACGTGGAAGACGGGCGTGACGCCGTGGTCGACGAAGGCGTCCCAGAGATCGTCGAAGTCCGGATGGGAGAGGGGCCGACCGTCGACCGCGGCGGGGGCGACCATGGCCAGGCGCACGCCCGCCCTGTCGAGATCCTGCAGCTGCCGGCCCAGCCAGTCGGGGTCCCGGAAGGTCAGGTGGGCCACGGGATGCAGCCGGCCCGACCCCTCCTCGACCACCGCGGCGCACCACCGGTTCCAAGCCGCCATGTTCGCCGTGAGCGCGCCGAGCGAGCCGGACAGCGCCCGCTCCCAGAGAAGCCCGAAGTTCGGGAACAGCACGGCTTCGTCGACCCCCATGGCATCGAGGCGCCCGACCCGGGCCCTCGGCTCCCAGAGGTCGGCGACCAGCGCCTCGTCGTAGACGTAGTTGGCCGGCTCTCCCGCTCGGCGCCGACGGTTCAACTCGCCGATCGCCGCGGTGTCCCCCGGGATCTGGACGTCGGCCGCCCCGATCCGGCGACCGGCCCAGGTCAGCCAGGCGTGGCCGAGGTCGTCGTCGACGATGGCCAGCGCGTCGTCCCGCCAGGACGGCTCGATGTGGTCGGCCCAGAGCGTGCGGGGCTCGTAGAGGTGCTGGTCGACATCGATGATGCTCACGCCGTGACCCCGCTCAGACGGCGAAGCAGTTCAGGCCGATGGCCCGGTTGGCCAAGGCGTCCTGGATGCCGCTGTAGACGGTGCCGTCCAGGGCCAGACCCACGTGACCCACGATCCGCAGGAAGCAGGGGGACTGGACTCGGACGTTGACGTTGTTGCCGTCATCGGCCAGCCACCCGGTGCGGTACGGGATCACGACCTCGTCGTTGGCCGACACGATGTTCGTGTAGCGGACGGCGCCGATGGTGTCGTCGCCGGCGTTGAGGTTGGCCAGGTAGGTCGAGCCGATCGACATCTGCACGCAGGAGGTGATGCCGATGCAGTTGCCCAGGCCGAAGAGCTTGGCCACGTTGGCCACCGCCGTCCCGTAGTGCGGCGCCCCCAGGCTGATGAGGGCGTCGACCTCGGACGAACCGCCGAGGTGTTTGACGTAGTGGCGGGCGACCAGGCCGCCCTGGGAATGGCCGATGAGGTCGACCCGGGTGGCCCCGGTCTGGGCCCGGACCTGGTCGGCGTACGTGTTGAGCGCCTGCGCCGTGAGGGCGATGTCCTGGGTGCCCGCCGTCGGCAGTCCGAAGATGTAGGGCTGGTAGCCGTCGGCCCGCAGCCGAGCCGCCATCGGGGCATAGAAGATGCTCGCCGCGGGCTGGCCGGCGAAGGTGCCGGCCACGATGATCACCGGGTCCCGGGCCGGGACCGCCTCCGCCGCTCCCGCGCCGAAAGGCACCCCCACGACGATGGTCAGCAACGCCGCCAGCGCGGCGAGGACCCCCCGGACTCGCATGCCCGCAAAGTACTCGCTGGCGCCCCGGCCGCTCCGGTGAGCCGAATCCCCCGCAGGGCGGCCCCGGGCCGCTCGTAGCCTGACCGGCCGTGCTCACGATCTCCGGGCTGAGCAAGGCCCACGGCAACCGGACCCTGTTCCGGGGCGTCACCTTCGTCCTCGGCGACGGGCGCCGGGTCGCGCTCGTGGGCGCCAACGGCGTGGGCAAGACGACCCTGCTGGAGATCGTCATGGGCCAGCAGCTGGCCGACGCCGGTGAGGTGCATCGCTCGGCTGATCTCCAGGTCGGCTACCTCCCCCAGGACAAGGCGGTCGTCTCCTCGGGGACCGTCCTCGACGAGACCCTCGACGGGGGAGGCCCCCTGGCCGAGCTCCATGACCGCCTGGAGGACCTCGAGGCCCGGCTCACCGCGGGCGACCAGGGCGTGCTCGAGGAGTACGGCGACGTCCAGTCCCGCTTCGAGGCCCTCGGGGGCTACGCCCTCCAGGCCGAGGCCGAACGCATCCTCGGCGGCCTCGGCTTCACGCCTGAGGACTCCCGCCGCCCGGTCCGCGAGCTCTCGGGTGGCTGGCGCATGCGGGTCCTCCTGGCCCGCCTGCTGCTCAGTGACCCCGACGTCCTCCTGCTCGACGAGCCCACCAACCACCTCGACGTCGACTCCGTCGGGTGGCTCGAGCAGTACCTGGCGAACTACCGGGGCGCCATCCTCTTCGTCAGCCACGACCGGGACTTCATCGACGGGGTGGCCAACCGGGTCATCGAGATGAGCCACGAGTCGGCCACCGAGTACGTCGGCGGCTTCGCCGAGTTCGTGGTCGAGCGGGAGGCCAACCTCGAGCGGCTGGAGGCGGCGGCCAACCGCCAGGCCAAGCAGCTGGCCAAGACCGAGCAGTTCATCGAGCGCTTCCGCTACAAGGCGACCAAGGCCCGCCAGGTCCAGAGCCGGGTCAAGGCGCTGGAGAAGATCGAGCGCATCACGGTCCCCGACGACGAGACCATCCGGGCCCGCTTCGCCTTCGCCCCGCCGCCCCGGTCGTCCCGGGTCATGGCCGAGCTCCACCGCGTCGACATCGGTTACGACGACGAACCGCCGGTGCTGACCGGCGTCGACCTGGTGGTCGAGCGGGGCATGCGCATCGGCCTGATCGGGCCCAACGGGGCGGGCAAGACCACCCTGCTCAAGGTCCTGCTCGGTGAGCTGGAGCCGGTGGCGGGCCGCGTCGTCATGGGCAGCAACCTGGAGATCGCCTCGTTCGAGCAGCATCAGGCCGACGCGCTGGACGGGTCCAAGCGGGTGGTCGAGGAGTTCTCCATCAGCGTGCCGGAGGCCGCCGGCCGGAACCGGCGCACGCTGCTCGGCAGCTTCGGGTTCAGCGGGGACGCCGCCGATCGTCGGGTCAGCGACCTGTCCGGCGGCGAGCGCACCCGGCTGGCCCTCGGCAAGATCATGGTCGAGCCCCACAACCTGCTGGTCCTCGACGAGCCCACCAACCACCTCGACCTGCCCAGTTGCGACATCCTCGAGGACGCCCTGCGGGCCTACGACGGGACCGTCCTGCTGGTCACCCACGACCGGCACCTGATCCGGTCGGTGGCCACCTCCCTCATCGAGGTCCGGGGCGGGACCGCGACCTGGCACGACGGGGTCGACGAGGACATCCTCACCCCCCGCCTGGACAGCGGGCCCGGCCGCTCCGTCCCCCGGACCGGGACCCACGGCGGCGGCCGCAACGCCGATCGCCGCACCGCGGCCGAGCGGCGTCAGGAGCGAGCCGGGGTGACCAAGCCGCTGCGGGACACCCTGAAGGCAGCCGAGAAGCGCTGGCAGAAGGCCGAGGACACGGTCACCACG
>DATDAH010000289.1:0-11881 GCA_036525535.1 Acidimicrobiales bacterium
GGGCCGGCCTCCAGCACCTGCACACCGAGGTCGGCCCGGATCGGGTCGACGTCGGCCCGGTGCTCGGGCTCGGTCAGCAGCAGCCCGACGTCGGCGTGGTGGAGGTCACGGAGCAGGTGCTCGCCCTGGCGGGTGTGGTTCAGGCCGACGACGGTGGCCCCGATCAGCGCCGCCCCGGCGAAGGTGAAGAGGTACTCGGGGATGTTGTCGGCGAGTACGCCGACGTGGGGCGGCCCGTCCGCCGGCAGGCGCTCCCGGAGCAAGGTCGCGTAGCGGCCGGCCTCGGCGTACACCTCGCCGTGGGTCCAGGTCCGCTCCGGGGTCCGCAGCGCCGGGCGGGCGGCGATCTCGGCGTCCGTCCCGTTGCTCCGCAGCAGAGCCGCGGCCGACGCCGCGACCACCGGGGCCTCCCCAGGCGCCGGCACCCCCGTCGAGCTCACGGCCGCCGACGGTACGCGTTCTGCCACGGCCAGCCGACCAGAACGCGTACGGTCCCGTTGATGGAGGTGGTGGGGGGGCCGGGGCGGCCGGCGGAGGGGCGCGAGTTGCGGGCGCGCGGCGTGGAGACGATGCACCGCCTTCTGACCGCCGGCGTGACCGTGTTCGGACGGCGGGGGCTGCACGCCGCACGGGTCGACGACATCGTCAAGGCGGCCAACACCTCCCACGGCACCTTCTACCGGTACTTCGCCAGCAAGGAGGACCTCTTCCGGGCCCTCACCACCGACGTGGCCGACCGCCTCGGCGAGCTGGCCGACTCCTTGGGCGAGATCGGCCCCGGTCCGGAGGGAGCGGCCGAGCTGCGGGCCTGGGTGGCCCGCTTCCGCGACGTCTACGACCAATACGGCCCGGTCATCCAGACCTGGACCGAGGCCGAGCAGGACGACACGCCGGAGGGCCGACTGGGCGCCGACGTCCTGGCCCAGTTCGTGGCCCGGCTGGCTGAACGCATCCGGGCCGCCGGGGTCACCGCGGTCGACGCCGATGTCGCCGCGGTGGCGCTGGTGGCCATGATCGAGCGCCTGACCTACTACTCGGCCACCCGACAGGTCCCCGCCGACACCGATGCGGTCACCGAGGTGCTGGCCACGGCCGCCCAACGCTCCCTGTTCGGCCCTACCTGACACGCGCGTCAGTGGTGTCCCGAGGGCCGTGTAAGGTCCGGCCACGCCAAGGTCCGAGCCGGGGGGACATCGTGAGCCGTCGACGAATCGCCGCACTGCTGCTGTTGCTCGCGCTGGTCGCGGGCGCGTGCAGCAACGCGTCAGACGACTCGAGCGACACCGCCGGTGACGACACCGCCACCGACACGACCGGGGGCGACGGCCCCCTGACCTACGCCGAGGTGCTCGAGCTCCCCATCGACGAGAACGTCCCCGTCGACGCCCCGGGCGTGGACGACAGCACCATCCGGGTGGGCGGGGTGGCCTCGGTCACGAACCCCATCGGCGGCACGGAGGGCGAGGCCTTCGAGGGCGTCGAGGCCTACTTCGCCTACATGAACGACCAGGGTGGCGTCTACGGCCGGGACCTCGAGCTGGTCGCCCAGGAGGACGACAACACCGGGTTCGAGAACACCCAGGACATCCAGAGCCTGCTGACCCAGGATCTCTTCGCCGTGCTCCCCGTCGCCACCCTGGACTTCTCCGGCGCGGAGCTGCTGGTCGACGCCAACATGCCCACGTTCGGGTGGAACATCAACGAGGAGTACGCCCTCGGCGACAACCTCTTCGGCATGCGGGGCTACCTGTGCTTCACCTGTGCCACCCAGGGCCTGCCGTGGCTGGCCCAGGAGACGGGCTCCACCACCGTCGGCGTCCTGGCCTACGACGTACCGCAGTCCTCCAGCTGTGCGGAAGGCGTCCAGAACAGCTTCGACACCTATCCCACCGCCGAGATCGGCTTCCTCGACGCCAGCCTCCCCTACGGCATCCCCGACCTCAGCGCCCAGGTCCGCGACATGAAGGACGCCGGGGTGGACATGGTGGCCACCTGCATGGACTTCAACGGGGTGACCACGCTCCAACAGGAGATGCGCCGGCAGGAGCTGGACGCCATCCAGTACCTGCCCAACGGCTACGACTACAACTTCCTGGCGGAGAACGGCGACCTCTTCGAGGGCGCCTACGTCCTCACCCAGTTCGTGCCCTTCGAGGCCGAGGACCCCCCCGAGGCCCTCGGCACCTACGAGGACTGGATCGAGCAGACCGGCGGCACGCGGGGCGAGCTCAGCCTGGCCGGCTGGATCTCCGCCGACATGTTCGTGACCGGCCTGCGGGCGGCCGGCCCCGAGTTCAGCCAGCAGGGGGTGATCGACGGTCTCAATCAGCTCACCGACTACACCGCCGAGGGCATCATCCCCGGGCTGGACTGGACCATCGAGCACACCGGCGACGCGGCCCAGGCCTGCTCCGCGCTCTCGCTCATCCAGGACAGCGAGTTCGTGCCGCAGTTCGGCGAACCGGGCAAACCGTTCATCTGCTTCGAGACCGGCGCCGCCGAGGTGCCCGAGGAACCCGAGGTCTCCGCCTGAGTCGGGGCCACGGCGGACCTCCGGACCTCAGCCCATGACCGACGTCCTCAACGCCGTCATCGGCGGCGCGCCGATCGGGTGCGTCTTCGCCCTGCTGGCGGTCGGGCTGGTCCTGACCTACCGCACGGCCGGTGTCTTCAACCTCGCGTTCGGGGCCCAGGCGTTCGTCTCCGCCGCGGTCTACTACGACACCCGGGTCCGCCACGAGTGGCCGATCTGGGCCGCCTTCCTGCTGGCCGTCGTCGTGGTCGCCCCCCTCCTCGGCTACCTGCTCGACCGGGCCCTCTTCCGCCACCTCCGCACCGCCAGCTCCATCGCCAAGCTGGTCACCACCCTCGGCCTGCTCGTGGCCATCCCCGAGATCACCAAGCTCTGGTTCGGGGGTGGGGCCTCCTTCGGGGTGAAGGGGATCTGGCCGACCACCGACGACATCGGCGGCCCCTCCATCTACCGCTGGGGCGACTACGCCATCGACGGCAACCAGCTGGCCACGATCATCGTCACCCTGGTCGCCGTCGGTGCGCTCACCGCCCTGTTCCGCTGGTCCCAGCTCGGCCTGCGGATGCGGGCCACGGTCGAGAGCCCGCGCATGACCGAGCTGGCCGGCATCAACGCCGACCGCATCAGCACCGTCGCCTGGATGCTCTCCAGCCTGTTCGCCGGCCTGGCCGGGGTCCTGCTGGCCCCGCTGTTCTCCCAGGTCAACAACGAGAACTTCCTCTTCCTGCTCATCGCCGCGATGGCGGCGGCGGCGTTCGGCAGCCTCCGGTCGATCCCGATGACCCTGGTCGGCGGCATCGCTCTCGGCATCGGCTACCAGCTGCTCTACACCTGGCTGCCCGCCGGAAGCATCCTGTCCCAGGGCCTGCGCCCGGCTCTGCCGTTCGGCGCCCTGTTCCTCCTGCTGCTGTTCTGGCCCGGCTTGCGCAATCGCCGGGAAGCCGCCGATCCCCTGGCCGGGGTCGACCCGCCACCACCGGCCCCGGCGGCCACGCTGCGGACCCGGGCCATGACCATCTCGACCCGGGTCCTCGGCGTCGGGGTCTTCGTCTTCATCAGCGCCGGCGTGGCCTGGTTCTTCGACGACTTCTGGGTCCTGCTCTTCACCACCGGGATCGTCTACGCCGTCATCTTCTGCTCCTTGACCGTCATCACCGGCATGGCCGGGTTGCTCTCCCTGTCCCAGGCCGCCTTCGCCGGGATCGGCGCGTTCACCACGGCCCAACTGGTCGACCGCTACGACCTCCAGGTGCTGGTGGCCATCCTCATCGGGGCGGCGCTGGCGGCGCTGGTGGGTGGGGTCTTCGCGCTCCCCGTCCTCCGCCTCGAGGGCCTTTACCTGGCCCTGGCCACGCTGGCCTTCGCGGCCATGTTCCAGTTCGTGATCCTGCCCCAGAAGTGGGCAGGGGGCCAGAACCTGCAGATCCCGCGCCCGATAATCGGCCCGATCGACTTCTCCAGCACCCGCGCCTATTACTTCCTCTGTCTGGCGTTCCTGGGCCTGGTCGGTGGCGCCGTCCTGCTCATCAAGCGGGGAACCGTCGGTCGTTACCTCGACGCCCTGCGGGGGAGCGAGATCGCGGCGGTGTCGATCGGGATCGACCCCCGCCGGGCCCGCGTCACCGCCTTCGGCCTCTCGGCGGGCATCGCCGGCCTCGGCGGTGGCCTGCTGGCTGTGCTCGACGGTCGCCTCAACCTGCTCAACTACAACTTCATCCAGGGCCTGGTGTGGGTGGTCCTCGTCGTGACCCTCGGGCCCCGGGCCGTCCAGGCCGCCATCACGGCCGGGATCATGTTCAAGCTCTTCCCCGAGATCATCTCCCGGATCGACATCTCGGCCCTACCCGACACCCTCAACCCGGCGGAGAACCCCCAGGCCCTCGCCTTCGCCCTCTTCGGCCTCGGCGCCCTCACCTACGCCCGGCACCCCGAGGGCATCATCGAGTACCAGACGGCCAAGTCATTGGGGTTCGTGAACCGCCGCATCCTGCGGCGGCCCGACCCGGACGTCGACGCGGACGACGTCGAGGCCGTGGCCGAGCCCGTCGAGGTGGCGTCGTGAGCCCGACCACGCTGCTCGAAGCCGACCGCGTGTCGAAGCACTTCGCCGGCATCACCGCCCTCAGCGGGGCCTCCCTGCGCGTGGACGAGGGCGAGATCGTCGGCCTCATCGGTCCCAACGGCGCGGGCAAGACCACCCTGTTCGACTGCATCTACGGCTACCTCCGCCCCGATGGCGGGCAGGTCCGGTTCTGTGGTGAGAGCCTGATCGGTCAACGCATCCACCAGCGGGCTCGCCTGGGCATCGGGCGAACGTTCCAGCGCATCGAGCTGTTCACCGGCACGAGCGTGCGGGACCACCTGCTGGTCGCCGAGCGGTCCCGCCAGGACACGGGCGGGCTCTGGCGGGATCTCCGGGGCAAGGGCAGACCGACCGCGGAGGAGCTCGAGCGGGTCGACGAGGTCCTCGATCTCCTCGGCCTCCTGGCCCTGGCCGACCGACCGATCGAGGCCCTCACGTTGGGCAAGGCCCGGCTGGTCGAGCTCGGTCGGGCCCTCATGATCGAGCCCCGCCTCCTGCTGCTCGACGAGCCGTCCAGCGGGCTGGACGGCGACGAGACCCTCGCCATGGGCGCCGTGCTGGCCCGCGTCCGCGAGGAGCGCCACCTGGCGATCCTGTTGGTCGAACACGACGTGGAGCTCGTGCGGTCGGTGACCAGCCGTCTCTACGTGCTCGACTTCGGCACCCTCATAGCCGAGGGCGCCACCGACGCCGTCCTCGGGGACGAGGCCGTGCGCAAGGCCTACCTGGGGTCGACGTGACCGCGCCGGTCCTCGAGTTGGACGACGTCGATGCCGCCTACGGCCCCTTCCGCGCCCTGTTCGGTGTGTCCCTGACGGTGCCCGATGGAGGCGCAGTCGCCCTGCTCGGGCCCAACGGCTCGGGTAAGACGACGGTGGCCCGGGTGGCTTCCGGCCTCCTGGCCCCGACCCGAGGACACCTCCGGGTCCGCGGGGAGGACCTGACCGGTCAGCCCGCCCATGCCGTGGCCCGCGGCGGCGTGCTCCACGCCCCCGAGGGCCGGTCCGTCTTCGGCACGCTGACCGTGGAGGAGAACCTGGTGCTCGGCCTCGGTGGCGCCGGCGCCAAGACCGACATCGCTCCCGGAATGGAGCGGGCCTTCGCGCTCTTCCCCCGCCTCGGCGAGCGCCGGACGCAGCAGGCGGGGACCCTCTCCGGGGGTGAGCAACGGATGCTGTCCCTGGCCCGGGTCATGGCCCGACCGCCCAGGCTGCTGATCGTGGACGAGCTGTCCCTCGGGCTGGCCCCGATCGTGGTCGAGGAGGTCTACGGCACGTTGGCCCACATCCGGGAGGCGGGGACGGCCCTGCTCATCATCGAACAGCACGTCCACCACGCCCTCGAGATCGCCGACGAGGCCGCCATCCTCCACCAGGGCCGCGTCGCCTTCCACGGTCCCACCGCCGGCCTGATCGACCGGGCCGACCTGCTCAGCGGCGGCCTGGACGGATGATCGTCGTCCAGGAGGTCCACGACGTCGCCGGCCGCGACGAGGACGCCTTCGACCTGGCCTTGCGGGACAGCTGGGCCCCGGCGCTGGCCGAGTCGGGCGAGGCCCGGCTGGTGTGGGCGCTGCGCCAGGCCCACGGCACCGGGGCCAGCTACCGGGTCATCACCTACACCGCCGTGCGCTCGGCCGAAGCCTGGGGCCGACTGGCCGAGCGGATCGCCGGCGGTGACCTGCGGGCCGTGGTCGACGGGCTCGACCGGTACCGCCACGGCGCGACGGCCAGCCTGCTGCGGCCGGTCTCGTGGTCACCGCTGCAGGAGATCGACCTCGACGCCGTCCCCGAGCCGGACGAGTCGGCACCGGCGAGCCTCTTCATGGAGGACACCGCCTACCCCTTCCGGGAGCACTTGGAGGACTACCTGGCTCAGGCCGGCCAGCTCTACGCCGGGATGTTGGCCGAAGGAGCCGAGAAGGGCACGTCGATGCTGGAGATGGTTGCCGCCTTCCAGCCCCTCTGGGGCACAGGGCCTTGGCGACAGGTGGTGCTCTGGCAGCGGGTCACCAACCCGGACCACCTCATGGCGATGTTCTCCATGGAGGTCCCGGCCAAGTTCCGGGCCCCCGGGACCTGGATGCACGACGCGCTGGAGCTGCGGGACCGGTGGGAGAGCCGCCTCCTGCGCACGCTCCCCTGGTCACCCCTGCGCTGAGCGCCCTTCGGCCTTCGCGGCCCGCTCGGCCGCCTTCCGGTCCCGGCGCCGCTGGCGGCGCGAGCGCGGGCCGGCTGTGACCCCCTGGCCTGAGCCGTCGGTCGCGCTCACGCGGGGCGGAGGTACGACGGCCCGGGCCGCTCCGGTGCGACCCCGGTAGCTCCCGAGATCGACCACACTGGCGGGAGCCGGGGTGGGTGGGGCGACGCGGGCCTCGCCGGCGGGCTCGGCGCTCAGGAGCTCACCGGGGTGAGCGCTGGGGCCGTGACCCGCTCGCTCAGGCGGGACAAGATCTCCCGCGTGACCTCCCAGTAGTCGGTGGCCAAGCCGGCGGCGTTGCGGGCGAAGCTCTCCTCACCGGGCGGCGCCTCGAACCAGGGCGCCGCCTCCTGGGAGGCGAGGAAGTACTCCGAGGCGACCACACCGTGGGCCCGCATGTGGCGAGCCGCCTTGCGGGCCTCCCGGATGAACGTCGGGAACACGGGGGCCACGCCGTCCAGCAGGTAGTCGATCTGGGCCCGGGTGTCCCGCAGCATGCGCCGCTCGGCCACGCCGAACCCGAAGAGGACCACCCCGAGAAGCTCCAGGTCGACGTTGACGTCGCTGTCCGCCAACACCCGGCGGCGGGCGTCGACTCGGGCGAGGCCGTCGACGCTGCCCTGGTCGAAGCGGACCGGGCAGCAGACGAAGCGGGAGCCGGCCAGCCCGAGATCGAGCAGGACGTCAGCCGACGGCGGGGTGTCGACGACGACGAGGTCATAGCCCGCGCCGACCGCGACGAGGGCGTCCCGGGCCGGGCCGAGCCCGGCGGGACCGTCGGCGTGGGTCCGCCGGGCCAGGTCCTCGGCCAGGCGGTCGGTCCACGGCCCGGCGGCCAGGACGTCCACTCCCTCGCGAACGCCGGGGAGCGGCACCAACGGGGACCCCTCGGTGAGCGCTCGGAACACGGCTTCCCCCCCGTCGCCCAGGCCCGTCTGCGCGTAGCCCAGGTCCTGGCCGAGGTTGGCCTGCGAGTCGAGGTCCACGGCCAGGCAGCGCCAGCCCATCGCCGCCGCGGTGGCCGCCAGGCCCGCGGCCAGAGAGGACTTGCCGACCCCGCCCTTGCCGTTGGCCACGGTCACGCCCCGGTCGAGGATCATCGGCCGCCGTGCCCCCTTCTTCACTCGCCTCACACCCGACCGTCCCGTCTGCCGACCCGTTGGTGACAGGGCGTCACCGGATCATCACTCATTCGTAGCGCGCACCACGCTCGGTGGCAAGAACAGTGGCCCTCAGTGCAGGCGGGCCACGACCTCCACGGGGAAGTGGTCCGACGGGTAGCGACCGCCCTCGGCCCGATCATCGACGCGGTACGTGGTCACGGCCCAGGCCGGCGACAGGAGGATCACGTCGATGCGCTTGCCCGGACGGGGAGCGTCGAAGCCGTTGAGGGTGGTCGCCGGGCCCTCACAGTGCTCGGCGACGGCCTTGGCGTCGATCAGGGCCACCCGGTGGGTGTCCGGCGCCGTGAGCACGGCATAGGCCTCGTCGTCCGGCGTGGCGTTGAGGTCACCGGTGACCACGACGGCCTCGTCGCCCACGAGGTCGTCGAGGGCCCGACGGATCTGATGGGCGCCCTCCACCCGCGCCGGCTCCACCCGGTGGTCGAGGTGGGTGTTGAGCACGAACAGCCGACGGTCCGTGCCCCGTTCGGCCAGACGGACCCACGTGGCCATGCGGACCACGGCCCGCTCGTGGTCCTTGCTCCCCGGGACGTCCGGCCGGCTGGAGAGCCAGAAGTTCCCGTGCCCGACGGCGACGAAGCGGTCGGCGCGCCAGAGGACGGGCACGAACTCCCCATCCCGCCGCCCGTCGGCCCGCCCTGCGCCGACCCAGCGGTGGATCGGGGCGCCGTAGACCAGGTCCCTCAGCATCGGCCACTTGACTTCCTGCAGGCCGGCGACGTCGACCCCACGAACCGTGGTCGCCACCCGGTCCCGCCGGTGCCGCCAACGGTTCGCACCGTCGGCCCGGGTGTCCCGCCGCAGGTTGTACGACAGCAGCTCGATCTCGGTCATCTCACTACCCGAAGCTCGACCCGTCCCTCGTCGGGGGCCACGGCGACCACTTCGACCTCCGCCTCCTGGCCCGCGTCCAGGCCGTGGCCACTGGCCTTCGCCAGCACGGCAGGGTCTCGGAACTGGACCCGCGCATCGTCGTCCTCCACCTCGGTGACCACGACCGGGAACCGCTGGCCGACGCGGTCCCGCAGGACCATGGCCTCGGTGAAGTCCACGCAGGCCCGGTCGAGGGCCGACTGCTGGCGGGCCCCGTCCTCGAGGACCTCCGGCAGCGCCGCCAGCGCGTCGAGGGCCCAGGGCTCCGGCCCCCGAGCGTCGTGGGCGGCCAGGGCCAGCTCGATGGCGAACCGGTCACCGAGCCGACGGAGCGGGGCGGTGACGTGGGCGTAGGGCGCTCCGATGGCGGCCTGCTCCGTGAGCGCGGGCGGCGAGCCGGCAAACCCCACGTAGCCGGCACCCCGGAAGAGGCGGGCCGCCTGGGTGATCAGGGCCGCGTGCTCCGGTCGGGCCGGGTCCAGCCCGGCCAGGATCGACGCGTAGTCGTGGGTGCGCTTCGGCCAGTCGACGCCGAGGCCCCGGGCACTGCGCCCGAGAGCGCGGACGACGAACGCCGGCGGCGGTGGCAGCGTCCGCAGCAGCCCGGTCCCGGCGCTCAGCATGAGCTCGGCCGCGACCATGCCGGTCAGCAGCGAGATCTGCTCGTTCCCGTGTTCGATGGCCAGCGGGGCCTCGAACACCACGTCGTAGCCGTGGCCACCGGCCACGACCTCCTGGTTGGGCAGGTGGAGGCTGATGCCACCCCGCTCGGCCTGGCGGGCGATCCGGCGCTCGCCGACCGTCCGCAGCTCGCCGAGGGCCGGGTGGCCGCCCCGGTCACACAGGGCCTGGGCCTCTTCGTAGCCGAGCTGGGCCCGGCTGCGGACCAGGGCCCGCTCGACCCGCCGCTCGGTGACCTCTCCCTGCCCGTCGAGGTCGACGCTCCACAGGATGGCCGGCCGGTCACCGTCGGGCAGGAGGCTGGCCGCCCCCTCACTCAGCGGAGCCGGGTGCAGCGGTGCCCGGTGATCGGGGCTGTACATCGTGACGATCCGATGCCACGCCTCGCGGTCGACCCGGTCACCGGCATCCACGAACGCGGCGACGTCGGCGATGGCGTAGTGCACCCGGTGACCGTCGCCGCGGGCCTCGATGTGCAGGGCCTGGTCCAGATCCTTGCTGCCGACGGGGTCGATGGTGACGAGCGGGAGATCCCGACGGTCGACCCGGTCCGCGGCCACGGCCCGGCGGGCCGCCTCGGCCCCCGCCGCCTCGACCTCGGCCGGCATCGTGGCCGGGACGTCGAGTCGCTCCCGGATGGCGGCGAAGCCCGCCCGGAACTCCTCGGTGTCGGGGGCTCGCACCCGAGGCAGCGGCACGGAGAGCGACGGTAGTCACCGAGCCCGCTGACGCCCGTGTCAGGCATCTCGTAGTCTCCGGGGCGATGGGGGACCGGACCTGGACCACGGGCATGGCCAAGAGCGAGGCCCACGGCCTGCTGCCCGACCCCGAGCCCCGGGACATCCGCTACACGGTGATCTCGGTGGACGACCACCTGGTCGAGCCGCCCGGCATGTTCGAGGGTCGCCTCCCGGCCCGGTTCCAGGATGCCGCCCCCCGGGTCGTGGAGACCGAGGAGGGGCACGAGGTCTGGGAGTTCGACGGTCAGATCTTCCTGCAGGTCGGGCTCAACGCCGTCGTGGGCCGGCCCCGGGAGGACTGGAAGGTCGAGCCCACCCGTTTCGAGGACATGCGCCCGGGCTGTTGGGACATCGACGCCCGCGTGAAGGACATGGACATCAACGGGGTCTGGGCTGCGCTGAACTTCCCGTCCCAGATCACCGGCTTCTGTGGGCGGGTGTTCAGCCAGTGCTCGGACCCCGCGCTCGGCCTCGAGGTGACCAAGGCGTGGAACGACTGGTTCCACGACGAGTGGTGGCAGCCCCATCCCGAACGCAACATCCCCATGGGCATCACTTACCTGGCCGACGCCGAGGCCGGGGCGGCAGAGATCCGGCGCAACGCCGAGCGGGGCTTCCGGGCCGTGACCCTGCCCGAGCAGCCCCACCGCATCGGCCTGCCCCCGATCTTCTCGGACCACTGGGACCCGATCATCGAGGCCTGCGCCGACACCGGCACCGTGGTCTGCCTCCACGTGGCGTCCTGCGGGATCGTCGACCTGCCGAAGGGGGCCCCCGCCATCCAGCTGGGGGCGACCCTGTTCGGCCAGTTGGCCCTCGGGGCCTGCGCCGAGTGGCTGTGGTCGGGCTATCCCGTCCGCTTCCCCGGCCTGCAGATCGCCATGTCCGAAGGGGGCATCGGCTGGGTGGCCATGCTCATCGACCGGCTGGACAACATGCTCGAGCGCTCAGGCTACGGCCGGGACTTCACGGGCTCGTTCGGCATGCCCGGCGATCTCCGGCCCAGTGACGTGCTCCGCCGCAACTTCACCTTCTGCACCATCGACGACCCGGGCACGATCAGCACCCGGGACGTGATCGGCGTCGAGAACATCTGCTTCGAGACCGACTACCCCCACGGCGACGGCACCTGGCCCGACACCCAGGCCGTCATCGAGAAGGCCTACGGCGGGATCCTCACCGACGCCGAGATCGCCGCCGTCACCCACGAGAACGCGGCCCGGGTGTTCCGCCACCCGCTGCCCCCGGCCGACAGTCCCCACGCGGCCGGCCTCCGGAGCCCGACCTGATGCGCGAGCACCGCTACACCCTCGACATGCCCCACTCCGCCGCCCGACTGTGGGCCCTGTTCCAGGACTACGACAGCTGGACGAAGTACGCCCCGATGGTCACCGCGGTCGAGGTGGTTCATCCCGGCGACCAGCACGGGAACGGCTTGCTGCGGCGGGTGATCTACCAGCTGCCGATGGGCCGCAAGGGCGCGGCGCTGGAGCTGGTGACCGAGGTGGCGAAGGAGCGGGGCTACACCTTCACCATGCTGAGCCACAAGCCGGGCAACGACCAGACGGGCAAGGTCCGCCTCGAGCCC
>DATDAH010000290.1:0-29198 GCA_036525535.1 Acidimicrobiales bacterium
GGCGCTGTGCGAGTACCTGGTGGAGCACCACGGCGGAGACGCCGCCGACGTGTGGGAGGGCGCGGCCGACGCCGAGGACCTGTCGGTTCGGGTCAACGCCCTTCCCGGCTTCGGCCAAGAGAAGTCGATGATCTTCATCGCTCTGCTCGCCAAGCGCTTCAACCGAGCCCCCGCCGGCTGGGAAGCGGTGGCCGGCCCGTTTGCCGACGATCAACCCCGTTCCGTCGCCGACATCGGCTCCGAGGCCGAGCTCTTGGACGTCAGGGCCTGGAAGAAGGCCAAGAAGGCTGCGGGCAAGGCGAAGACGGACTGAAGCCAAAGGTGAGAGGCACCTCAGTGACGGTGTCGTCGGGGATCGTGGCGGAGTGTCGCCACAGACCAGCTTGGCGATTACCTCGTCACCCGCTCCGACGGTGCAGGTACCCACGCCTCCCACCGGGCGGAGCTGGTGCACCGCCGGGCGGGCGGTAGGTACCACCGTTGCGGTTGTTGTGGTCGTCGCCAGCCATCTCACCTACCCTGCCCCGGTGCCGGGTGTCGCTGCAGGCGGTTCGCGGTCGTCGTCCGGGTTCACGGCGGCGACCAGACGGGTTCGCGAACCAAGATGACCGGCGGAGGGCGGCCGCTCAGCGTGGTCGTCGTGACCTACGACATGGAGCGGGAGCTGCCGCGCACGCTGCGCTCCTTGTCGGCCGATGTCCAGGTCGGCATCGAGGCGTCCGACTACGAGGTCATCGTGGTCGACAACGGCTCACCCCGGCCCGTCGACCCCGGCCGGTTCGCCGACCTGGCGGGCACGTACCGCTTCGAGCGGATCGACCCGGCCCCGCCGTCGCCGGCCCGGGCCGCGAACCTCGGCATCGGCCTGGCGACGGGGGAAACGATCGGCCTCATCGTCGACGGTGCCCGGATCGCCTCGCCCGGCCTCCTCCACATGGCCCTGCAGGCCCGGCGGTTGGACGACCGGCCGGTGATCGCCAGCCTCGGGTGGCACCTCGGCACCGCCCGCCACATGGAGGCCGCCGAGTCCGGCTTCGACCAGGCCGCCGAGGACGACCTCCTGGCCCGGTCCGGCTGGGAGGAGGACGGCTACCGCCTCTTCGGCATCAGCA
Organism: Acidimicrobiales bacterium; assembly: GCA_036525535.1. Classification (GTDB taxonomy): domain Bacteria; phylum Actinomycetota; class Acidimicrobiia; order Acidimicrobiales; family DATDAH01; genus DATDAH01. The sequence continues at coordinate 1,113 of DATDAH010000290.1, forward strand.
CCCTTGGCGGGTCGTCGGCCCAGGGCTGGTTCCTCCCGATCTCCGAGAGCAGCGCCCTGTTCCTGCCGGCGGCGCTGTGGCGGGAGCTGGGCGGCCTCGACGAGGCGTTCGTCCTTCCGGGTGGGGGCCTCGTCAACCACGACCTCTACCGCCGGGCCGTGGAGCTCGACGGCACGCGGTTGGTGACGCTGCTCGGCGAGGGGACCTTCCACCAGTACCACGGGGGCGCGGCCACGTCGGGACGCCACGGCTGGGACGAGATGGACGCCGACTACCAGCGGCTCCGGGGCACCCCCTACCGGAAGCCGGCCGCGCCGTCCCTCTACGTCGGCACGATGCCGGCCGCCGCGCTCGGCCACCTCGATCACTCGTCGAGGGCGGTCCGCGCCAAGCTGGTGCGGGCGTCGGCCCGCCGAGCCTGGTGGCGCCGCCTCGCCCGTCGGCTCCGGCTCAGCGCACCCGCTTGAGGAAGCCGTTGGCGTTGAGCGTCAGCGCGTAACGCTGGACCTCGAGGTCCGACATGAACTCCGGGTGATCCTGCTTGAGCAGGCGGATCGCCTCCTGGGGACCGGGCCCGAAGCCAGGCCAGACCGGCGCGCCGTTCACCACCGACCGCTCCACGACGACGTAGGACCCGACGGGCACGAGCGGCGCGTAGGCCTTGAACTCGCCGATCGTGTGGTCGCGGTGCTTGGGGCCACCGAGGATCACGAAGGCCGAGCCGTCGCCGACGCGCTCGGCGACCGCTTCGCGGGTGGCGTCGTCGGCGGGCCGGCCGCCGATGCGCTCGAGCCGGGGATGCGACCGGCCGCCATCGTCGCCGACCACGAGCACGCGGCCGTGGTCGAGCAGATCGCAGATCGAGGCCACGAACGAGGCGATGCCGGGGCCGCTGCCACTGGTGATCACCACCCAGTCGGGCCGCACCCGGCTCAGGAGCTCCTGGTAGACGACGAGGTCGGTGGGCGCGGCGGGCACCGCTTCGCCCAGCCAGGTCGTCTCCTTCCAGGCGAGGCTGTGCCAGAAGGCCTCGGTGAAGGCCATGGCGATCTCCTGGGGCATCGGCTGGGGCTCGTCGGGCACGCCGTCGCGGCCCTCGGTCGACTGGGGCGTCCAGAACGCACGGGCCACGAAGCGGCGGGACCGGGTCCGGGTGGCGCCCTCGAAGAGGCGGCCCACGTAGTGGATCGGCTTGCCTGAGGCGGCGAAGACCTTGCCCCGCTCGGCCTCGTAGTGCTCGGCGTAGGAGCTGATGAGCCGGTGGCGGTTCTCGACCTCGTCCTGATTGGTCGTCGTCCCGTGGTGGAACTGGTGGAACGAGCCCTCGCCGAGGATGGTGGCCACGGTGACCCCCGGAGTGGACCCGAGGCGCTCGTAGATGTCGAGGTTGGCGTAGCCGCCGCCGGGCATGTCGAAGATCTCGTCGAAGCCGCCCGACTGCTCGACGAGTCCCCGCGGGGTGAACAGGCAGTTGCTCTCCCAGAGCCCGTCGAACCAGTCACGCTCACCGATGAAGTGGCCGATGTCGAACAGCCGGTGGCCCTCGGCGGGCCAACCGATGCGATCGAAGAGCCGGTCCTCCATGGTCTGGTCGTAGCCCGCCGCCATCAGCTCGCCCTGCTGGCCGGGGCCGACGTACCACTGCTGGGTGGCCACGATCGCCGGCTCGTAGGTGCGCAGGCCCTCCATGCCGAAGTGCAACACCCCAGGCGTCAGCACGTGGGCCCCGTCGATCATGAGGGCGAGGTTCTCGCCGGTGGCTTCGGCGATCCCCCGGTTCAGCGCGGGCACCGGCGAGCTCGGGGCGCCCTCGCCCATGTCGATGTAACGGAACTCGGGACCGAAGCTGCGGACGTACTCCGCCCCCAGGCGCTGGTCCGGGCGGGAGCCGTTCTCGATGACCAGTACCTCGTAGTCGAGGTCCTCGATCTCCTCCTGGTAGGCGCGGCTCAGCGACCGGAGGGAGCGCTCGGCCTCTCGCTTCATGTTGTAGAAGACGACGACGACCGACAGGTCCTTGCCGGTGGTGCCCACGGCCCGCTCGTCGCCGGGCTCGGGGAGCGCCACGTCCTCCGGGAGGTCACGGGTGAGGTCCTCGGGCATGTCGAGGTCGTCGACCTCGGGCTCCGGGGGCTCGTAGCCGTCCTCGCCCAGCTTGCGCCAGTGGGCCCCCCAGTGGTCGCCCCGCACCAGCTGGTCGGCGATCCCGCGCTTCTCCCGGAACGCGTCCACCCGCCTGCGGCACGCCGGGTCGTCGTAGCCGTCCACGACCACGATCCCGCCCACCGTGACCTTGTCGTAGAGCCGTTCGAGGATCTCGTCGGCCTGCTCGCGGGCGCTGGAACCGATCCGGAGCAGGGCCACCTTCTCGATCGGGGCCGAGGCCAGCGTCCCGCCGTAGGAGCCCTGGAGGAAGCGCACCCGCTTGTCGAACAGGTCGAAGCGCTCGAAGGCGCTGCGCACGTTGTTGAGGTCGGCGAGCAGGCTCCGCAGGCCGCCCCACCCGCCGGGCACGGGCGCCAGGAGCCGCCCCCGCCGGACCCGCCGCAGCCACGCGCGGGGGTGGCGGAGCTCGCCCCGCTCCGGGACGAACTTGGCCCGGGCTGCCTTGAAGGGATCGGCCACGTAGACGGTGGGCAGCTCCATGCCGTGGGCCTCGAGGTAGCCGCGCATGAAGATGGCACCGCCGCCCCTTCCTGTGCCGCAGTCCACCAGGTCGCCCTCGACCCGCTCCTCGCGGATCACGTCGAGGTGGTCCTGGAGGGCGTTGAGCCGAGTGCGGCCCATGTCCGTGTAGGGGAAGTAGCCGGCGCCGGTCTCGCCGCCGTCGCGGTCGCCACCGTGCTCACGGCTGCGGCGGATCAGGACGAGGCGGTCCTTGAGGTTGCGCTCCGGGTCCCGGAGCTTGCGGGGGTCGAGGGGCCGGCCGTGCTCGAGGCAGAGCAGGAGGTAGTCGATGCGGGCCTCGTTCTCGAGGTAGTGATCGTCGAGAAGCGCCCCCTTCAGCAGGTCGAGGTGGCGCGCCGCCCCCTCCCGGAGCTGGCGCTCGCGCGTGTGGAACACGTTGTGCTGGAAGAGCAGGCTCTTGATCCGGGTCTCCTCGGACAGCTCGAGGAGCGCGTCCCGGGTCTCGATCCCCTCGAGCTCGTCGAGCACCCGGGCCAGCTCGGGCTGGCGCTCCACCCGCTCCTGCGTGGCCACGACGGCCAGCCCGAAGTAGACGGGGAGCACCACGAGGCGCAGCGGTTCGTCGTGCTCCTCGATGAAGTCCTCGAGCGCGGTCATGACGCCGTTGCGGGGCCCGCCCTCGTCGATGGCGTTGTACAGGCTGGGGTTGAGCCCACCGGCGCGCGCCAGGTCCTTGCGCCCGGGGATCATGCCCCGCTGGGCGTAGGGCTGTCGGTAGGCGTCGGGGATCTGCTCGGGCGCGTAGTAGAGGTCGCGCCGCCCGTACGGGTAGCACACGTCGTGGAGGATCAGCACCGGCAGCGGCGCGCCCGCGTTGGCCGAGACGTGGGCGATCTGCTGGAGCTCGTGGTAGACGGTGTACCAGTTGTGGTCGCCGTCGATGAGGACGGCGTCCATCGGGTCCAGCGTCTTGAGGACGTTGAGACTGAGGTCCCGGTGGAAGATGTACTGGCCCTTGAAGCGGCGCTCGTGCTCGGACGGATCGAACTGGGGCACCGGGTCGATCACGTGCAGTTCGGCCTTGGGGCCGAGCCGCGTCAGCATCAACTCGGTCGTCTGGCCCGCCAGCGCGCCGATCTCGGTGATCCTGGTCGCGCCGGCGGCCTCCAGCACCGGCGCGATCGCTATCTCCCAGAATGGAAACACCGCTCCTCCATCCGTCGTCTGGCTGGCTAACAGTACCGGTGCCACTGGTCGTGCGGGAACCCGACGCGCTCGCCGGTCAGCGACCGCCGAGGGCGAGTACGCGACCGGCCCGGCTGGTCGGGGATGTCCCCACCGGTCTTGCCGAGACCTTGGTCGCCACTGCCGCGGACCGAGCGGCGACCGGGCTCACCTCAGGCGGTCCACCACACTTCGGTGTTCGGGTCGGTGACGACCAACGGCGATCTGACTCCCTGTGCCGCACGGTATTCGTCGACTGCCTTCCGACAGCCATCGAAGGAGTTGTAGTCGTCGATCAGAATGAAGCCGCCGCGCACGACGCGGGGGACCATCGTCTCGAGCGCACACCGAGTCGCCTCGTAGAAGTCGGCATCCAGGCGCAGCACGGCAATGGGGCCCGTGTCTGCCGAAGCGAGCGTGTCCGCGAACCAACCCTTCACGAGCCGCACGTTCTCCATGGGCACGCTGATCCTCGCAAACGTGTCGCGAACCGACTGCTCGCCCTGTTCACCCGAGCAGGAGTAGCCGACGAATTCGACGCCCGATCCGTCGTCGGCGTCTGACAGGTCGGGGAGCCCCTCGAAGCTGTCGAACCCCCACACGATGCGGCCGTCTCCGTAAGCGGCCATGACGACCAACGAGGTGCCTCGCGCCACCCCGCACTCGACGAAGGCACCGGGGGGCGCGGCGAGGCAGCGTTCTCGGAGGTTGACGAGGCGCGGCGCGTCAACGAACCCAACTCCGGTTTCCAGAACCTCGAGCAGAAGGTCGTCGGCCGCGAGTTGCTGGCGCGCCTGTTGTAGAGCGACCGCACGCAGGTACTGGATCGCCGCCTCGTTGGCCATCCGTGAAGCGTACGGCAGTCCGTTCATCCCGTTGACCCACGGGAGTAGCGGGAATCGGACGGGCTTCGAGGCGCGGGTTCGGGTCAGAAGGCGCCGATCTGGTCGAGGATCGCCGAGTACCGGTGGTAGGTCCGGCGGGCATGACCGTGGGGAAAGCGGTCGGTCCACGGCTTGATGGGTCCCTTGAAGTGCAGGACAAGGGCGGCATCCTCCGTCTTGCGCAGCGCGGCGCGCGCCGGCTCGTCGAACCACTCGGGGAAGGCGGAGACGGGAAAGGCGTTGAGCTCGGATGGCAGGCGGAGCCAGCGGTCCTCGAGCACCACGTTCAAGGCATCCTGATCCCAGAAACGGGTGTGCTGGGGAAACTCCACCAGGAAGGTCCTGCACCGCTCCGCGATCTCTTCGTCTCGCCAGGCCTGGACATCGATCACCATCACCCCGGTGTTGAAGTACTGGCGACCACGCGGGATCCCGAGATGCTCGAAGCCGGGAATCGCCTCGCCTTGACCGAGGTGGGGCTCGCCCGAATCTTGGACCGCGGCGAGGATCGGACCGGTTTCTGCGTCGAGGAGCGGCTGCAGGTCACCGAGGCTGATGAGATCGCAATCGAGGTAGATCGCGCGGCCGGCCTCCCCGCAAGCGTGGATGAGATCCAGTCGCAGATAGGCGGCCGAGGAGATCCAGTCGCTCACCGGGAAGCGGTCATCGACCGGACCGACGTCGATGACCTCGAGGTCGAGATCGAGCTCTCGACCGACGGTGTACAGCTGCCGCATCTCGTCTCGACCGAAGTCGTTCGTCAACACCCGGATCGGCACGTCTTGCGTTCCGATGCCCCCGCTGACCGCGAGCGAGACGATGGTGGTGAGCAAGGGGCGCAGGTAGCGGGCATCTGCCGCGAGCACGATGACCACGTCCTCCATCGCGTGCCGACAGTACCGTCCGCTGGGTCGTCAGACCGAGTGCGCCATGGTGGCTCCGCCCGACGCCGAACGCTCACTTCACCGACGGTCCCGTGGGGGCGGGGTTGCCCGGCACGAGGTGGTCCACCAGGAACCGCTCCAGGTGTTCGGCCGCCACGTCCCAGGTGAACCGCTCGACGAAGCGCCGTCCGTTCTCGGCGATCTGCTGCCGGCGGTCGTCGTCGTCGAGGAGCTCGACGATGCGGGTGGCGAGGGCGTCGACGTCGAGCGGCGGTGCGACGAGGGCGGTGACACCGTCGACGGCGTAGTCGTCCGCCCCACCGTTGTCGGTGGTGACCAGCGCCGCGCCACACGCCATGGCCTCGACCGGGGCCAGCCCGAAGCCCTCATACAGCGCCGAGCTCACGAAGACCCGGCTGGTGTTGTAGATGTCCTGGACGAGCGCGTCCTGGTCGGGCGAGAGCACGAACGTCATGTCGGCAGGCACGCCGTCGGCAGGCGGGCTGGTCCCGAACAGCACCACCTCGAGATCGGGGATCCGTCGGCGGGCGGCGGCGAGTGCCTCGGCACCGAGCGCGGCGCACTTGGTGGGATGGTTGTTGTAGAGCATCGACACCCGTGGCGGTCGTCGGTCGATCGGCGCGGTCACGCGGTACTTGTCGTGTCGCAGCCCGTACGGCACGAACACCGCCTGGTCGAGGGCCGTGCCGTGCTCGATGACCATCCGCTGGAGGAACCGCGAAGTGCAGATCTTCGGACACGGCGCGTGGTAGAGCGCGTCCTCCATGGCCTCGGGCAGGACCTTGTAGCCCTGCACGAACACCGCGAGCGCGCCCCCGCCGGTGGGCAGGCGTCCGTCGAAGCAGAGCACGGCGTCACCGTCCGGCACCGGCGGGTCGGCAGGGTCGTCGGGAAGGTGGTGGTGGATGCGGTCGTCGAAGGGGCACCACGTGATGTCGGCCACCTCGGCGATGCGATCCCCGAACAGGTCGACGTGGACGACGTGGATCTCGTGGCCTCGACGGGCCAGGCCGTTGGCGAACTCGTAGATCGCGATCGCGCCTCCCGTCGGAAACGACGTGCTCGGGGCGACAAAGGTGACGATCATGCGGACCAAGGAGGGCGGCGGCGGGGAACAGGACGAAAAGGTAGTCGGCTGCGGGGTAGAGTCCGTTCGTCCGTCGGTGCACTGGCGTCAGAAGGGGGCATCGCAAGTGGCGGAGATCCCGGTGATCGTGGACATGGAAGTCACGAACCGCTGCAACGCGAAGTGCTACTTCTGCCCGCGTGACGCCACGCCCCACCAGGGACTGATGAGCCCGGAGGTCTTCGAGAAGGGGCTCGAGCGGGCGCTCGGCCTGCGGGAGTCCATCCGGGTCAATCTCTGTGGGCTGGGCGAACCGCTCCTCAACCGGCACGTGCCCGACTTCATCCGACAGGTGCGTGGGGCGGGCGTGGAGTGCGGCATGTCGTCCAACGGCTCGTTGCTGGACGAGAAGAAGGCGGCGGCGGTCCTCGAGGCCGGCGTCGGCCGAGTGTTCCTCAACGTCGGCGACCGGGGCGACGACTACGAGGAGGTCTACAAGCTCCCGTTCGAGCGCACCCTGGCCAACGTCGAGCGCTTCGTCGCCATGGCGGGCGACGACTGCGAGGTGTACCTCGTGCTCGTGAACCACCGGCGGGACCCGGAGCACACCGAGGACATGCGGCGGTTCTGGCAGGAGCGGGGCGTCACCCGGTTCCAGGAGTTCGACGTCATCAACCGCGGTGGTGCGCTCTTCGTGGACGAGATGCAGTACCAGAAGATGCCCGAGCTCGCCGAGGCCCGGAAGATGCTGGCCGAGGGTGGGGGTCACGCCCTGTGCTCGGTGCCCTTCACCACGATGTTCGTGGGCTATGACGGCCTCTACTACCTGTGCTGCTCGGACTGGCGGAAGCAGGCCCCGCTGGGAAGCGTGTTCGACACGGACACCGACGAGGTGGCCCGGCGGAAGTTCGAGCACGTCGCCTCGGGCGAGCCGGTCTGCAAGAGCTGCAACCTGGACCCGCTGAACCGGCTCACCGACGAGCTGCGCGGCGTCGGCCGAGGCGAGGTGTCGATGGCCGATGCCGAGGCCCTGGCCGGCGAGATGCTGGCGGTCAGCCGGGTGATCGTCGACGGCGTAGCCCGCCTCGACGAGCCCGCCCCGTCCCAGCGACGCGGCCGCCTTCGCCGGCGCATCCCGGTGCGGGCCGGTTAGACCTCCCACGTCCGGGATCCAGGTCGACGTGGAGAACCCAGCGAGCCGTGGCTCCGGTCAGGGTTCGGACGACCGGTCCCCGCCTGCACCGAACGGTCGGTAGGACGAGGAGAAGACGCGTCGGCGGCAGTGCAGCATGTCGATGATCGTCGCCGCGATGTTCTTCGGCGTCGTCGACTGGCCCCGACGGAAGTCGCGGGGGAACGTCTGGATGCCGACTTCGCCGACCGGGTGGCCCGTGAACATCGTCTTGATGGCGATCTCGGCACCGATGAACGGGCTGCTCGCCTCGAGGTCCAGCTCCTGGACGACCTCCCTCCGGACCAGGCGCAGACCCGTGCTGATGTCGCGGAACCGCGTGAAGAAGAGGAAGCGGAGCACCCAGTTGTAGATCTTGGAGATCAGGATGCGGATCCCCGAGTACCGCCGGACGTAGCGGAAGGTGATGATCAGGTCGTAGTGGTGGCGGAGGCGCCACAACCGCTCCAGGTCGTAGAGGTCGTACTCGTCGTCACCGTCGGTGAGGCAGATCCAGTCCTTGGTGCTCGCCGCCAGGCCCGTCCGCACGGCAGCGCCGTAGCCCCGGTTCCTGCCGTGGTGGATGACCCGTACCTCCGGATGCCGGGCCGCCAGCTCGTCGGCTATCGCTCCGGCCCGGTCGGGGCTGCCGTCGTCGACGATGACCACCTCGAAGTCGTCGGCGATCCTCCGGCACACGTCGAGCGCCTTGTCCGTGACGCGCTCGACCGTCGGCTCGTCCCGGTACACGGGGAAGAAGACGGTGAGGGTCTCGGCCACGTCAGAACCGCAGGCGGTCGTAGATCGGCGCCGGCAACCACCGCAGGACGCGCACCGCCAAGCCCCACGGCCGGGGCAGGTACCGGAAGCTCGAGCCCTGGTCGAGCCGCCCGACGACGACCTCGGCCACCCGACCGGGATCGGCGACCGGCAGCTTCAGGTCGAGGCCACGCGTCATGGCCGTGTCGACGTAGCCGAGGGCGTAGACCTGCACGTCGACCGGGGTGCCGGCGGTTCGGTGCCGCATCGACCGGCCGAAGGACTCCAGGCCGGCCTTGGCCGCGGCGTAGGCGACGTTCCGGCGCCGCGGTGCGGCGGCGGCGATGCTCGAGAAGAGCACGAGCGTCCCACCCCCCTGGTCCTCGAACTGCCCCACGAGCGCACCACCCAGCTTCAGGGGTGCGAGGAAGTTGACGGCGACCAAGTCCTCGGTTCGCTCCCAGTCGCCGACGCCGTCGTCGTCGTCGTCGACCGCCCCCGCGGTGAGGATGGCGACGTCGATCCGCCCCAGGACGGCGGTGGCCTCGTCGAGGAAGGCTCGGAGCTCCGCATCCGAGCCGGTGAGGTCGAGGGGGAGCACGGTCACCTCGACGCCGTGGCCATCACGAAGCTCGCCGGCGAGGTCGTCCAACGCCTCGTCGCTCCGGGCCGCCACGACGAGAGCGGCGCCGCGACCTGCGAGCTCGGTGGCGATGGCCCGTCCGACCCCGGCACTGGCCCCCACCACGAGTGCCCTCATCGGTGTCTCGCGCCGCCGTTCGCCGGCTGGCGCCGCCTCTCGGTCGGTCCGGCGGCGCGAATCATCCGACGTCGATCTCGCTCTCCTCGACGGGCCGGTCGAGGAGGACCTGGTCGCCGGCGTCGGTGACCAGGACGACGGTGTACGACATCGAGCCCGGCGGCGCGATCGCGTTGGCCAGGCCGGTCACCACGTCACCGCTGGACAAGGCCACGTCCACGGTGCCGATCCCCACGACGTGCCCGTCCTGGTCGGCGACGAGCACGCAGTCCACCTCGGCGACGCGGGACTCGGGCACCGTCGCAATCAGCCGGACGGCACCCCGGTCGACGGCAACGGATTCGATCGCGTCGTTGCCCACGACCTCCATCTGGCCGAGGTCCAGCCGCTCTCCCAGCAGGCCGCAGTCATCGTCGTAGCGATCGCTGAACGGGTAGTGCCCGAGCGCGGCGAGGCGCGACGAGATGGCGGGGAACGGATTGCCGAACACGTCCGTGCGACCCTCGACCAGGTCGAGCCGGTACGCGGCGGCGAGGTCGCGCTGCCGGGGGAGGTTCTCACGGTCCTCGCGGACCGCCGCCGCCCCGAATGTCAGGGCGAACGCCGCCACGACCGCCGTCGGGGCGATGAGCGGCGGCCGCCACGAGGTGAGCGAGCCCGCCAGACCGCCGATCGAGATCCACAACAGCGCCGCCAGGCAGGCGTAGCGTCCCTGGTTGCGCAGAGGAAAGGTGAGGTCGAGTCGCCCTGCGGCGATCAGCAGCAGGCTGGCCAGCGAGAACGAGAACAACCCTATCCAGGGTGTCGAATCGCTCGAGCGGCGCCGGAGGGCCCACGTGCCCAACCCGAGACCGGTCGCCACGGCGACGAGGCCCAGAAGGCGAGCGACCCGGAAGTCCCACGTGAACAGCGAACCCGCCGTGGCCAGCGCTTGACTGACCACCTCGAGCGGCGCGGGCAGGTTCCGATCGCCGACTTCGAAGCCTCCTTCGCTCGCGCGCTCGAAGCTCAGGAGGTACCAGATCCACACGGCGGCACCGATCCCGACGACGCGCCAGTCCGGCCGCCAGCGTCGATCCACGAGAAGGCCCACCAGCACCAGTACCGGCCACACCAGCAGCCCGGTCGTGAGAGAGAGCGACGCCACCAGTCCGAGGGCCACGGCCGGCCAGACCCGACCCCGCCACCGGAGGACGATGGCACCGAGCACGCAGAGGTTGGCCGTGAACCACGCGACGCCGCTCATCGACCGGGTGAAGTTCCAGGAGCCCTGGCGGGAGAAGAGCAGGATGCTGGCCGCAACGATGAAGGCGGCCGCCGCCCAGGACCGGCGATCACCGGCGGGGATGAACCGCGAGAGGACCACCAGCTGGGCGAACACGAGGACCACGGCGAGGGTGCCCAGCCAGAGGTTCGAGCCGTCGGCGAGGTAGATGTTCGCCCAATAGAGGAGGTTGGGGACGGCAACCGGGTGCTCGTTGTTGAACACCAGCAGCGAACCGAGGTCGAACCCTCCGCTCGGGGTGGACGTGTCGGCGAGTATCCGCCAGTAGTCGTCGTACTGGAGGTGGGTGTCGCTCCAGACGATCGTCAGCATCCACGCCGCCGGCATCGCGGCGAGCAGCCACGGAGCCCATCGAGTCGGCGTGCGGGCGAGCGCGACAGCCTCCGCCATCAGCCGCGGCCGCTCCGTCATCGGAGCGGAGTATCGCATAGCGCCAACGGTCGGAAGAATGCGGTGGACCACCCGCAACTTCTCATCCTGGGTTCTCCTTCGAACGGCTCCGCCTTCGCTGACCAACGTGGCGGACTCGCCGTGCCCGCCGTGTTCACCTCCACGCGAGACGGACAACCCCCTTCCTGTTTGGAGAAGCCTCCAAGGGTCGCCGTCAGCACTCGAGGGTTCGACGCAGAAGACCGTTTAGATTCAATGAAGGTGGAGTCGGCCGGCGCAGCGAGGCGAGGGGTTGTGGTGGGCGAGACGATGGTTCGAGCGGCACCACTGACTGATCGTCGGTGGTTGGACACCGGTCTGGGCCGGCTGGTGCGGGTGGGGATCGTGGCGGTGCCGGTCGTGGTTCTCGCCGCGCAGGCCTACCGCTATCGGTGGGTCACCGATGACGGGTTCATCTACTTCCGGGTGGTGGAACAGCTCCAGGCGGGGAACGGGCCGGTGTTCAACGCGGGGGAGCGGGTCGAGGTCTTCACCAGCCCGCTGTGGCTGGCGGTGCTGACGGTCGCGGACGTGGTGCTACCGCTTCACCTGGAGTGGCTCGCAGTCCTTGGCGGGATCGGGCTGTCGGTGGTGGGCGTGGTGATGGCGATCCTGGGCGCTCGCCTCCTCGTGCGCCACGACCTGCCCGACGCCCTCCTGCTGCCGATCGGGGTGTTGGCGTTCGGGGCGATCCTGCCGGTGTGGGTGTTCCTGAGCGCCGGGTTGGAGAACGGCCTGGTGTTCGCGTGGATCGGGACGTGCCTCTGGGCCCTGGCCCGGTGGGCCGACGGCGCCGACGGCGTCGACGGCGCCGTCCGGCCGATGCGAGCGGGCTGGGGGGTGTTGCTGGGGCTGGGCTGGCTGGTGCGCCCGGAGCTGGTGGTCTTCAGCGCTGCGTTCCTGGCCTTGGTGCTGCTGGCGCAGCGTCGGGTACAGGGTTGGCGGAGCCGGGTCGCCTTCGTGGCGGCATCGGTGGCTCTGCCGGTCGCCTACCAGGTCTTCCGCATGGGCTACTTCGGCATGGTCGTGTCGAACACCGCGATCGCCAAGGAAGGAACGGACTTCCGGTGGGGCCGGGGGTGGGCGTACCTCCGGAACTTCACGGACCCCTATTGGTTGTGGCTGCCGCTGCTGGCCATGGTGGCCGGCGCCTACGTGCCGCTGGTGCGGGCGCTGCGAGCCCACGGGAGGTCCGTGTCGTCGTGGGTGCTCCTGGCGTTCCTGGGTCTCGGGACGTTCTCCGGGCTGTACGTCGTCGCGGTCGGCGGTGACTACATCCACGCCCGCCTGTTCCTCCCCGCCTACTTCGCGCTGTGTGCCCCGGTCGCGGTCGTGGCCCTCGCCCGGCGCTACGCGATCGCCTTGGTCGTGGTCCCCTGGGCCCTGGCCGCCGGCCTGGCCCTGCGACCACCTCAGGACTTCGTCCAGCTCGAGGGCGACTACCTGTTCGTCCTCCCGGCACCGCGGCAAGGCCTCGTGACCCGCGACGACTACGGCTGGGGCGAGGGCGGTGAGAATTACTCCTGGTTCGGCGACGACGACTACTACTACTCCTACTTCGCCACCCAGGGCCGGGTCAGGCGGTGGAGGAGCCCGGACGCCCTGTTGCGGCCCGACCTGCCGCGGCCCTATGTGATCGGTACCGCGATGGGGAGCCTGGGCTACGCGATCGACCCGGATGTCCGCATCCTCGACACCTTGGGCCTGGCCGACGCCTTCACCGCGCACCTCGCCCCGACCTCGGCGCCCGTCAACGGGACGATACGGCACTGGCTGGCGGGCCACGAGAAGCCACTCCCCACCCCGTGGGTGGCAGCCCGTGTCCTGCGGGAGGGAGAGCCGTTCGACGCCGGCGACCTGCCGCCGCCGCACCCGTCCGGTCAACTGATCCCAGCGACCGAGGGTGAGGAGCTGCAGGAGCAGATCGCCTGGGCCCGGGCAGCGCTGGCCTGCCCGGCGATCCAGCGGCTCCAGGAGGCGACCTCGGAGCCACTCACGCCCGGCCGGTTCGTGTCGAACCTGTTCGACGCCGTCGACAACACCCGGATGCGGATCCCGGCCGACCCGCAGGACGCCTACCGCCGGTACTGCGGCGACGACATCCCCCCCGAGGTCGTGGCCGTGACCGAGGGCCGCTCCACCGGTCCCTGACTTCTTCGCGGGCCGTCGATCAGACGGCCGCGGCGGGCTCGGCCGCCTTTTCCTTGAAGTTGAGCGAGAGCAGCCGGCGGCGCTGGCCTCCGCCGAAGCTGGCGTGGATCGTGCGGTAGTCCCACACGACGGCGTCGCCGGGCTCGCTCTCGAGGACGTAGGCGGGGATGTCCTCCCGGGCGACCCCGAAGACCTCCTCGGGGCCGTCGACGTCGGTGAAGTCCCGGCGCAGGGTCCGGGCGTAGACGCTCTGGAAGAAGTTCGTGCCCGGCATCATGCGGATGGCGCCGGTCTCGGCGCTCAGGCGGTCGAGGTAGAGGGAGATCTTCACCATGTGCCGGCTCATCGGCGCGCCGTAGGTGTCGGAGTGCCACGAGCTGTCGCAGTAGAAGAGGCTGCCGTCGCTCGGGGCCACCTCGTAGCCGGGGCCCAGGAGCGAGGTGATGGTGCCCACGACCCGGGGATCCCGGTACAGCTTCGGGGCGTCCTCCGCCTGCTCGAGGACGCCCTGGATGATCTTGCGAGGCTGGTTGAGGTGGATGTCCTCGGTGAGCTCCCAGCTCTCGTGGTTGGCGAAGACCTCCTCGAAGCCGGCGGTGATCTCTTCGATGTCGTCAGCGAGCAATCCAGGCAGCATGAGGAAGCCGAACGTCTCGAAGAAGTTGACCTGCTGGGTCGTGAGGGTGCCCCCGCGCCCCTCGGTCCTGGCGAGGGGCGCGAGCGAGGCCTCGCCTGTGGGGGGCGGGACTCGACCGCCGTTCGCCTTGACAAGCCTCTCGAGCGTCCGGCGCAGCACGAGTCCCTCCACGGTCGATCACCGCTGGCGCGGAGTCTAGGCTGGTCGCGGCCGCGCTGCGGAACGACCGTGGCGGGTCCGTGAGGAGTCGGAGGAGCCCATGGTGACGTCCACCACCGACGAGCCGATCGTCATTGACATCGAGGTGACGAACCGGTGCAACGCGGACTGCCATTTCTGCCCGCGGGACCAGACGCCGCACGAGGGGCTGATGACCCCCGAGGTCTTCGATCAGGCCCTGTGGCGGGCCGAGGAGTACCGGGCGGTTGCCGCCGAGCTCCTCGACGCCGACACGGACGTCAGCCTCTGCGGGTTGGGCGAGCCGCTGATCAACAAGAACACGCCGTCTTGGGTTGGGGCGGTGAAGCAGGCGGGGTTCCGCTGCACGCTCTCGTCGAACGGTGCGCTGTTGGACGAGCGTCGAGGTCAGGCCGTCCTCGACGCCGGCTTGGACCGGATCATGATCAACGTCGGTGACATCGGGGCGGCGTACGAAGAGGTGTACAAGCTCCCCTGGCAGCGGACCCATGACAACGTCGTGCGCTTCGTGGAGCGGGCGGGGGACGCCTGTGAGGTGCACGTCGTGCTGGTGGACTACAAGGGCGAGGCCGCCCACCTGGAGGCGATGAAGGCGTTCTGGCGAGCGCGGGGGGTCACCCACTTCGTGGAGTTCGGCATCATGAACCGCGGCGGGTCGCTGTTCGTGGACCACATGCAGTTCGAGACCCTCCCCCAGTACGACGAGGCCCGTCGGCTGCTCGCCGGCCGAGATGGTCCGGCGATCTGCGGCGCGCCGTTCGCGTACCTGTTCGTCGGCTACGACGGCAACTACTACCTGTGCTGCTCGGACTGGCGCAAGGAGGTCCCCCTGGGCAGCGTGTTCGACGTCTCCTTCCGGGACGTGATCCGCCCCAAGCTGGAACACGTCGTCGCCCGGAGCACCGTGTGCCGCACCTGCAACCTCGACCCGCTCAACGTGCTCACCGACGAGCTCCGCGCCCGCGACGAGGGCGAGCACCCCGTCGTCGACCCCGAGGTGATGGCGGCGCAGATGGTCGACGTCACGGGGAGGATCGGCGACGTGCTCGACGAGCTGGTGCCGGATGTGAGCAGCGTCCTCACCACGCCGCGGGCGCCGCGGCGGCGGCGCATCCCCGTCTTCGGCCGCTGATCGCCCGGTCGGTCACCGAGCCGGCTGCGCCCGCTCCCGGCTGAGCTCCCGAGCGAAGGCGTAGAGCTCGACGTCGAGGGCGTTGTCCGCGGCGATCCGCTCCCGGAACCCAGGTTCGACGGGCACCGGCTTCGTGCGGTTCATGTGCTTGGGGTCCGAGAGCTTCCAGCGGAATCGAGCGTTGAGCTCCCCGCAGAACTCGGCGTAGCGCTCCTGGAAGCCCACGACGTCGACCCGAGCCAGGTTCTCCTTGGCCCGCTGGAGGTGGTGGGAGCCGAACTCGACCCGGGTGAGCGCGCCGTCGTCCATCTCGTCGACGGTGAGCGAGAACATCTTCACCATGTGGTTGTGGATGAGGCCATGGAACCGGAAGTCGTCGTCGTAGACGTCCTCGATCGACGCCCACCCCTCGTCCGGGTAGAGCTCGAGATGGTGGCGCAGGTACGAGAGGGTCCGCTCGACCGGGTCGCGCAGCAGGGTGAACGTGCGGAAGTCGGCGTCGAGCAGGTCGGTGGTGCACATCGGGAAGTGCCCGGTGATCACGCGGATCTCCCGTCGCCGGGCGGCCCACCGGCGTTCCAGGTGGTCGACCGCGATGACCGGCTGCGCCTTGTCGCTGACGTCGTCGTAGTCGCCCCGGCCGCGGTCGGGGTAGACGGCCCGAGCCCCCATCGCATCGCGGAGCTGGAAGTAGAGCGAGGTCCCCGCGGTCTTCTGGAGGTGGACGAAGAAGTAGCGAGCGTCCTCGTCGTGGCGCCGGCGGAACATGGCCGTCGGGTCAGAAGGCGAACGGGATCTGGTCGCCGCCCTCCGGGTAGCAGGAGGGTGCGAAGAACCAGGATTCGACCGTGTAGCGCGGTCGTGCCATGCCGACGCTCGCCCCGGTGCGGTGCAGGAAGAGCTCGTCGAAGAACAGGGCGTCGCCGGGGGCGAGCACCGGCCGGATGACCCCGGCCTCGCCGGCGATCTGGTCGACCGCCCCGGGACCGACCGACCACTCGAAGTGGGCACCGCCCGTGCCGGTCTCGACGACGTGGTCCAGCCGGCAGGGGACGACGTCGAGCCCGGGTGCGTCCTTCCCGCAGTGCGAGAGGGTGATCCACACGTTCACGGTGCGGATCCCCTGGCCGAGGAAGGCGCCGTCCTGGTGCCAGTCGGCATCGGGGATCACGGGGACCCGGCGGAGGTTCCACTTCTTGACCGACAGCGCGGGCCGTTCGCCGAGGTGCTCGGCGACGAGATCACCGAGCCCGATCTCGCGGAAGACCTCGAGGGTGTCGAAGGCGGCGCGGGGGGACTCGACGGCGAGGAGCTTGCCCGTGTCGGGAAACGGCCGGTGGAGGTCGCGGCGGTACTCGGGCCCCGGGGTGAAGGGGACGTACCACGGCGTCGTCGCCTTCACCGGCTTCCCCGCCAGGTGGGCCTCCTGCGCGTCGAGGCCACGGTCGATGTCGTCCACCAAGAGCTCGACCTGCGGGTCGGACAGGAGCCCGCGCACCAGCAGCGCCCCATGGTGCTGGATCGCCGAGGCCAGCCGCTCGGCGGAGAGCTCGCCCACGTCGACGGCGGGCAGGCCGTCGGCGTCCGGGAAGTGGTCGGGGCACGCGGGTGGCCAGTCGGGTCGCGGCGACTGCCCGGTGAGCTCGCTGAACGCGTCGTGGCGGAGCGTGACGAGCGCCTGCTCGACGTCGCCGTCCCGCCGCCGCCGGTTCCGTTCCATGAGCAGGTCGATGGCGTCGAGGCGGCGGCCGCGGTCGACCCGGTCTCGCACCTCGCGGTCGCGGAGGGCCCGGGGCACCGGGACGACCGCAGCCCGTCGCCGCTGCCGGGCTCGCAGCCGGTCGAGGGTCGAGCGGGCGGCGCTCACAGCGACACGGGGATCTGCGCGTGCGGGTAGCCGGTGGGGGCGAAGAACCACGACTCGACCGCGTACCGGACCCGGGTCATGTCGGGGCTCACGGCGGTCCGGTGGAGGAAGAGCTGATCGAAGAGCAGGGCGTCACCCGGTTCGAAGGTCGGGCGCACGATGGTGGTGTCACGGGCCGCGGCCTCGGCCTCCGCCAGGCCGTGGCCCACGGACCAGTCGAAGCGGGCACCGTGGGTACCGGTCTCGAGCAGGTGGTCGATCCGCCGGGGAACGACGTCGAGCCCCGGCGCGTCGAGCCCACAGGGCGAAAGCGTGATCCAGACGTTGACGGTGCGGACGTCGTCACCGAGGAAGGCGCCGTCCTGGTGCCAGTCGGTGTTGGTGTCGACGGGCACCCGCCGCAGCGTCCACTTCTTGACCGACAGCACCGGTCGCTGGCCGAGATGCGCGGCGATCGCCTCGACGAGGCCGGTGCGCTCGAACACCTCGAGCAGGTCGAAGGTCGCCCGTGGCGAGTCCACGGCCCACACGCTCTCGGTCTCGCGGACGAAGTGTCGGCCGAAGCCGATCGGGTAGCCGTCCTGCGGTTCGAAGGGGACGAACCACGGTGCGGTCTCGTGGCTCGGGGCTCCGGCCTCGGCGGCGTCGAACGCCGCAATCGCCCGATCGGTGTCCTCGACGACGCGACCGACCTCGTCGGCGGTCAGGAGGCCCCGGACGAGGAGGGCGCCGTGGTGGAGCACGGCGCTGGAGATCGCCTCGGCGGTCAGGTCCGCGGCGGCGATCGTCACCAGCCCGTCCGTTCCGGCGAAGCGATCCGGTGGCGCCGGGGGCCACGGAGACGGGCCGGACGGGCCGCCGGCGCACTCGGCGATGCCGAGGGCGTGGCGGAGGCGGACGAGCTGCACCTCGCCGTCCGGGTCGCGCCGCGCCCGACCGGCCCGGGTCAGCGCCTCGATCTCCCGGCGCAGGGCCGCAGCGTCCTGCGACTGGACGGAAGTGGCCACCACGGCGACGAGAGTAGGCTCTGGCGTCTCGAATGGCGACACGTCGATGAACAACCTGTGGGCCTTCCTGCCGATGCGAGCCTCCGACGACCTCCTCGGTGACTCGGCCGCGCTGCGGGCGCGCCTCGACGAGGACGGCTACCTGCTGTTCCGGGGCGTCCTGGACCGGGACCGGGTTCTGGACCTGCGACGGCAGGTGACCGACGTCCTGGCCCGCCACGGCTGGGTGCGGTCGGACGACCCTTCGCTCGCCGTCGCCATCCGTCGTCTCACCTGGGAGGGCGAGGAGGACTTCTTCGCCGTCTACGACGACATCCAGCGCCTCGAGGCCTTCCACACCCTGGCCCACGACGAGCGGCTCCTCGACCTTGCCGGCCAGGTCCTCGGCCAGGGTGCGTTCCCGCACCCGCTCAAGATCGCCCGGATCGGGTTCCCCCTCAGCGACGAGGTGTCCACGCCGCCCCACCAGGACTACCCCAACAACCAGGGGACGCCGGACCTGACCGCGGCCTGGACGCCACTGGGCGACTGCCCGCGGGACCTGGGCGGGCTGGCCGTGCTCCGGGGCTCGCACCGGTACGGCGTGCTGCCGCTGGCCTGGCACATGGGTCCCGGCATGCGCAGGGCGGTGATCAGCGACGAGATGCTCGAGGCGTTGCGGTGGGTGACGACCGACTTCGAGGCGGGCGACGTGCTGCTGTTCCCCGCCATGACGGTGCACGCCTCACTGCACAACGCCAGCGAGTTCCACCTGCGGCTGTCGGTCGACTTCCGGTACCAGCGTCCTGGCGAAGCGCTCACGTCCGGCGTGCTGGAGCCGCACTTCCAGCGGCTGAGCTGGGCGGAGATCTACGAGGGGTGGTCGTCGGACCGCCTCCAGTACTACTGGCGTGATCTCGACTACGAGGTCGTCCCGTTCGAGGACCTCGGTCCGCCCCACAAGGAGGAGATGACGGCCGAGGACTGGGGGGAGGCGTTCGTGTTCGAGGCCAAGCGGAACGCTCGCCACGAGCGCCGGTTGGCCGATCTCGCCTCGCCCACGGCTGACGAGGCCGTCGACTGAGCCCGGCGTGAGCGCCACATCACGGCGGGGTCTGCGCTTGGGCGTCATCGAGCCGCACCTCCAGCGCTATGGCGGGGTGCGGCGGATGGTCGAGTTCGCCAACCGGCTCACCGATCGCGGCCACCGGGTCACCATCTACGTCCCCGACATCGAGCCGAGGCGGTGCACCTGGATGCCCTGCCGGGCGGAGATCCGCCACCTGAGCAGTGGCTACGACGACGAGCTGGACGTGCTCGTGTTCAACGACGAGCCGCAGTGGTACCTCCTCGAACGGTTCCGCCGCGCCCGCCATCGCGTCTATTACGCCCTGCACTACAGCGCCCTCTATGGCAAGCGGTCGAGCTGGGAGGCCCTTCGCGCCGAGGTGGACCTGCAGCTCGCCAACAGCACCTGGACGGCCGATCAGGTCGAGGCGGAGACGGGCCACCGGCCGGAGGTCGTGTTGTCGGGCATCGACCGGTCGATCTTCGCCCCCCACGATGGGCCTCGCAACGTCGAGGTGCTGTGCACCGGCGACCGCCGCGACTGGAAGGGCACAGACACGATCCGGGCGGCGGCGGAGCGCCTCGGAGTGCCCTTGACGACCTACGCGGACCGGGGTCTCGACCAGCCGGCGCTCGGCCGCGAGTACGCCGCGGCCCGCCAGTTCGTGGTGGGGAGCTGGTTCGAGGGCTTCGGCCAGCCCGGACTCGAAGCGCTGGCCTGTGGGACGCCGCTGGTCACCACCGACAACGGCGGCTGCCGCGAGTACGCCGTGGACGGCGAGACGGCCCTCGTGGTACCGCCTCGGGACGTCGGTGCCATGGCCGACGCGATGGCCAGGTTGCGCGAGGACCCCGAGCTGGCGGCCCGGCTGGTCGTCAACGGCCTCGACGTCGTCGCCACGACCTTCGACTGGGAACGTCGCACCGACGACCTCGAGGCGATACTCGACGGCGTCGCCGCGGGCACCATGGCCGCCCCGCCGCCTCCTCGCCCCGTGCCGTCGCCGTCACCGACGTTGTCGGTGGTGGTCCTCGCCTGGGGCAACCTGGCGCACACCCAGCGCTGCGTGGAGAGCGTGCGCCGGCACACCGACGTCGACCACGAGCTGATCGTGATCGACAACGGGTCGGGCCCCGACGCCGCCGACTACGCGCGCCTCGCCGCGGATCGCGCGGTCCTCAACCCGGAGAACCTCGGCTTCAGCCGGGGGATGAACCAGGGCCTCGAGGTGGCGCGGGGTGAGTACGTGGCCTTCTGCAACAACGACATCGTCCTTCCCCCGACCTGGGCGTCGAAG
Organism: Acidimicrobiales bacterium; assembly: GCA_036525535.1. Lineage (GTDB taxonomy): Bacteria > Actinomycetota > Acidimicrobiia > Acidimicrobiales > DATDAH01 > DATDAH01. The sequence continues at coordinate 21,561 of DATDAH010000290.1, forward strand.
CTGGTCGAGACCGCGAGCACGCGACCTCGCGCCGGGATCGTCGTGCCGGCGGTCACCGCGGCCGGAAACCCTGTGTCGGTGCGGGCGAAGCCCGGCGACGACGTGATCACCCTGGCCCCGTTCTCCCCGCCGCCGTCCGGCGTGGTGTACCTGATGCGGTGCGACGTCATCCGAGCGCTCGAGGGTTGGAGCGAGCACTACCCGGTGGCCAGCGGTGAGGACGTCGACCTCGCGTTCAAGGTCTGGGTGAACGACCTCGACATCGTCGTCGACGAGCGGGTGCTGGTCGACCACGTCGGCAAGGCGTCGGCGGCCCGGCTGGATGACTGGCAGGGCCTCTGGGCCCGCAACCGGCGCCTCCTCCTCGACCGCTGGCAGGGCGACGAGGCGGCCTCGCCCCGGCTGGCTTCCTGCGAGCCCGTCCGCTTCGACCGCAACCGGGCGACGGCCCGGGCGGTGGCCGGCTGGATGGACCGCTTCTTCACGGCCCGCGACCAGGCTCGGCGCCGGATCCCCTCCCCGCACCGGGTCGGGGCCGCGGTCGCGGGCCGGGCTCGGCGGTGGTGGCATCGACACGGGGCCGACCTCCCGGGGCCGGCCGCCCGGACGGCGCGAGCGGCTCGGGAACGGTTGCGACGCTTCGCGCCGAGCCGGGGTGGCGACCAGTGATCCCGCCGCCGGCCGACACCATCGCGACGCCGTCGGTCTCTCGTCGGCTCGGTGAGCGCATCGCCCACCAGGTACGGGCCATACTCGGCGCGTGAGGCTCTCCCCCCCGTCGGTGACCCGGTCGCTCCGAGACGTCGTGCTCGGGCGCGAGCGGCCGCTGCGCGAACGGGTCGTGCGCCTGATCCGGGTGGGGTATCCGGTGTGGATGCTTCCGGTGACGGTGTGGTTCCTGTTCCTGAACCGTCGGGTCCAGGCCGCGTACGGGATGGGGTGGTGGCGCCTGTGCCGGTTGGCGTGGCGGATGTACCGGAACACGATCCGGGTGCCGACGGGCACGTCGTATCGGGCCCACCTGGCGATGTTGGCCAAGTTGTTGGAGGTGCCGCCGGAGGTGGAGGGCGTGGTGGTGGAGTGCGGCTGCTACCTCGGCGGGTCGACGGTGAACCTGTCGTTGATCTGCGAGGCGGTGGGCCGCGACCTGATCGTCTACGACTCCTTCGAGGGCCTGCCCGAAGGCGACGCCAACGACAAGATCGCCTCGCCGTACACCCCAGGCATGTTCGCGGGGCCATTGGAGGAGGTGCGGGCGAACGTCGCCCGGTACGGGGCGATCGGGGTGTGCGAGTTCCGCAAGGGCTGGTATGCGGACACGTTGCCGTCGCACACGGAGCCGATCGTGTTGTGCTTCCTGGACGTGGATCTCCAGATGAGCATCCACCAGTGCCTGGTGAACCTCTGGCCCCACCTGACCGACGAGGGCTACGTGTTCACCGATGACTTCCCGATCCTGGACCTGTGCGCGGTGTTCTTCTCGGAGGAGTTCTGGCGCCGGGAGCTGGATCGTGATCCGCCGGGGTTGATCGGGACCGGCACCGGGTTGGCCATCGGCCAGTACTGGGTGGGGCCGTTCGCGCACATCGGCGGCGACCCCGCCTACCCGTTGCAGACCCCGTCCAGCATCGCGTACACCCGCAAGGACTTCTCCGGCCACTGGGGCTACCGACCGCCGGAGTGAGCTGGAACGTCGATGGGCAGCGGCGTGGCGGTCGGCGTCAGTCCGGCAGGGTGCGCCTGACGTCGTCGAGCCGTCGCCGTCGCCACCGAGCGCGGCCGATCCGCAGCGGCACCCGCACGCAGATGGTCGCCATGCACCACCAGCGAGCCGGGACGGGCTCGTCCCGGGCGTGAGCGAACTGGAGCTGGTAGGCGTTGCGCAAGCGCTCCCTGACTGCTGGTTCGGCGGCGAAGTACTGGTCCTTGTGCACCCGCTGGAGTACCAGCGGCTCGGGCAACCTCGCCAGGCGGGCGCCGTGACCACGCGCTCGCAGGTACAGGTCGTAGTCGAAGAACCGCTTCCGGGTGTCGTCGTAGCCCCCGATGGCCCGGAAGGTGTCGATGCGGCCCATGATCGAGGTGTGGACCAGGACGTTGCGGCCGAGCAGCTCGCGACCCACGAGGTCCACCCGCTCCGGCGGCAGGCCCAGGGGCCAATCGGCGTGACCGTCGAGGTCGGTCGATCGGCGCGCCTCGGTGCCGAGGAGGTCGATGTCGGGCCGCGCCTTCAGGGTTGCCAGCTGGTGCTCGAGGCGCAGGGGGTGGGACTCGTCGTCGGAGTCCTGGATCGCCAGGAACTCGCCCGCGGCGGCGTCGAGGCCGATGTTGAGGGCCCGACCCCGCCCGACCCGACCGGGCCGGATGACACGGACGCGCTCGTCCTGGGCAGCCCGCGCGATCTCGGTCTCCTGGTCCGGTCCCAGCTCGCCGCTGAGGACCACGAGCAACTCGAAGTCCGGGAAGGACTGGCAGAGGATGCTGCTCAGCGATCCCCGGAGCAGGGCCGGCCGCACAGCGTGGGTGGTCATGAGCACGGTCACCACCCGCTGTTCGGCCATGTCCCCCAACTCCGTCTGAACGGCTCAGGCTCCCCCTCGCCGGGACCCGTCCACGACGTGAACACTCCGCCGAGACACTAGCGGAGCCGGGTCTTCGGTCAGCGACCGAAGACGGTCGCCCCGTCGAGCGAGGTGTCGTCCTCGTCGGTGGTCACCGACAGCGCCTCGAGCTCGTCCGACTTCCCGAAGTCGTGTCGGTAGCCGTAGCTGTAGCCGTAGCCGTAGTAGTTCCCGGTCTTGTCCGTGACACCGTTCATGACGACGCCCACGATCTCGGCCTCGACCGCTCGGAGCCGACGAACCGCCTCGACCAGGTTCGACTTCTTCGTCAGGTCGGGTACCGCGGTGACGACGACCCCCTCGACCTGCTGGGCGACGACGAGCGAGTCGCTCACCGAGAGCACCGGCGCCGTGTCGACCAGGATCACGTCGGCCGCGGCCTCCTCGATCCGGGTGAGGATCTTGGCGAAGGCCTCCGATCCGAGGATCGCCGGCGCGTTGCCGGGCAGTGGGCCCGAGGGCAGGAGCGCCATGCGCAGGCCGGCACCGACGTCGAGCGGCCGGAGCGCTTCGGCGAGGGTGACCTCGCCGAGCAGGACTGACGTCAGGCCGGTCGTCGTCTCGTCGATGTCGAACACCGAGCCGATCCGCGGTCGGCGCAGGTCGGCCGACACGATGACGACGCGGGCACCCGACGCGGCCAGCGCGCGACCGAGGTTCGCCACCACGGTCGTCTTGCCCTCGCCCGGCACGGCGCTGGTGACCGCCAACGTGCTGGTCGTCCGTCCCACCGCGGAGAAACGGATGCTGGTCGCCAGCGTGCGATAGGCCTCGTCCGCCCGCGACCCGACGGCGACGAGTTGCTGCTCGATCGCCGGGAGGCGACGGCGTCGGCGGCGCTGGTCGCCGTGCACGGGCAGCGAGGCCAGGATCGGCAGGCCGTCGGTCAGGCCCACGACCTCGTCGGGTGTCGTGACACGGTTGTTGACCCAGTCGTAGGCCAGCACGAGGGTCACGCCGAGGAACGCGCCCAGCCCGGCGGCGAGGCTGGCGTCCTGCAGCGGCGTCGGCTCGAACGGGCTCTCCGGCAGCTCCGCCGGGACGACGAATTGGAGGGACCCGGCGTTGATGTCGGCCTCAATGTCGAGCTCGTTCGCCCGGATCCGCAGGTCCGCCTGCTGGGCCACGAGTCGCCCACGTTGCACCCGGAGTGCGTCCAACCGCACGTCGGGCCCGCCCCGGAAGAGCGACCGGTCGATCACGTCGATGTCGTCGTTCAACTGCCGGGCGACCCCCCGCAGCTGGTTGGCCTGGATGCGCCGGGACTGGACGTCCAGCGCCTGCTGCACCTGGATGTACGAATCGCCGGCTGCGTCGGCCGCGCGCTGGGCCAGCTCGGCGGAGTCGGCGACGGCGGCGATCTCGACGATGTCGGTCTCCTCGGCGGCCGAAGCCTCGATGCTCTCGACCCCATCGGCGTCGTCGCCGAGCTCCTCTAGGGCCGCGTCCTGGACGGTCTCCGACATCGTGATGAAGATCGCCGTGTTGACCTCGCGCTGGGGGTTGGGGACCGGTGAGCTGCTGAAGATGTCCTCGCTCTCGGTGACGATGTTGATCTGCGCCACCGAGCGGTAGAGAGAGGGCTGAAGCGAGGAGTAGGCGTAGGCGACGGCGAAGCCGATCACCGCCATCGCGACGACGACCCACCACCGTCGACGCAGGAGGTAGAGCACACGGGTGAAGTGGAGGTCGTCGTTGATCTGTGGATCCATGTCAGCTCATGCTTCGGTGGGAGGGGCGAACGACGTCGTGCCTTCGACCGCCAAGGGCCGCGACCCGTCCGGCCCAACAGGTCCGCGTCGTACCGAGAAGCTACCAGTCACCCGGCGTGAGGGCACGCCCGGACGGCTGGAGGCCATCAGCCTGGCGACGGTCCCGTCGAAGCGCCGGCCCGAGCGCGGAGCAGGTCGTGGTAGCGGTCGAGGAGCCAGCGGGCCCCTTCGTCGCCGGCGAATCGCGACTCGAACCGCCGGCGGACCGACGCCGGTGAGGGACGCGTCCCCGACGCCGCGGCCTCGATGGCGATGGCGAGCGACGCCGCGGTCGGCTCGCACAGCCACCCGACCTCGCTGTCGATCAGGTCGGCCATGGCGCCGTGGCCAGTGGCGAGCACCGGCCGACCGCGGCTGAAGGCCTCGACGACGACCATCGGCATGTTCTCGTAGCCGACGGACGGTACGACCACGACGCAGCACGCGTCCATCCGCCGGAGGACCTCGGCGCGGTCGACCACCCCGAGGTAGGTGACCGAGGGGTCGCGAGCCGCGAGGTCCTCGATCCTCTGTCGGTCCGGGCCGTCGCCGGCGATCACCAGCCGGTGGCCTGCCGGCTGTGCCCGCGTCCACGCGTCCGCTAGCAGGGCCGTGCCCTTGATCGGCTCGAGTCGACCCGCACAGAGGAACCCGGACCCCGGCGGCGTCGCCGGTCCGGGATCGGGCAGGCTGTTGGGGCGGACGGCCACGCGGTCGGGGTCGACGCCCAGGTCGTCCACCAGGAAACGAGCCGTGAACTCGCTCACGGCGACGAAGAGGTCCACGCCGCGGAAGGCCGAGCGGTGCCGGGCCAGGGTTGCCGCCATGACCGCGCTCTGAGGCCGTGATCCTCGGTAGCAGCCGTGCCAGATGGCCGGCCAGGCGACGCGCCGGTCGGTGCAGTCGCGGCAGATGGCCCCGTCGCGGAAGTAGAGCCCGTTGGGGCACACGTGGCGGTAGTTGTGCACCGTCTGCACCACGACGGCACCGGCACGCTGCGCCCGTCGGATGAACGCCGGGGAGATGAGCGGGTACGGGTTGTGGAAGTGGACGACGTCGGGCCGCCAGGAGGCGAGGATGCGGTCGATCGCCCTCGTGTCGCTGAACGAGTGGATCGGTCGGATCGGCAGGGCCGCCTTCTCGAGGCTCCCGAACGAAGGGATCGCGTCGCTCTCCCGCACGTAGCTGCGGACCTCCGCCCCTTCCTCCCGGAGCGAGGACTCGTCACGCTCCACCACCTGGTTCTCGCCCGACGGCAGGGCCGAGCGGTAGCGGTTGTGGACCAGCAGGACGCGCATCAGCGGGCGGGCGCGACCTCACCGCGAGCCGTCCGGCGACGGATCTCCTGCTGGCGCAGTCGGCTCGCCGGGGCCGGGCTTCCCGCCCCGACGGCGAAGAGGAAGACCAGGAACGCCAGGCTGCCCAGCTCGAAGGTGGTGTGGGTCAGCGAGTTCACGCCGAGCGAGACGAGGAAGAGGAGCGGCACGAGCTGCATTCGTGGCCGCGCCGACCGAGCCGCGTCGACCACCGCCAGCCCGTAGGCGAATGCGAGGATCACGAGGCCCACGACCCCGGTCCCGACGAGGACCTCCGGCCAGGTCCCGTGGAGGTACGGGGTCTCGAACTGACCCAGTTGCTCGAAGACCTCGTACCGGCTCCCGGACGACAGGCCGAGGCCGGTCACCGGGGACCGGCCGACGGCCTCGATGCCCTCACTCCACCACTCCGTCCGGCTGCTGAGCGTCCCGATCTCCTCGGGCGCCTGGCCCCGGAGCCAGAGGCTGTCGGCCACTCCCGTGAAGGCGACGATGGCCAGTGCCGCGGCGGCGAGCATGCCGACGATGGTCAGCGAGGTCCGCTTCTGGTACAGCAGGCGAACGATCACCACGACGGCGACGGCGACCAAGCCGGTCCGGTGCTGGGAGACGATGACGAAGGCGGTGCCGAAGACGACGGGGAGCCAGCGCACCCGTCGGTGGCCCAGGCCGTAGGCGACGCACAGCGAGCCGAGGATGCCGAGGTAGTCGGCAGAGAGCTGGGGGAGGATCCCCTTGAGGCGGTCGGAGCCGTGGATCTCGCTGAAGGCGTCGTCCCGGTTGCGGACGGCCCCGACGACGGCGGTGGCCAGCAGGGCGTAGATGACGTCCATGAGGTGGCGGATGGGCACGTCCCAGGTCCCTCGGAAGCTCCGGTGGCACGCCAGGAACACCGTGAAGAAGATCACCAGCTCCAGCACGCGGAACGAGGCCAGTCCCGGGCTGACCGCGATGACGATCGGGACGGCTGCGGCGCCGATGTAGGCCAGGGTGAGCATGGCCGGCCGCGGGATCCGGCGGACGCCTTCCCACCGCCTCGTCAGCACGATCGCGATCGCGGCGAGGCCGGCTGCTGCCGCGAGGCAGGCGACCCGGTAGAGCCCCGCGCTGTCGAGCGGAGTGGCCGCGATCTCGGCTGTGCTGCGCCTCCGCAGCACGAGGGTGGAGAGCAGGACCAGGTAGATGGACGCGACGGCGTAGGACTGGGCGAGCTGTGGCCCGCCATACCGGCAGAGGAAACGCCGGGTGAAGGGGGCGGCCGCGAGGACCGCGCCACCGGCGATCACGACCGGGCTGGCCCAGCCGTGGACCGTCAGGATGCTGGCCAGGAGGGTCGCCACCGCGGCGACGGCGAGGAACGTCCCGGTCACCCGCCGGGGTGGCAACCGGTGGAGCTCGGGCACCCAGGCCGCCCCGTGCTCCCGCTCGCGTCGTCGGCCGCCGCCGTCGCGCTCGTCATCGAGGGGTTCGGTGATCGAGCTCATCGTGCCGGCTGGTCCTCGGCGACGAGGATCCGGGCCGCCAGCCCGAGGTACGTCTCGTACAGCTCGCTGGCCCGTCGTCGCAGGCTCGCCGGCACCTTGTCGTCGAGGGCCTGGTGCGCGAGTCGCTGCTGCTGCTGCCGGTACTCGGACGACGACGGCCGGGCGACCCGGGTCTCGTACACCTCGCCGTCGTGGTCGCGGCCGAGCCGCTCGACGCTCTCCATCACGAGGGGATCGTGCCGCTCCGGCTCGTGGTCCGTGGCGAAGCACGTGCCGAAGCGGTGGTTGGCCGTGGCCAGGACCTTCCCGGGGGCCGTCGTGGCCAGCTCGAAGTCGGCGACGACGAACGAGTCGGCGTACGGGAGGGCCCGCTCGTAGAACGTCACCCAGTCCTGCACGACCTCTCGGGGTCGCCGATCGGCCGACCAGACGAGGGTCGAGGCGGCGGCGTCCATCGGGTCCCGGA
>DATDAH010000291.1:0-2561 GCA_036525535.1 Acidimicrobiales bacterium
CTCGGCGGTGACCAACCCGGTGACGCCGTCGAAGGCCAGCAGCCGGCGCACCCCGGTGGCGTCGGCCACCGCCCCACCAGCGTTCTGGGCGGCGTCGCCGTAGGACCGGCCCAGGCCGCGGGCGATCACGCCCCGGTCGCCGACGTCGGTCAAGGTGGCGGCGAGCGCCTCGGGGGTGGTGGGGGAGACCACCGTGGCCCGGGTCGGGGCCGTGCGCGACCAGCCGGTCAGCTCCTGGCTCATCGCTGGTCCTGTCGGCGACGACGGGTGACCACGACAGGGTTCCGCCCCGGCATCACGTCAGGTACACGGCCGTGCCGTAGACCAGGGCCCAGGCCAGGCCGGCCAGCTGGAGCGGCCGATCGGCGAAGAACAGCTCCTCCGGGGCGGCGCCGTGGCCGCGATCGAGGAGCAGGGCGTAGCGAAGGACGGCGATCACGAAGGGCAGGATCGAGAGCTCGAACCAGGGCACGGAGGTCGAACTGGCCGCAGCCGTCTCGAAGGCCCACACGCAGTAGGCCATGAACATCACCGCGGAGGAGATCGTGCGCAGGTAGGCGAGATAGGAGTCGCTGTACTCGTCGAGGGTCTTGCGCACGTCTGCGGCTGCGCCTTCCTCCTCGGCCATCTCGCCGACCTCGCCCTGGCGCTTGCCGGTCACCACGAACAGGGAGCCGAACGAGGTCACGATGAAGAACCAATCCGACACCGGGACACCGGTGGCGGTGGCGCCGCCGATGGCCCGCAGCACGAACCCGCTGGCGACGGCGACCACGTCGAGGATGACCACGTGCTTCAGCCAGTAGCTGTAGGCCGTGGTGATCGCGACGTAGATGGCGACGGTGACGGCCAGGTGCCAGTCGGCGGCGAAGCTGAGGGCCACGCCGCTGGCGATGGCGAGGACCCCGACGACCGTGGCCAGCCCCGGGGGGACGATCCCGGCGGCGATGGGCCGGGTGTGCTTGGTCGGGTGGCGGGCGTCGGCCTCCCGGTCGGCGACGTCGTTGAGCATGTAGGTGCCCGAGGCGGCCAGACAGAAGGCGCCGAAGGCGATCGTCGCGTCGGCCAGCGGCTCGGCCTGGTCGAGAACGCCGGCCGCGGCGGGGGCGGCGAACACCAAGAGGTTCTTGGCCCACTGCTTCGGCCGGGCGGCCCGGATCAGGCCGCCGACGACGCCTTCCCGGCGCGGGGACACGCTCAAGGCGCCCGGCGGTCGACGCGGTGCCGGCGCGTCGGCTCGTCACGCGCCGGGCTCATGGCCAGAGCGTAGGCGGGCCGCCTCACACCGAGCATCGGTCGGGTCACGCCTCCGATCCACGAGCCGACCGTCGGGCTGGTGGGCACCAGGATCAGCGGGCGGAGACCTTGCGCCAGACCGGGCGAGGCAGGTGGCGAAAGGTGCTGAACACGAAGCGCAGGATGGGTGGGGCCCAGACCGTGTCCGACCCCTTCGCCAGGCCCTTGGCGATCTCGTCGGCCACCGCCTCGGGGGTGGTGGCGAACGGGGCCGGGTCGCGGCCCTCGGTCATGCGGGTGTGGACGAACCCGGGGCGGACCACCATCACGCGGGCGCCCGAGCCCTGCAGGGCGTCGCCCAGGCCCTGGGCGAACCCGTCCAGGCCGGCCTTGGTCGCGCCGTAGACGAGGTTCTCGGCCCGGACCCGCTCGCCGGCGACCGAGGACAGGACGACCAGGGTCCCGTGGCCCTGGGCGCGCAAGCGGTTGGCGGCGGCGAGACCGCTGGACACCGCCCCGGAAAGGTTGACGGCGACAGCGTCGGCCGCCGACGCCGGGTCGGCGTCGAAGGCCTCCTGGTCGCCGAGCACGCCGAACGCGAGGAGGACGAGGTCGAGATCACCGAGCAAAGCCACCGCCTCGTCGAGCACCGCCGTGTGGTTGGCCGGTTCGCGGGCGTCGAAGGCGATGACGTGGACCTCGCCGACACCATCGGCCCGCAGGGCGTCGGCCACGGGCCCGGCGGCAGCCGGGTCCCGCACGGCCAAAACGACCCGGCGACAACGGTCCTGGGCCAGGCGGCGGACGGTGGCCAGGCCGATCTCCGAGGTGCCTCCGAGGACCAACGCGGTCTGCACGGCTCCGAGCGCGTCCTTCATGGCGCAGGAGGGTACGGCCTGGATCAGGAGGCCAGGAGGACCTGCACCGTGAAGGCCAGCAGGATGGCCAACCCGCACAGCAGGGCGGCGACGATCAGCAGGCGCGTACTCACCCTGACGGAGCCTACGCTCGGAGAGGCATGGCTGATCGAGCTGACCTGGTGATCATCGGTGGTGGCCCGGGGGGGTATGCCGCGGCGCTGTACGGCGCCGCCGCCGGCCTCGACGTCGCGATGGTCGAGAACCAGAAGGTGGGCGGCACCTGCCTGCACCGCGGCTGCATCCCCGCCAAGGCGCTCCTGGAGACGGCCTCGGTGCGGCGGGCGTTGGCCGGCGCGGCCGCGTTCGGCTTCACGGTCGACGAGCCGACGATGGACTTCGGCGTGAGCCAGGACCGCAGCCAGAGTGTCATCGACAAGCTCCACTCGGGCCTGTCCTCGCTGCTCA
>DATDAH010000292.1:0-9533 GCA_036525535.1 Acidimicrobiales bacterium
GGATCGTCCCCTGCGCCGACGGCCACGTCGGCATCAACTGCCTGACGGGTCAGCACTGGCTCGACGTCTGTGCCCTCCTCGGCCTGCCCGAGTGGGAGAAGCGACAGCGGGAGGTGGTGGAGGACACCGCCTACGCCTACTTCCTGGCCGATGCCCGTCCGTGGCTCGAGGCTCGGGGCGCCGAGGAGATCGTGGCCACCTGCCAGGCCCTGCGCATCCCCGCCGCCCCGATCGGCAACGGCGTCAATCTGCCCGGCCTCTCCCAGTTCGCCGAGCGGGGGTTCTACGCCGAGATCCCGGGCACCGACGTCGTGGCCCCGGTCGCCCCCTACCGGCTGTCGGCGACCCCGGCGCGCCCGGGCCCACCGCCCGCCCATGGCGAACTTGCGCCCGGGACACCACCGATCCGTGGTGCCGGCGACGCAAGTTCGGTCGAGCTGCCGTTCGCGGGACTGAAGGTGGTCGACCTCAGCATCTTCTGGTCTGCGCCCTACCTGTCCATGTACCTCGGCTCGCTGGGGGCGGACGTGGTCAAGATCGAGTCGATCCAGCGCCCGGACGGCTTCCGCTACTCGGCGTCGTTCCCCGAGCTGGGGGCCGACTGGTACGAGCGCTCGCTGGTGTGGCAGGCCACCAACCTGTCGAAGAAGGACATCACGCTCGACCTGACGAGCGCCGAGGGCCAGACCCTCCTCTGGCAGCTGCTCGACGGGGCCGACGTGCTCGTCGAGAACTTCTCGCCCCGCGTCGTCGAGTCCTTCGGCCTGTCCGAGGACGCCGTCCGGGAGCGCCACCCGGGGCTCGTCTACCTGCGCATGCCCGGCTTCGGCCTGGTCGGCCCCTGGCGGGACCACGTGGGCTGGGCCATGGTCTACGAGCAGGCCTGCGGGCTGGCCCAGGTCACGGGCTTCCCCGACGGGCCCCCGCTCAACCCCGGTGGTTTCGCCGACCCGGTCGTCGGCATGCACGCGGCCGTCGCCCTGCAGGCCGCCCTCCGCCACCGCGACCGGACCGGTGACGGCCAGCTCGTCGAGGTCGCCCAGGTCGAGGTGATGGCAGCCGTCACCGCCGAGCAGGTCATCGCCGCCGCGGCGACCGGCACGGTTCCTGGCCGGGCCGGCAACCAGTCCGACGAGGCCGAGGTCGAGGGCGTCTATGAAGCCGAGGACGGGTGGGTGGCGGTCTCGGTGCGGGACGCCGAGGACCAGGCGGCGTTGGACCGGTCCTTCGGCCCCACCGACGAGGAGACGCTGGCGGGCTGGATCGCCGAGCGCCGGGCCGCGGAAGCGGCGGAGGCCGTGCTCGCCGCCGGGGTGCCGGCGGCTGTCGTGCTCACCGTGCCGGGGATGCTGTCCGAGCCGCAGCTCGTGGATCGGGGCTACTACCAGCCGCTGATCCACCCGCTGGTCGGCGAGGTGCCCTATCCCGGCTGGCCCATGTCGTTCTCGGCCGGCGTCCCCGACCACCACCGCTGGGTCGCCCCCACCCTCGGCCAGGACAACGACGAGATCCTGGGTGGTCGCCTGGGCCTGGCCGCCGACGAACTGGCCGCCCTCCGTGAGAAGAAGGTCATCGGCGAGTCCCTCCGATGAACGCCGACTCCGCCCGAGCGCTGCTTGGTGACCTGTGGGACGACGACGTGGCGGCGGCTGTCGAACGGAGCCCGCAGGCCAGCGCGGCCTGCGTCCGCCTCCTGAAGGACCCGCCGTCCTCGATCGAAGACGGGCTGGTTGGCGAATCCCTGGCCTACGCCGATCTCCAGGCCGGACCCGAGTTCGCAAGGTGGCTGGAGGAGCGGGGAGCGGCCACGCCCGCCCCGTCGCCGGAGCCGGTCCTGGTGGAGCGGGACGGCGACCACGTGACCATCACGCTCAACCGACCCGAGACCCACAACGCCGTCGACGTCGCCCTGCGGGACGCGCTCGTCGAAGCCCTCGAGCTGGTCGACGCCGACCGTGCGCTGACGGCCACGCTGCGGGGCGCCGGCCCCTCGTTCTGCAGCGGGGGCGACCTCCGCGAGTTCGGCACGTTCCCCGACCCTGGTACCGCCCACGCCATCCGCCTCGAACGGCTGCCCGCCCGCGCGCTGGCCGCCGTCGCCGACCGGGTCGCGGCGCGCGTCCACGGCTATTGCGTCGGTGCCGGGGCCGAGCTGGCGGCGTTCTGTCACCGGGTCGTCGCCGATCCGGGCACGACGTTCCGCCTTCCCGAAGTGTCCATGGGCCTGGTGCCGGGCCAGGGGGGGACGGTCAGCATCCCCCGCCGCATCGGGGCTCCGCGATCGGCGTGGCTCGCCCTGACCGGTCGGCCGATCGACGCCTCCACGGCTCTCGAGTGGGGCTTGGTCGACCAGCTCACCCGTTCGGGCCCCTGATCCTGTTGGCCCAGCGCGAGATCCGGGTCCGACCGCGAGTCAGAGCGAGCAGGGGTCGATGCCCTTGACGTCCAGGATCCGGACCACCGACGTGGCGATCTGGTCGGCGTCGAGCGCCCCGTTCTGCAACCCCCGCACCAGCCGGTCGAGCACCAGGCCGGGGCTCGGCAACGTGGCGAACAGGGCCACGTCGGCGCCCGCCCGCAACGCCTGGAAGGCCAGCTCCTCGGGCGGCCCCTGCCCGGTCACCCCACCCATGGAGAGCGAGTCGGTGAAGATCAGGCCGTCGAACGCGTACTCGTCCCGGAGCAGGTCGGTGATGATCCCGCTGGACAGGCTGGACGGGCCGAAGATGGTCACGTCGGGCACCACCATGTGGCCGACCATCACGGCCACGTCGGACTCCAGCAGCGTGTCGTAGGGGACGAGGTCCCGATCCCGCATCTCGGTCAGCGGGGCGGCGCTGACCACGCCGTCGTGGCTGTCGCCGGTCGTGTTGCCGTGACCGGGGAAGTGTTTGAGCGTGGGCAGGATCCCGGCCTCGACGAAGGCGTCGACATAGGCCTGCCCGTACCGGGTGACCAGGGCGGGGTCGCTGCCGAAGGTGCGATCGTCGCCCAGCGGGTCCCGGCCGTCGCCGGGCAGGACGTCGACCACGGGGGCGAAGACCACGTCGATGCCGAGCGTGGCCATCGACTGGGCGTGGGCCAGCACCTGGCCCTGGGCCCCGGCCGGGTCGGTCGTGGCCGCCATCCGCTCCTCGGACGGGAAGGGCCCGAGCACGTCCCGGAGGTCCTGGACGGCACCCCCCTCCTCGTCCACCGCCACCAGAGGCGGGATGGCCGACGCGTCCTTCAGGGCCTGGATCCGGGCGATGGGCCGGTCGGCGGACAGGCTCTGCAGGAACACGGTCCCGATGCCCAGGTCGGCGATGTGCTGGGCCTCGAGGTCAGGGGCTTGCCCGTTGACCGACACCGCCAGGAGCTGGCCGAACTGCCGGCGCGGGGGCAGGGCCCGCGCGCAGGCGATGCGGGGGTCCTCGGCGCTCCCGGGGATGGGGGCGGCGACCCGACCCGGGGCGGCGGTGGTCGTGGTCGGCACAGGGTCCTCGCGGTCGCCGGTCAGCCCGTCCCAGGACGCGACGAGGCCGACGAAGAGCAGAAAGGCGACGGCCAACCCGATCCGCCGCAGCCACCGCATCCTCTCAGCCTGCCCGACGGCGTCGAGGTTCGGGCTAGCGGCCCGAGATCGGGCGCCAGAACGGAGCAGTGACCTCGCCGTCGACTCCGGCGAAGCGGAGGGGGGCGAAGACGACCTCGACCGGCTGATCGATGCGCAGGTCGGGGGCCAGCGGGTCCACGTCGAGCAGGCGGGTGGCCAGGCGGGCCGAAGGGTCTTCGGCCACGGCCACGAGGGCGGTGACGAAGGGAGGCTCGTACTGGGGCAGGAACTGCTGGTGGACGACCACCCAGGAGAACAGGGTCCCCCGCCCGGACAGGTCGACCCAGGCGATGTCGGATCCGCCGCAGCGGGCACACGTCTCCGCCGGATACCAGACCAGCCGCCCACAGGCCTCACAACGGGGAAGGGCCAGGCGCTCGTCGGCCGCCGCCGCCCAGAAGGGCGCGGTCGGGGCCCAGTCCGTCTCCGGCAGGGGGAAGCCGGGGGCGGTCATGCCGCACTCCGGCGGAGGACGAGGGTGGCGGCCTCAGGCCCCGTGTAGCCGCCGTAGACACCGATCTCGGCGCTGACCACCTGGTTGGCGGCCTCACCCCGGAGCTGGCGCACGACCTCGACCACGTGGGCGATGCCGAGGACGTAGGCGTGGGAGAGCATCCCGCCATGGGGGTTGTACGGCAGGGCGCCCCCGTCGACCCGCAGCTCGCCGGCCTCGGCGAAGGCGCCCCCGTCGCCCTTCGCGCAGAAGCCCAGGTCCTCGATCTGCATGAGGCTGACGATCGTGAACGGGTCGTAGGCCGTGGCCACGTCGACGTCCCCCGGCTGGATCCCGGCCATGGCGAAGGCGGCCGGCCCGGCGAACACCTGAGGCGTGCTGGTGACGTCGGCCTGTTGGGCCCAGTGGGTGCCCGCGTGGGACCGGCCGAGCCCGACGCCTGCCACCTCGACCGACGGCCGGTCCAGGGCGCGGGCCCGTTCGGGCGTGGTCATCACGTAAGCCGCCCCGCCGTCGGAGATGAGGCAGCAGTCCTCCTTGCGGAACGGATCGGCCAGGTACGGCGAGGCCAGGTAGTCGTCCAGGCTCAGGGGCCGGCCGTGCATGACGGCGGCCGGCGTGGCGTTGGCGTGCTCCCGGCAGGTCACGGCGATGGCCCCGAGCTGAGCCTCCGTCGTCCCGTACTGGTGCATGTGGCGGCGGGCGATGGTGGCGAAGTAGACGGGCTGGGGGAACCAGCCGAAGGGGACCTCGAGGTTGGCCTTGAAGCGCTCCTCCGCGTGGAGCTGCCCCGGCCCTCCGGTCATGGCACCCCGCTGGGTCGCCCAGGCCACGGCGAACGAGTTGACGATGACCGAGGCGTCGCCGTTGGCCAGCGCCTCGGCCGCAGGGACGGGGGCGGTGGCCGCCCAGCGCATCCCGCCCCCGGCGGTCGACTCCCACAGGTCGTGGCTGGTGCCGAAGTGGACGTGGAAGGCAGCGGCGTCGAGCTGGTCGGGCACGCCGGGCCCGAGCATGACGCCGTCGACGTCCTCGGGGCGCAGGCCGGCGTCGGCCAGCGCCCGTTCGACGGCGGTGGCGGCGATCTCGGTCGGCGTGCGGCCCGACGCCCGGCTGTGCTCGGACTCGCCCACCCCGACGATGGCCACCTTTCCGCCGACGTCGTCGAGGGGGACGTTCGTGCCCCAGTCGTCGCTCATGGCCGGATCATGCGTTGAGGGGTCGCTCGCCGATCACGGAGGTGTTGCGTAGCCGCTCCAGCTCGTCGGGGCCCAACCCCAGCTCACCGCCGAGGACCTCGTCGTTGTGCTCACCGATGAGCGGGGCCGGTGTGCGATGCCAGGGCCGGTCGCCCCTCGAGGCGAAGCGGTACGGCAGGGACGGGATGTGGTGCAGGCCGACGACCGCCCGCGTCATCGGCTCGAAGAACCCCCGGGCGACCAGCTGGGGGTTGCGATCGACGGCCCCGGGCGACACGACCTCGGCGCAGGGGACACCGGCGCCGACCAACGCCTCGACCGCGTCGGCCACCGGTTGGTCGGCCGCCCAGTGCTCCAGCGCCTCGTCCAACCGTTCCTGGGCCGCCCGCCGTCCGGCGTGGTCACCGAGGGCGAGCTCGTCGGCGAGATCGGACCGCCCGAGGACCTCGCACAACGCGGCCCATTGCTCGTCGGTGGTCACGGCGACTGCGACCCAGCGCTCCGTCTCGGCGCACGCATGGACGCCCTGGGGAGCGGCGACGGGTCCCCGATTGCCTTCTCTGGGCTGGACGACGCCGTAGGCCTCGGCCTCCACGATCGGGCCGGATGCGGTGGCCAGCGCGGCCTCGACCATCGGGACCTCGAGGAGCATCCCCTCACCGCGGCGATCCCGTTCCTCCAGGGCCACCAACAGGGCGAAGGCGGCGTGCTGCCCGGCCAGCGGGTCACACGGTCCGCGGGGGACGATAGGCGGCAGGTCGGGCCAGCCCGTGACGAAGGCCAGGCCGGTGAGCTGCTCCATGGTCGGGGCGTAGCCGGTGCGGTCCCGCCACGGGCCGTCGAGGCCGAACCCCGGCATGCGGACCATCACAACCCGCGGGGCGGCCGCGTGGATCACGGGCCAGTCGAGGTCGAACTGCTCCATCACCCGGGGGGAGAAGTTCTCGAGGACGGCATCGGCCCCCTGCACGAGGTCGAGCAACAGGTGGCGGCCGTCGGCGGCCCCCAGGTCCAGGGTCACGCCCCGCTTGCCCGCGTTCGTCCCGCAGAACACCGGGGCCCACTCCCACCACTGCTCGGTGGTGGGCGGCCGAGTGCTGGTGAAGCGCATCCCGTCCGGACGCTGCACGGCCTCGACCTTGACCACGTCGGCGCCGAGGGCGGCGAGGGTGACACTGGCCGACGGGCCCGCCCAGAAGCAGGTGAGGTCGACGATGCGGACGCCCGCCAGGGGCAGGCCCGGGGCCTGGGCGCCCGGCGCGGGTGTCGGACGAGCGTTCCAGTCGATCTCGCCCGTGTGCTCGCCCAGCGCGGGCGCGGGACCGAACTCGGTACCGGCGTGGTCACCGAGCCGGTAGGGGACCCGGGGCTGTCGACCGTGTGGCCCTTCGACGAAGACCTGGCGAGCCGTGAACTGCTCGAAGTCGGGGACCGAGGCCCCGTCCCCGATCGGCGCGACGGGTATCCGCAGCTCGGACGCCCGCTCGATGATCTCCTCGGTCGGGTGGCGAAGGGTCCAGGCCTGGACGGCCGCCTCGAACTCCTCGGCCCGCTTGGTCCGCACGTTTATGTCGACCAGCGCCTCGTCGGCCAGCAGGTCGCCCCGTTCGATGAGGACGAGGAAGTCCTTGAACTGCTGGTTGGCGATGGTGGCGAAACCCACCCAGCCGTCGGCGGTGGGCTCGATCGACGGGTGGTCGACGTGGCGGAAGGCCGGCTCCTCGGGGGCGACCACCCCATAGAGCTCGGCGAAGAGCGGCCCGTAGGTGTTCATGCCGAGCGCCATCGACTCCAGCATCGACAGGTCGACCTGCTCGCCGACACCCGAAGCCCGCCCCGCTCGCCAGGCGGCGACGGCGGCCACGGCGGCGTTCACCCCGGCCTGGAACTCGCCGAAGCGCCCCCCGACGGCGAGCGGTGGGCGGTCCTTGCGTCCACGGGAGCCCGTCGAGCCGCAGGCCGCCTGCAGTGTGAACTCGGTCGCCGGACGGTCCGCCCACGGTCCGGTCCGGCCGAAGGGGCTGATGGTGAGGATCACGAGGTGGGCGTGGGCCTCCGCCAGCCCGTCGACGTCGAGGGCGCCGTCACCGATGACGACATCGGCGCCCGCGGCCAGCTCGTCGACGGTGCCGACCACCGAGCGCTTGGAGGTGTTCAGGAACCGGAAGAGGGCCGAGTCCTCGTCCGCCGGGAGTTCGACGCCGGCGGCCGTCCACCGGCGCAAGGGGTCACCTTCAGGCCCCTCGACCTTGACCACGTCCGCGCCGGCGTCGGCCAGGAGCTTGGTGGCGTAGGGCCCGGCCACCTCGGTCGAGGCGTCGATGACCCGCAATCCCCCCAGCACGCCTTCAGCATGGCCCACCGCACCACTGGTCGTGATCGGGTGGTTCCGGCTCCCGGATCCGGGCAGGTAATCACGGATGGTCGCGGGTAGAGGAGCGGGCGGGAAGCTGAGACAACGAGGTGACAGACATGGCCGAACTTTGGACCTTCGAGATGTTGGAGATCACCGAGCCCGTCGACCTGACGGGGTTCGACGTCGAGGCGTCCGATGGGAGCATCGGCAAGATCGACGAAGCGACCTATGAGGCCGGTGCCGGCTATGTGGTCGTGGACACCGGTTTCTGGATCTTCGGCAAGAAGCGCATGATCCCGGCCGGCGCCATCACCGACATGGACCTCGACAACCGGACGGTCCGAGTGAACCTGACCAAGGACCAGATCAAGGCGGCCCCGGACTATGAGGCAGCCCAGAGGGACGACACCGACTACCGGGACCGGTTGAGCGACCACTACGGCGCCTCGTGAGCCACCGGTTCAGCCAGCCGCGAGCGCGGCGGTCAGCCCGTCGCGGAAGCGGGTGAGGACCGAGGTCCAAGCGTCCCGCATGTCCCGGGCTTCGACGTCGTCGTTCACGAACTGGTGGACGTCGACCCGACTACCGGTCGCCGTGGGCAGGACGCGCAGGTAGGCGGTGCGCAGGTCGGCGGGGACCGGCACGTCTTGGGCGTCGAAGTCCCAGCGCATGGCCAGCAGCGTGGGCGGGGTCACGACGTCGTAGATGCCGCGCACCCGGATGCCCCGCTCGGTCTCACAGGCGAAGCGCCCGTCGCTGATCGTCACCGGCACCCCGAGCCAGCGCGAGTAGACGTCGGGCTCGACGAACCCGGTGAAGGCGTCAGCCGGTGTCTGGTCGACCTCGACGTGGAGAGCGACGACGTCGGACTCGACCACGGTCACCCCGTCGTCGGCCGGCCGGTCCGGGGGAGCCCACCGTCCGGTGTGGCTGAGCAGGGCCTCGAAGCCCCGGAAGGCGTCCTGGCGGGCCCGGTACCGGCGGAAGTTCCCCTCCGCCCGCATCGTGACCAGGCCCGCGCCCCGGAGGACGGTCAGGTGCTGGGAGATCGTCGGTGCGGTCACGTCGAACGCGGCGGCGATGTCGCCGACCGCCAGCTCCTGGTCCCAGACCATCCACAGGATCTCGCGGCGGACCGGCGAGGACAGCGCGTCGAGCAACCGCTGAGGCCCTTCCGTCACCCGCGCGACCTTAGCGGGCTGGACGAACTATTTCGACTATGATCTAATTTGGTTCTCACCGAAACATGGAGGCAGGAAATGGCGAACTTCGTACTGGCCTATCGAGGTGGCAGCGTGCCGGACAGTGAGGCCGATCAGCAGGCGGCCATGGAGGCGTGGATGGGCTGGTTCGGCAGCCTGGGCGACGCCGTGGTCGACGGTGGGGCGCCCTTCGGCGCCTCCATGTCCCGCACCGGCGACGGGGCACCGGCCGACGGCGCCGACTCGGCCCTCACGGGCTACTCCATCGTGTCCGCCGGCTCCCTGGCCGAGGCGACCGAGCTGGCCGGGGGCTGCCCCGTCCTCCAGAGCGGTGGCAGCGTCGACGTCTACGAGGCCATGCCGATGTGATCCCGGGTTCTGGTGGCCCCCCGTGTCGTGGAGACACGGGGGCAGCCACCAGAACGGGGTGGTCACCAGCTGGGGACGGCCATCCCGGGAAGGGTGCGATCGTGGTCGGCGAAGAGCTCGTCCTTCTTGGCGGCCAGCTCCCCGGGCGTCCAGGGCCCGTCCTTGTGCAGGTGCCCGGCGATGCTCCAGCCCTGCATGATCCACACGTCGCCCCCGATGACCACGAAGACCTGACCGTTGACGTCGGCGGCGTCGTCCGACGCCAGCCAGGCGACCAGGGGCGAGATGTTCTCGGGCAGGAACCGGTCGAACTGGCTCTCGTCGTCGGGGGCGTTGAAGAACTCCATGGAGTCGGTCA
>DATDAH010000293.1:0-22004 GCA_036525535.1 Acidimicrobiales bacterium
CCGGATCGTCTCGCCCGACCTCGGCGGCGGCTTCGGCAACAAGGTGCCGGTGTACCCCGGCTATGTCATCTCGATCCTGGCCTCGATCCTGCTCGAGCAGCCGGTGAAGTGGATCGAGGACAAGACCGGCAACCTCATCTCGACCGGGTTCGGGCGGGACGTCTACCTCGAGGGGGAGCTGGCGCTCCGTCAGGACGGACGGATCCTCGGCGTGCGGATGCACACCGTGTCCGACCACGGGGCCTTCTTCTCCGACGCCCAGCCCAGCAAGTTCAAGATCGGGCTGATGCACTCGGCGTTCGCCTGCTACGACATCCCGGCCGCCCACCTGACCGCCCGCGGCGTCTACACCAACAAGGCGCCGGGCGGGGTCGCCTACCGGTGCTCGTTCCGGGTCACCGAGGCCATGTACTTCCAAGAGCGCATGGTCCAGGCGGCGGCGGACGACCTCGGGATGGACCAAGCCGAGTTCCGGCGGGTCAACCTCGTCCGGGACGACGACTTCCCGCACCGCACGCCGTTCGGCTTCCTCACCGACTCGGGCCAGTACGGCAAGTGCCTCGACATCGGCCTGGCCGCCATCGACTACGAGGGCTTCCTGAAGCGCAAGGAGGAGGCCAAGGCCACGGGCCGCCTCCTGGGCATCGGCATCTCGACCATGACCGAGCCCTTGGGCGCCGGCAACAGCCGGGAGTACGACATCCTCGGCATCAAGATGTTCGACTCGGCCGAGCTGCGGGTCCACATGACCGGCAAGGCGATCCTGCGCACCGGGGCCAAGACGCAGGGCCAAGGCCACGAGACGACCTGGGCCCAGATCGTCGCCCACGAGCTGGGGATCCCGGCCGAGGACATCACCGTCGAGGAAGGCGACACCGACACCGCGCCGTTCGGGATGGGCACCTACGCCTCGCGCAGCACTCCGGTGGCCGGGGCCGCGGTCGCGATGGTGTCCCGCAAGATCAAGGCCAAGGCCCGCAAGCTGGCCGCGCACCTGCTGGAGGTGTCCGAGGAGGACGTCGAGTGGGAGCTGGGCCGCTTCTACGTGCGCAGCGCACCGGACCAGGGCGTCACCATCCAGGAGTGCGCGATGGCGGCGTACAGCAACATGCCCGACGGCATGGAGCCAGGGCTCGAGAACAACGCCTACTACGACCCGCCCAACCTCACCTGGCCCTTCGCCTGCTACATCGCCACCGTGGAGGTGGACCCGGGGACCGGGGTCTGGGACGTGCTCGACGTCGTGGCGGTGGACGACTGCGGGGTGCGCATCAACCCCATGATCGTCGAGGGCCAGATCATGGGAGGGCTGACGGAGGCCTACGCCATGGCCAACATGCAGTTCATCACCTTCGACGCCGAGGGCAACTGCATCGGGTCCAACTACATGGACTACCTGCTGCCCACGGCGTGGGAGACCCCCGGGTTCCAGCTCCACGAGGTGGTCACCCCATGTCCGCACCACCCGATCGGAGCCAAGGGCGTCGGCGAGTGCGCCACCGTGGGCGGCCCGGCGGCCTTCGTGAACGCGGTGATGGACGCCCTGAAGGGCACCGGGGTGCGCAACATCGACATGCCGCTCCTGCCCGACCGGGTGTACGGCGCCCTCCAGACCGGCCAGGACATCTCCGGCGCCCCACCCGTGAAGACGGGATCGTGAGGGCGCCCCGATGCTGATCGCCACCGACTTCGAAGTCGGCCAGCCCGTCGACAAGGTCTGGGCCTTCTTCGACGACATCCCCCAGGTGGCCGCCTGCCTTCCCGGCGCCGAACTGACCGACGAGGTCGGACCCGACGCCTACAAAGGCAAGGTCGCCATCCGCATGGGGCCGGTCAAGCTCCAGTTCGCGGGCTCGGCCACGATCAAGGAGCGCGACGAGGAGGCCAGGCGCCTCGTCGTCGACGCCGCCGGCGCGGATGAGAAGGGCCGGGGCCAGGCCGCCATGCTGCTGACCGCTGTGCTCTCCCCGACGGGCAGCGGCACCAAGGTCGAGGTGAGCCAGGACCTCCAGCTGTCCGGTGCCGCGGCCCAGTACGGGCGGGGCATGGTCGCCGACGTCACCGCCGTGCTGATGAAGGACTTCTCCCGGAACCTGCAGGACCGGATGACGGCGCTCGAGCAGGGCCGCTCGGCCGACGAGATCACTTCCGCCGCCCCCGCCGGTGGCTTCGCCATCGGGCTGGCCGCCCTGCGCCTGGCCCTGACCCGGGTCTTCCGGCGCTTCTTCCTGCCCTACCGACCAAGCCCGAGCTGAGGAGACGACCCATGGCGCTCTGGTGGATCGGCAATGCCCTGCTGCTGTTGGTGGTGGTCCCCGTGCTGGTGGCCCTGCTCAACCGCGTGCTGGCCGCCCTCGAACGCATCCGGGGGGCGTCCGACGACATCCTGACCGGCGGGGTGGCCCTGGTCGGTGAGCTGGACGCCGTCCCCGACCTTCTGGCCACGACCGGCGGCACCATCCACGACGTCTCGGTCGGCGCCGTGCGGTACGCCGGCTCCGTGGCCCAGCTGCTCCCGCCGAAGGAGGACTGATGCCCGCCGCCGCCATCGTCACCCTGGTCATCGCCACGCTCATCATCGCCGCCGCCGCCCTCGGCCTGATCCGGGTGATCGGCCACCTCATGGCAGTGGCCCGTACTCTCGACGGGGTGGTCGGCGGCGTCCAGGCCGTGGCCGACAGGACCGCACCCGTTCCTGCGGCTGTCGCCGCGGTGAACGCCGACCTCGCGCCGGTGCGCGACTTCTGCGAATCGATCTGAGGAGGCGACGCCCATGCTCAACGTCCTCGCCGCCACCAGCGACTCCACCGTCAGCTGGGACATCGGGTACGCCATCGCCGTGATCGTCGTCCTGGTGGTCGTCGCCCTGGTCGTGCCGATCCTGTTCCTGGCCCATCGGATCGGGAACCAGGCCGGCGCCATCGACGACGCGCTGACCGACGCCGTCGACAACACGTCGGCTCTGGCCGGGCTCAAGACCACGAACGAGTCGGCGACGGCCATCGTGGCCGGGCTCGAGCGGGGCCGGATCCGGTTGGGAGGATGACCGTGCTGGCACTGACCGAAACGCAGGAGGACCTGTGGTGGGGGGCGGTCATCGGGGGGTTCATGGTCGTCCTGGCCGTGGCCGCCCTGCTGACCATCCTGGTACTCCTTGTGCGCCGCATCGACCAACGGGTCGTGGCCGTGCGTGACTCGCTGCAGGCGGCGGCGGCCAACACCGCCGACACGGCTCTCCTGGCCGAGACCGCCGCCGGGGTCGAGGCCGTCCTCTCCGAGGGCCTCAAGCACCACCTCTTCCTGGGCCGGGTCCGCCAGGCGGTGCGCTCGTGACCACCCTCGTCGTCCTCTCGGTCGTCGACATCGTCCTGCTCATCGCCGGGCTGGCCATTTACCTGTGGATCGTCGGCGGCCAGCTCCAGAACGTCGCCACCAACCTCGAGGAGTGCTCCGAGATCGTGCAGACGATCCTGAGCGACGCCGAGAAGATCGGGCCCGGGGTGGAGAACATCAACCACACCGGCGGCATCGTGGCCGGCGCCCTGCCTCTGCTCTACGGCATGGCCGAGGACATCGTCGTCGGCGCCACCTTCGAACCCACCCCCGAGGGCACCGAGCGCCCGGTCGCCCGCCCCGCGTCCGGCCGACGCCGCTCGCGGCTCACCGAAGCCGTCGGCTACGAGGCCGGCTGACCGCTGCTGGCCCGCGGGCCGGATCACCCGATGGCCACCAAGGGGGCCGACCTCGGCGAACTGGCGCCCGATTGAGGTGTCATGGCACCTCGGTCAGGCGCCAGAACGAGGGTCTGGGTCGCGACCGGTGGTGAGGGGCCCGGCGGTGGGGGCGGAGTACTCGCCGATCCACTCGTCCTTCCAGGCTGGGTCGTAGCGCTCGGGGTTGCAGCCCGGCTGGTAGACCGAGGCCAGCTCGCGGGCAATCTGCTCGCGGTGCGAGCGCAGGCCGCCGGGCACCTCGTAGGTGCAGATGAAGACCTTCCACCGGCTGCCCGCCCGCTCGATCCAGCAGGGGGCCTGGGGGTGGTGGAACGGGAACCCCTCGGTGGACAGGTCGTCGCTGTGCCCGACGTAGGTCACGGCGTACTGGTCGGGCTTCGTCTCGGGGTCGGTGCGGTAGCAGATGGCGTAGACACCGGGCCGGGCCGGGGGCGTCCAGCCCCCCAGGGCTCGGGGCCCCTCGAACGGGTAGCCGGCGAGGGAGCCGAGCCGGATCACTCGTCGCCCCAGTCGTCTTCCTCGCCGATGACCCCGGCCCGGTGCACCGGCCACGCCGGGAGCCCCGCCTGCCGCGCCGCGGCCTCCAGTGTGGCCACCGCCACCTCGACAGCCTTCTCCTCCGTCGCCGCCTCGATGACCAGCTGCGCCCCGTAGGTCGCGGTCCCGATTCCCGACGCGATGCCCTGGTCGACCGCCACGGCGTCGGCCAGCTCGACGATCTCCTCCCGAGTCAGCAGCCGGTCGCCCTCGGCCACCACGGTCACGCTGAAACGCACGGGCCGAGCCTCTCAGCCCAGGGCCGGGAGGCGCTCGACGAAGCGCTCCAGGCCGGCCAGGTCGCGGCCGGACCGCAGCTCGTCGATGTAGGGGGTGGCCACCGCCATCCCCAGCGTGTCCGGTCGGTGACCGCCGTCGACCAGGTTCGGGTTGATCCACACGACCCGGTGGCTCAGACGGGCCAGGCGCTCCATGGCCTTGGCCAAGACGTCGGGCTCGCCACGGTCGAGCCCGTCCGAGCAGATCACCACGATGCCGCCACGACAGGTCCCCCGGGCCGCCCAGTCCCGGACGAAGGTGGTCAAGGAGTCCCCGATGCGGGTGCCGCCGTCCCAGTCGAAGACGGACCTCGCCGCCTGTTCCATCGCCTCGTCCGGGCGGCGGCGCTCCAGGGCCCGGGTGATGCGGGTCAGGCGGGTGCCGAAGCAGAAGACCTCGACCCGGGTGTTGGCCCGCCGGGCCGAGTAGGCGAACTGCAGGAGGTTGCGCGAGTGGTCCGACATGGAGCCGGACACGTCCAGGATGAGGATCAGTGGGCGCAGGCGCAGGCGGCGGCGGCGCCAGTAGAGGCGGGAGGGCTCCCCGTGGGTGCGCAGGGTCTCGCGGACGGTGCGGCGCAGGTCGGGCCGGGGGCCACGCTCGGCCCGCACGGATCGTCGGGTACGGCGGCGGGGTGGGGTGAGGCGGATCTGGGCCATGATCCGGCGCAGCGCCGCCAACTCGTCGGGGGTGCAGGCGGCGAAGGCCTTCTGGCGCAGGAGCTCGGCATCGGACGCCATGAGGCCGAGTCGTGCCTCCTCCTCGTCGCCCTGCTCAGCGTCGGGCCCGGGATCCGGGATCTCCAGGGTCGCCT
The DNA here is from genome assembly GCA_036525535.1 of Acidimicrobiales bacterium. Classification (GTDB taxonomy): domain Bacteria; phylum Actinomycetota; class Acidimicrobiia; order Acidimicrobiales; family DATDAH01; genus DATDAH01. Next base: position 5,365 of record DATDAH010000293.1, read on the forward strand.
GGGAGAGCGCCTTGGCCCGGACCGTGCGCCGGACGGGGTCGGCCTCGTCGTCACCCTCGTCGAGGAAGAAGCGCCGGAACACCCGGTCGTAGGTGGGGATCTGGTCCCGGCGGGTCACCAGGGTGGTCCGGCCCGCCCAGTAGAGGTCGACGACGTCGGTCGGGTCGAGCGGCTCCATCGCCGCGCCGTAGGTGAGCAGGTCGCCGGACCCAACCGGCAAACCGGCCGCACGGAGGGCCTGGCCGAAGTCGACCAGCATGCCGACGAACGGCGCCTCGACGACGGCGGTGTCAGCCATCGACGGCGAGCTCGTCGAGGTGCTCCAGCACCACATCGAGGTCGTCGCGCACCTTGATCACCGCACCCAGGGAGTCCTCCACCGTGCTGGGGTCGAGGTCGTCGACTCCCAGGACGGTGAGGGTCTGGACCCAGTCGATCGTCTCGGCCACACCCGGGGGCTTGTCGAGGTCGAGGTCCCGGAGCCGGTTGACGGCGGCCACGACCTTGCGGGCCATTGCCTCGGCGATGCCGGGCAGCCGAGCCAAGACGATCGCCACCTCGCGCTCGGGTCCCGGGTAGCCGACCCAGTGGTACAGGCACCGGCGCTTGAGGGCGTCGTGCAGCTCCCGGGTGCGGTTCGAGGTCAGGATCACGAGGGGCGGCGTGTCGGCCCGGATGGTGCCGATCTCGGGGATGGTGATCTGGAAGTCCGAGAGCAGCTCGAGCAGGAAGGCCTCGAACTCGTCGTCGGCCCGATCGACCTCGTCGATCAGGAGCACCGACCCGTCACCGGCGCGCAGGGCGTCGAGCAGGGGTCGCTCGAGCAGGAACTTGGGACCGAAGAGGGCGTCGACCGCGTCCTCGTCCGCCACCTCGTGCTCCGAGAGGGCCCGGATCTGCAGCATCTGGCGGGCGTAATCCCACTCGTAGAGGGCCTGGTTGGTGTCGATGCCCTCGTAGCACTGCAGCCGGATCAGGCGCCGCCCCGACACGGTGGCCAGCGCCTTGGCCACCTCGGTCTTGCCGACCCCCACCTCACCCTCCAAGAGCAGGGGACGGCCGAGCGACCAGGCGACGAAGACGGCCGTGGCCAGTCCACGGTCGGCGAGGTAGCCGTCGGTGCGCAACAGGTCGGTGAGCTCGCCCACGCTGCCGGGGCCGACACCCCCTGAGCCAACACGGTCGGGTGGGGCCACGGACTACCGGTCGTCGTCGGTGGCAGGGCCGAGGACCAGGTCCCGGATCGAGCCCCCTGAAGGGCTGAGCTTGCCCTCTCGGGCCAGTCGGTCCTTCCAGGCCGACTGCAGGTCACTGCCCGGCTCGGCCAGGCCGTCGAAGGTGACGTCCTTCATGTTCCGGCACGCCTTCGTCGGGCTGACCTCCTCGTCCACGTCGAGGCGCTGGCCGTCTGCGGCCCAGATCGAGCGCAGCACCTGGCGTTCGTCGGTGGCGTCGTCGGTCATGGCCTGCCTCCCGGATCGGCGGGGTCGGTGCACCTCCACGGTACCCGGGAGGCGGGGGGCCCTGGCCGGTCACCCGCCCGTCGCCAGGGCCTCGGCCAGGATCGACACCGCGATCTCCGGGGGGGTGGTCGCCCCGATGTCGAGGCCGGCCGGGCCGTGGATGCGCTCGAGGTCGGTGATGCCGCGGTAGGCCAGCCATTCGGCCCGGGCCTGTTGGGTGCGGCGGGAGCCGAGAGCGCCGATGTAGCCGACGTCGCCGTTGAGGGCGGCGGCGAGCACCGGCCCGGCCAGTTCCAGGTCGTGGGCCATGACCACCAGCTTGTCCATCGGGGCCATCGTGGCCACGAGGCCGGTCGCGGTGCTGGTGTCGTTCACCGTCCGGACGTGCCAGCCGAGGAGGGCGGCGGCGGCCTCGAGCGCATCGGCGTGGGGCCCACCTCCCACGATGACCAGCCTGGGGACGGGGAAGAGCACGGTCAACACTCGGTCGTCGCTCACGTGGGTGGCGCTGACCCCTCGCCGGGCGGCCTCCGCCACGTCGTCGGCGGCGGCGTCGAGCGCGTCGGGGGTCACGAGGGTGGAGCCGAGGACCCGGTCGCCGTCGACCTGGGTCACCAAGGCGATCGGCCGGCGCTCCTGCAGGCGTCCCCAGAGGTCGTCGGGGAGCTGGTCGGCCGGCACCACCAGGCAACGGGCGGTCCCGCCCGAGGGCAGGCCGACGACGGCCGCCTCGAAGTCGGCCACCTGCAGCTCCACGAACCGTCCGGTGTCGCCCAGCCGCGCCGCGACGTCGGCCAGCTGGTCGTCGAGGCAGCCGGCGAGCAGGCTGCCGACCCGGCCCCCGCCCGGGGTGAGGGCCACGGCCTCGGTGGGGTCGCGATCGCCGAAGCCGTCGGCGGCAACCAGCCACGCCACATCGACCCGGGTGCCGGCCCGGCGGCAGGCGGCAACCGTGAGCGCGATCTCGTACATGAGGAGTCCCTAGGCGTGGGCCGCGGCGCGGCACAGCGCCGCGTAGTCGTCCCAGGTGTCGACGTCGAGGGGCACCTTCCGCCCCGGGACGACGAGCTCGCGGACGTCGAGGCCGCCCGAGTCGAGCAGCTTCCACACGGCCTTGTCGCCGCGGAGGCGCCGAAGGTCACCGAAGCGGCGCCGGGACAGCCACAGCGGATGACCGGGACCGTCGTCGTACAGGGAGACAGCGGCGTCGGGCACGGACTCGTTCTGGACGGCAAAGGTCGCGAGCGCACGGATCTGGCGTGCGTCGACCCCGGGCTGGTCACCGAGCAGGAGGACGAAGCCGTCCGCCGCGGGGTCGATGCGATCGACGGCGGCCACGATCGAGGCGGCACAGCCCTGCCCGTGGTCCTCGACCTCGACGACGTCGAAGCCGTCGACGTCGACCGCCGCCCTGACCTGCGGGGCGGCCCCACCCAGGGTCACCAGCGCCTGGTCGACACCGGCCGCCCGGACGAGGTCGAGCGTGGCCCCGAGCAGCGTCGTGTCCCGGAAGGGGAGGGTCTGCTTCGGCTGGCCGAGTCGGCGGGACGAACCCGCGGCGAGGACGACGGCGCTGAGGAACACGGTCAGCCGGCGGTCTGGTCGGCGAACTGCTTCTGGCAACCCGGGTTGCAGAACCAGACCGTGCTTCCGTCGACCTCGAGGGACAGTGTCGGCGGCGCGGCGACGACGGTCATGCCGCAGATGGGATCGACCGCGGTGGGGGGCGGCGCGGCGGGAGCAGCACCGTCGTCCGGGGCGTGGTCGCCGCCCGGTGGGGCGACGAGGCCGTCGACCCGGATGGCCCGCACCACCTCGGCCGTGATGGACAGGGCGATCTCCTCGGGGGTGCGGGCCCCGATGTCGAGGCCGACCGGTGTGTGGACCCGGGCCCGCTCGTCGTCGTCGAGGTCCAGCTCGTCGAGGACGGCGGCGCCCCGTCGGGTGCTGGCGACGAGGCCGACGAAGCCCACGCCGGCGTCGAGGGCGGCCCGGATGGCCTCGCCCTCGCCGTGCCCGTGGCTCGACACCACCACGGCCGTCGCGCCGAGCGAAGCACGGGCGGCCTCATCACTCCGGACGGCCCGGAAACCCAGCGTCTCCGCCAAGACAACCAGCGCGTCGGCGATGGGCGTATGGCCGACCACGACCAGTCGGCGGGGAGGCAGGTGGGGTGCGAGGAACAACTCGATGGCTCCGCCCGAGAGACAGGGGTTGACGACCGTGCGGGCGCCGGGGGCCTCCGGGAAGACCTCGTCACCCTCCGGCAGGATACGGAGCAGGACCGGCTCGCCCGAGTCAAGGGCCTCCAGGGCCACGGCCCGTACAGAGCTCTCCGCACACTGGCCGCCGACGAAGCCCTCCATGGTCCCGTCCCCCAACACGATGGCCGCGGCCCCCGGCCAGGTCGAGGTCGGCGCCTGGGCCCGGACCACGGTGGCGTGGACATAGGGCACGGCGGCGGCGGCGAGTGCACCCATGCGCTGGACGAGGCCGGCTGCGGGTGAGGTCATGGGCACCTCGCCCTTCCGGTGGCGGTCCATCGCCCCCCCAGCCGGACCGGTCAGAACCCGTCGGGGCGACGGCGACCGGGTCCGCGTGCAGTCGAACTTCAGCCTACCGACGACGCCCTGCCGGGGACCCGTAGCCCGGGCGGCACGGCTCTGTCCGATTCTCGTGCAAAGGTGCCGGGGTGCCGGACCTGAACCACAACCTGAGACCGTCCGGCCGGTGGGCATGCTGACCCACCACCAGGAGGCGCCGGGGCTCCAGCTCCGCCTCGCCGGGGTCCCTGTCCGCCTCGAGTGGACCTTCCTGGTGTTCACCGTTCTGATCGGTGCGACGTTGGGCGAGCTCACCCTGATCGTGGCCTGGGTCGTCGTGGTGACGGGGTCGATCCTCGTCCACGAGCTGGGCCACGCCGCCGCCTTCCGGGTCTGGGGCGTCGGCTCCCGGATCGTGCTCCACACCATGGGCGGGGTCACCATCCCCTCATCAAGTCTGCCGACGCGCTGGAGTCGCGTCGCCGTGAGCCTGGCCGGGCCCTTCGCGGGGCTGGTGGTGCTCGGCCTCCCCGCGGTCATCGCCGAACGGTCGATGGATCTGTCGGCGCCGTGGGACGACGTCGTCGCGTTCGCCGTCTGGGTGAACATCGGCTGGGCCCTGATCAACCTGCTGCCGATCCTGCCCCTCGACGGCGGTCACGTGGCCCATGAGCTGATCGACGCCGGCACCGGCGGTCGAGGTGAGGTGCCGGCCCGCTGGCTCTCGATCGTGGTCGCCGCGGCGATGGGCCTCTGGGCCCTGACCCAGGGGTTCGTGTTCGGGGCGCTTTTCGCCTTCTTCTTCCTGTCCGACAACATCCGGGCCCTGCAAGGGCGTCGGGAGACCGGGGCCGTCGCGAACCTCCGGCCCGCGGCCGATGCCTTGGAGCGAGGCGATGCCGATGCCGCCATCGGACTCGCCGGTGCGGTGCTGGAGACGGCGCGGGACAGCCAGGCGAAGGCGATGGCCCTCGACCTCACCGCATGGGCCCATCTCGCCCGGCGCGACACCGAGGCCGCGGCCGCCGCCCTCGCTCGGTATCCGGACGACGTCGAGCCCAGTAGCCACCTTCGAGCTTTCCTGATCGAGACCGTCGAGGCCGAGCGGGTCAACGCCACGGTCGACGCCTGGCTCGCCCACCGCTACCTCCCTGCGTGGGTCTACGTACGGTGCCTGGTCGAGGCCGGGCTCGTCGACATGGTCGGTGACCGGCTCCTGGCCTCCCGAGCCGACGGGGCCGAGCGGGCCCGCCTGGCTTTCCAGCACACCCTGTTCGTGGCCGGCCAGATGGACGCGTCCGCCCGCTTCGGGGAGCGTCTGGTCGAAGCCGGAGGAACCGACCCGATCGTGGCCTACAACGTGGCCTGCGCCCACTCGCGGGCCGGCCGGACCGACCCCGCGGTGCGATGGCTCGGCATGGCGATCGACCAGGGCTTCACCAACCGGGAGCTCCTGGACGGTGACCCTGACCTGGCCCGGGTCCGCACCGACCCGAGGTTCGCCATGATCCGCAATCGCCTGCCGGGCTGACCCCGATCTACCCTGCACGTCATCCTGAACAGCCCGCCGTCCCACTGGGAAGCAGATGTCGTCCTGGTGGACGGCGAGACGGTGCACGTCCGGCCCATCTCGCCCGAGGACGCCGATCGGCTGCGGGCTTTCCACGAGGGGCTGTCGCCCGAGTCGATCCAGAACCGGTTCTTCTCGCCCCACCCAAGGCTGAGCGTCACCGAGGTCGAGCACTTCACCACGGTCGACCACCACGATCGGGCGGCGCTGGTGGCCACGCGGGGCGAGCGGATCGTGGCGGTGGCTCGCTACGAACGGTTGAAGGACCCGGACACGGCCGAAGCCGCGTTCGTAGTGGCCGACGAGTTCCAGCACCGGGGACTCGGGGCGCTGCTGCTGGAGCACCTGGCGGCCGTGGCCCGTGAGAACGGGATCACCCGCTTCGACGCCTCGGTGCTGACCACCAACCGGGCAATGCTCGACGTCTTCCGCTCGGCCGGCTTCGAGGAGGTCACCCACGTCGAGTCGTCGGTGATCGAGGTCGAGCTGCTCATCGAGCCCTCCGAGCGGTCGTTGGCGACAGCGGAGCACCGGGAGCACATCGCGGAGGCGGCATCGGTGGCCCGGCTGTTGACCCCCCGATCGGTGGCGGTCATCGGCGCCGGGCGGAACCCGGCCAGCGTGGGCCACGTCGTGCTCACCAACCTGCAGCGGGCGGGGTTTGCGGGGCCCGTCTATCCGGTGAACCCCCGGGCCGGCGAGATCGCCGGGCTGCCCGTCTACCCGAGCCTGGCCGCCGTGCCCGGCCCGGTCGACCTGGCGGTGGTGGCCGTGCCCTCGGGGGCGGTGATGGACGTGGTCCGGGACGCCATCGCGAAGGAGGTGCATGGCCTGGTCGTGCTCACCGCCGGTTTCGGCGAGGTGGGCGACCACGCCACCCAGGACGGGCTTCGCGACCTGGCCCGGGGCAACGGGCTTCGCCTCGTCGGCCCCAACTGCATCGGCGTGGTCAATACGGCCATCGGCCTGGACGCCACCTTCGCCCCGTTCGCCCCGGTTCCGGGCCGCATCGCCATGCAGTCCCAGTCGGGCGCCCTCGGCATCGCGCTGTTGGAGCGGTCGGGCCGCATGGGCCTCGGCGTGTCCACCTTCGTCTCGGTGGGCAACAAGGCGGACGTCAGCGGCAACGACCTCCTCCAGTACTGGGAGGACGATCCGGGCACGGACGTCGTCCTCCTCTACCTCGAGTCCTTCGGCAACCCCCGCAAGTTCGCCCGCATCGCCCGTCGGGTGTCCCGGATCAAGCCGATCGTGGCCGTGAAGAGCGGCCGCTCGTCCGCTGGAGTGCGGGCCGCGTCGTCCCACACGGCGGCCATGGCCAGCCCCGACGTGGCCGTCGACGCTCTGTTCCGCCAGACCGGTGTCATCCGGGTCGACACCCTCGACGAGCTGTTCGACATGGCCCTGGTCCTCGGGTCCCAACCGCTTCCGGCCGGGCCCCGGGTGGCCATCGTGGGCAACTCCGGCGGGCCCATGATCCTGGCCACCGACGCCTGTGTGGGCGCCGGGCTCGAGGTGCCCGAACTGTCCGACGACACCCAGGCCGCCTTGCGGGCCGCGTTCGATCCCAACGCATCCGTCGTCAACCCCGTCGACCTCGTAGCGGGAGCCACGCCGGACGACTATGAACAGGCGCTCGACACGATGCTGGACGACGAAGTCATCGACGCCGTGATCGTCGTCAGCACCCCGACGTTCGCCGCACCGTCTGCAGAGGTGGCCGACGTGGTCGGCCGGGTGGCAGGGAGGACCCCGAAGCCGGTGCTGGGCTGTTTCCTGGCTGCTCCCGGACTGCCGCCCCTGCTGCTCGGTGACGAGCGACCGAGTGGGGTGCCCGTCTTCGCCTCACCTGAGCCCGCCGCCCGCGCCCTGGCCCGGGCCGCGGACTACGCCGCCTGGCGCCGGACGCCGCCCGGGACGATCCCGTCCCTCGACGACCTCGACCTCGCCGCGGCTCGGGCGGTGGTCGACACGTTCCTCGCCCAGTCCCCGGATGGCGGCTGGCTGGCGCCGGCGGCCGTCACGGGTGTCCTGGCCGCCGTGGGCGTGCCGATGGTCCGGGACCAGGAGGTCACCGGGGCCGAGTCGGCTGCTCAGGTGGCCGCCGACCTCGGCTTCCCCGTGGCCCTGAAGGCAGCGGGCACCGACATCGTCCACAAGAGCGACGTTGGCGGGGTGGCCCTCGATCTCCTGTCCGGGGACGCCGTGGCCGCGGCCTACCGGTCCATGGCCGAGCGGATCGGGCCGGCCATGACCGGCGCCCTCGTGCAGCAGATGGCGGCTCCCGGTGTGGAGACCATCGTGGGGGTCGTCCAGGACCCCCTCTTCGGGCCACTTCTGATGTTCGGCATGGGCGGGACGGCAACCGAGCTGCTGGGCGACCGGTCGTTCCGGATCCTTCCCGTGACCGACGACGACGTCGCCGAGTTGGTTCGCTCCCGGCGCCTGTCGCCGCTGCTCTTCGGCTACCGGGGCGCCCCGATGGCCGACGTCGAGGCGCTGGAGGACCTGCTCCACCGGGTCGCCCGCTTGGCCGGCGCCGTCCCCGAGGTCGCCGAGCTCGACGTCAATCCGGTGATCGTCTCGTCGGGTGGCGCCGTTGCCGTCGACGCCCGCCTCCTCGCCCGCCCGGTTGCCGCCGGTCCCCCACCCGACCTGCGCCGGCTCTAGTCGGTGGGGCACCTGGGCCGCGCCCCCCCCGGGGCCGGTCAGCCGACCGGCATCTCCCACGGGGTCTCCGGAAGGACGTGGCCGGTCTCCAGCAGGGACTTGAGGTTGGCCATCACCGCGGGCCAGCCGCCGCCGACGGCGTCCCGCATGATCTCGTTGGCCAGGTCCTCGTGGGTCACCGTCAGACGGACGATGGCGCCGTAGGGCTCGATGGCGAACGTGACCCGGGAGGGAGCCTCCTCGGGCTGCTCGTCCAGACCACCCCAGGACATGACCAGGCGGTACGGCGCGTCGGCCACCTCGATGATGCCGCCACCGTCGTTGCCCGAGCCGTCGAGGCGCTCGTGGACCCAGGTCGAGCCGACCTTCCAGTCCGACACGTTGCGGTGGCCCCAGTAGGCACCGGTGAGGTCGGCGTCGGTCAGGGCCTGCCACACCGCTTCGGACGTGGCCTCGATGTAGGTGACGTACACGTAGCTGGGCTTGTCGGTCATGGCGTTCTCCGCTCGTCGCTTCACGTTGCTCAAGGCCCGGAGCCGGGGCGGCTCGAACTTGTCGATCCACCGTTCCTGGATCTCCTGCAGCGGGACCGGGTTCAGGTAGTGCAACTTCTCCCGACCCCGACGCACGGTGGTCACCAGGTTGGCGGCCTCGAGGACACCCAGGTGCTGGGTCACGGCCTGACGGGTCATGGCGGCCTGCGCACACAGGCCCCGCAGGGTCTGGCCGCTGTCCTCGTGGAGCCGGTCCAGCAGGTGCCGGCGCGTGGGGTCCGCCAGCGCCCGGAAGACCGGGTCGATCTCGATGGGCACGCGCCACAATAGGCAGGTATTTACTTGCCTGTCAATCCCCGACCTCCACGGCGAGGAGGAGCTTGCGGAGAAGCGACTCGAGGTCGGTTCGCTCGGCCATCGTGAGGCCGGCCACGAGGGCGTGCTCGACGTCGGCGTGGCGGGCCATGGCATCGTCGACGACCGCCCGGCCCGCCGCGGTGAGCTCCACGAGGCTCCCCCTCCGGTCCTCCGGGTTCGGCCGCCGGGTCACCAGGTCCTTGCCCACGAGACGGTCGATCGCCGCGGTCATCCCCCCCGACGTCATCATCCGTTGGCGGGCCAACTCGGTGGGCGTGAGGCCGCCGGGCTCGCCGGCCCGCCGGAGTGCGACCAGGAGCCCGTAGTCACCGCCGACGAGACCGAGCGGGTGGAATGCCTCGTCGTAGGCGGCCTGGAACAGCGAAGCCAGACGGACGACCCGTCCGGTCACGGCCTTGGCCGACGGGTCGAGCTCGGGTCGCTCCCGCCGCCACTGCTCGATGATGGCGTCCACAGCATCGGTCTCCGGCACGGCGGCCACCTTACCGCCTCTACCTTGCTGACAAGCATCTTGACATCGTGACGCTTTCAATTTATCTTTTCAACAAGTAACTTGATGACAAGGAGCAAGGCGATGAGCAAGGTCCTGCACACCCACGTGGCCGTCGAGATCGACCGGGGGCCCGAGGAGGTCTGGCCGGTCGTGAGCGACTACGCCAGCGACACGCGGTGGCGGAAGGGGGTCGCCGAGATGACCCCCGACCGGCCGGGGGCGCCCGAGGTGGGCACTCGGGTCCGCGAGGTCCTGGAGCTGGCGGGCAAGGCGTACACCACCGACACCGTGGTCACCGAGACCGGCCCGGGAATGGCCTACCGCTTCGCCGGGGACGGCACCAGTGGTGCCGTCCGGGGCGGACGCACCGTCGTGGCGGGGTCCGGCCCGGGCACCTCGGTCTTCACCTACGACGTGGAGCTCGAGCCCCACGGCGTGCCCCGCCTGGCCCAGCCCGTGCTCGGCTGGTGGCTGACCCACAGCCTGCGCCGTGACCTCGGCCGCCTGCGCACGCTGATCGAGACGACGTGACCGCCGTTCTGACCACGCCCACCGTCACTCGGGTCGCCACTGCGGCCCGAGCCGACGGGCGGCGGTTCGTCGTGCCGGTCGTCGCCGTCACCGCCCTCGCCCCCGTCGCCTGGGGGACGACCTACGTGGTGACGACCGAGCTGCTGCCACCCGGACGACCGCTGCTGGCCGGGGTCCTGCGGGCCCTGCCCGCCGGGCTGGCTCTGACGGCGGTCACGCGACAACGACCGGTCGGCACCTGGTGGCTCAAGGCCCTGGTCCTCGGCACGCTCAACATCGGCGCCTTCTTCGCCCTCCTCTTCGTCGCCGCTTACCGCCTCCCCGGCGGCGTGGCGGCCACCCTCGGGGCCATCCAGCCTCTCCTCGCCGCCGCGCTGGCGGCCACCCTGCTGCGCGAGCGGCTTCGCCCGCACGTCGCCGTCGCCGGGCTGCTCGGCGTGGTCGGCGTGGCGCTGCTCGTCCTGCGCGCCGGCGCGCAGCTCGACGCGGTCGGCATCCTCGCCGGCCTGGCCGGCGCGGCATCGATGGCCACGGGCGTCGTGCTGACCAAGCGCTGGGGACGGCCCGTCCCTCTCCTGACGTTCACGGCCTGGCAGCTGGTGGCGGGCGGCCTGGTCCTTCTGCCCGTAGCCCTCGTCGTCGAGGGCTCCCTGCCATCCCTCACCGGGGCGAACACCCTCGGGTACCTCTGGCTGGCCACGGCGGGGACCGGCGTGGCCTACAGCCTGTGGTTCCGGGGCATCGAGCGCCTCCCGGTGGCCCGGGTCTCCCTGCTCGGCCTCCTCAGCCCCATCGTGGCCACGGCCACCGGCTGGCTCGTGCTCGATCAGCGGCTCACGCCCCTCCAGCTCGGCGGGGCCGCTCTCGTCCTCGGGGCGCTGTGGCTGGGCCAGCAGACCAGGCCAGAGCGGCCCCGACCGGGCCCATCCGACCACCTCGACCGTCGTCCACCTCGAGTCGCAGTCCCCTGGCCGGTTCGAGCACGTCCGGGACAACGCACCTTGCCCACCCCGCGGCATCGTGGCCTCACTTGACGGAAGTCTGACGGGGTGGTCGCGTCACCGTCCATGCCCAGCGATGCGCAACTGAAGTTCATGAACGCGCTCCACAGAGTGGTGCTCAAGGCCAGCTTCGGCAAGATCGGCGGGAACCTGCTCGGGATGCCCGCCTTCGAGCTGACCACGATCGGGCGCAAGAGCGGCCAGCGTCGCTCCGTCATGCTCACCGCCCCCGCGGAAGAGGGCGACACACTGGTCGTCGTCGCCTCGAAGGGGGGCAATGACGAGCACCCGGCCTGGTTCCTCAACCTGCGGGAGAACCCCGAGGTCGAGGTCCGGTTCGCCGGCAAGGACCCCAAGCCCATGACCGCCCGCGTCGCCGACGCCAAGGAACGAGCCCGGTTGTGGCCGATCATCACCGAGGACCACGACAACTACGCCGGCTACCAGAAGAACACAGACCGGGAGATCCCGGTCGTCCTGCTCGAGCCGAGGTCCTGACCCCGCGAGCCCTCCGGGCCGAACGCACCTGGCGCTCGACTCACGCCGCGCCCGAGGTCTGGGACACCGTCCTCGACTTCGCGGCCTACCGGTCGTGGTGGCCGTGGCTGATCGAGTTCACCCCACCCCGGCTGGCCAGCGGAGCCGGGACCCGAGCGGTGGTGCGGGCGCCGGCGGGCTACCTGCTGCGCCTCGATCTGACGCTGGCGGAGGTCGACGCCCCCCACCGGGTCGACATCGTGGTCGCCGGCGACGTCGAGGGCCGATCGACGGTCACCGTGCGACCGCGTGAGGACGGGTCCGACGTGGCGCTGGCCTGGACCCTGGCCCCGCGTCGAAGCCTCCTGCGCGTCCTCGGTGTCGTCGCCCGGCCCGTACTGGTGCGGGGCCACGACCGCATCCTCGACGACGGACTCCGCCGTTGCCTCGACGCCACCGGCCTCGACCTGGAACCGCAGTCGACGTCAGCGCGAATCCGAGGGCAGGACGCCGGGTAGGTCAGAGGGGAACCCGATCAAGGAGGCACCATGCCGACCCGTGATCCTGGCCCTTCCGTGAAGGACCCCGAACAGTACGAAGCCCTGCGCGACGAGGGCATGAGCAAGGAGAAGGCGGCCCGCATCTCGAACGCGTCGGCCAACGAGGGTCGGAGCTCGGTCGGCCACAAGGGCGGCGAGGCCGAGAACTACGAGGACCGCACCGTCGACGAGCTCCGCGACCGGGCGGCGGAGATCGGGATCGAAGGGCGATCCGACATGACCAAGGACGAGCTCATCGACGCTCTCCGCAACCACTGACGGAAGCGAGGACACCATGACCACCGTGACCGACGAACTGCTGGCGCTGGAACGCGAGGCCTGGGAGGCGCTGTCCACCGACGGTGAAGCCGCCACAGCCTTCTACGACCGCGTCCTGGCCGACGACGTGCTCATGCTGCTGCCCGGCGACATGGTCATCGATGACCGCGCCACCGTCGTCAGCTCCATGAGCGGCGCCGCCTGGCAGTCCTACGAGCTGACGGATGAACGGGTCGTCCCCCTGGGCGAGGACTCGGCCGTGGTCGGCTACCGGGGCACCGCCACCCGCGACGACACGCCTTACAGGGCGCTGTTCAACAGCACCTATGTGCGGGAGGACGGCGACTGGAAGCTGGTCCTCCACCAGCAGACGCCCGTCTAGGCCGTCACCGCCGCCAGGATCTCGTCGACCGCCGCGTCGGCCAGAGCCCGCATCTCGTCATCGGTGCGGTCTTGAATGGGGTGGGGGACGAACACCCGCGCCGCCGGGAAGCCGAGCGCGTCGGCCTGGGTTTCGGCCGCCTCGATGAACTCGGTGGAGGCGATGAAGGCCCCGGGGATGCCCCGCCGCTCCAGGTCGGCGATGTCGTGCACACTGCACGACGTACACGAGCCTCAATCGGCGAGAGCCTCGATGACGACGTGGCAGCGCTGGGCGATCTCGTAGCGGAGGTCCGCTGGGGCCGGTTTGGTGAAGGTGGGCTTGGCGAAGCGCTCGACGGTCGCCCCCCGGGCCTGGAGATGGGATTCCAGCTGGTCGAGGAAGATGTCGCCCCGCGGCTTGCTGATGTCCAGCAGGCCGACGGTCAGGCCCTCGAGGGTCGCCGGTCGGTCGAGCAGGGGGCGCGGGGCAGGGGCCCGCTCGCTCGTGGGATCCAGCAGGACGCTCATGGTCGGATCTCCCTCGTCACGGGCTCACTGCCCCCCTGGCCGCTGACCCAGCCCCCGATGATGGCAGAGAAGAGGCCGGCTCCTCCGCCCGCATGGACCACCAGCAGGCCACTGCCCCGGAACTTGGGCAGGCTCATCTCGGCGAAGGCCTCGGGGAGTCCTTCGGCGATGCCGCCGGCGCCGCGGACCAGCTCCTGGCCGTCGATGGTCAGCAGGGTCGTCAGCTCGTCGATCAGGCGCGGCCGGCTCCAGCCCGCCTCCCGGAACACCCGGGCGTGCTCGGGCGAGACGACGAGGACGGCGTCGAAGCCGAGGACCAGCTTGGGATGAGCCGTGGTGCGCAGGCAGGCCGCCATCGACCGGGCCAGGGAGTCGGCCTCCCGCGAGAGCTGGTCAACGACCCCGCGCACACCTTCCCCGGCGAAGAGGGTCACCGTGTCGACCCCTGGCTCGAAGCCGCGGGACACCGACAACGGCTCCCATGGCGAGCCCTCCTCGTCCTCGGCGAAGCAGAAGCTGAGCTTGCCGGGGTGGCCGAGCGTGGCCCGGTCGACACCGCCCGGACGGCCACCACCCACGTTGCGGACGACCAGCTGGAGCGCCCGACCGATGGTCAGGTTGGCCCGGTTGCCCTGCCCGAGGGCATTGCCGCCGCTGTTCATGCCGATGCCGCGGGCCAGCGGCCCGTTGACCAGGATCATCGGGCCGGAGAAGTAGGTCGTGGCCAGCAGGCCGTGCATGTTGAACTCGTCGGTGCAGGCGGCCTCGACCGCAGCCAGGACCACGGGCAGGTACTCCGGACGACAGCCGGCCATGACCGCATTGACCGCGACCTTCTCGACCGTGCAGTCGACCAGGTCGGGCGGAACCACGGCGACGAGCTCGTCCGGGGCCCGGGACGTGCCCTCCAGCATGCGCAGGACCCGGGCCTCGGTGGGCGGGACGACGGGCAAGCCGTCGGTCCAACCGCGGTCGAACAGGGCCTCGAACTCGTCCTCCAGGGCGGCCAGCTCGATGCGTCGGCTGCGCAGGGCGCTTCCGCCGAAGCGGACGGCCAACTCGTCGCCGAGGTTCGGGTCGACGCTCAGCGAACCGCATCCCGGCCGCCAGTCGGGGAGATCCGGGCCGAGGCCGGTCAGGCCGGAGAACGCCTCCCACTGCGCACGGTCCCAGCCCACGATTCTGGCCGCCTCCTCGCCCGCCTCGAAGCGGAGGAGCGTGGGCACGGTGTCCAGGTCGTGGTGCCAGGAGAAGTCCAGATCGGTGTCATCGACGACGTCAGGCACTCCCTCGGGGAAAGTCGGGTCGTCCTGGGTCAGGACGACCAGATCCGTGCGGGCGGCGAGGTCGGCCAGGACCGGGGCAACGAGCACACAGGTCGGGCAGTCCCGCTTCACCACGGCGACGAGGCCGTCGGCGACCGTGCGACCGCCGGCCAGGGCCCGCTCCTCCACGCTCAGCGACCGTACTCCCTGACCGGGCGTCACATCGGCGGGACGAGCTCGCGCCAGCGTCCGGCCACGGCCGCGTCCCCCACCGTGTCCACGGCACCGCCGTCCCGGTTCCAGAGGAACAGCAGGAGGGCCTCGGCGCTCCCCCGGAAAGCCACGTCGCCCTTGGCGTGCTCGCGGATCAGGACCCGCTCGCTCGGCGCCGGAAAGGTGATGAGCCACTCGCCCTGGGTGTCCGAGCAGTGCAGGTGGGCGCTCTCCCCGTCACCCGGGGCTTCGAACAGGACCCGGGCGAGGGCCACGAACACGTCGAGCATCTCGTCGATGCCGTCGGCGGCGAGGGTCGGGTCCATCGGTGCGGTCGCCAGGCCCGCGCCCCGCTCGGCGTCCCAACGGTGAACGAGGGTCTCATGAGCCATGCGCCGGGCCCAGAACCCGACCGTCTGGTCATCCGGGTACCACGACCAGCATCGTTCGTCCGGCTCGGAGGTGGCGAGCTGGTCGAGGAGGGCCGTGGTGCCTGCCGCCACCCATTCCATGAGGAGCTCGTCGTCCTCAGGGGGCGAGAGGGTGGCCCGGACCGACATGTCGGTGATCGGCCGGCCGGCCACGATCTGAGCGGTCATGTGGTGCCCGCCCCCGATGTGGGCCACGACGTCTCGTACCCGCCAGTCCCCGCACCACGAGACCGTCCCGTCGGCGTCAGCCGCGAGAGCCGCGAGCGCCCGCTCACCCTCGTCCCGGATCACCGAGGAATAGTCGAAGGTCATGCACGACCCTAGGTCGCACTGCGAGGATCCTGCCGTGGACGCGAATGCCTGGAACGACCGCTACGAGACCGCTGAGCTGGTGTGGTCGGCGGCGCCCAACCAGTTCGTCGTCGAGGTCTTGGCGGACGAGCCGCCCGGGACCGGGCTCGACCTGGCCTGTGGGGAGGGGCGCAACGCCATCTGGCTGGCCGAGCAGGGCTGGACCATGACCGGGGTCGACTTCTCGTCCGCCGGGCTGGCCAAGGCGGCCTCGCTGGCCCGGGCCCGCGCGGTCGTGGCGACCTGGGTGGAGGCCGACGCCGTCACCTGGTCCGGGTCCGCCGAGCTCGACCTCGGCCTCGTCGCCTACCTCCACCTTCCCGCCGCCGAGCGGGCGGCGGCCCTCGCCAACCTCGTGGCCGCCTGCCGCCCGGGCGGGCTGGTCGTCGTGGTCGGCCATGCCCGACTGAACCTGACGGAGGGCTACGGCGGTCCCCCGGTCCCCGCCATCCTCCTCGAGCCCGACGAGGTCGTAGCCGACCTCGGCTCGGTGACCATCGAGCGGGCCGAGCACGTCACCCGCACCGTGACCACCGACGACGGCGACCGGACGGCGATCGACACCCTCGTCGTGGCCCGGACGACCGGCTGAGTCGCAGGAGGTTCACAGCCGCCACGGTTCGAACGCCCAGGGACCACCTCTACGGTCTCGGCCATGTCCTCCCGAGCCAAGGTCCTCATCGCCGCCGCCATCGTCATCGTCGTCCTGGTCGGTGGGGGTCTCTGGTGGTACCTGAAGGACGACGCCCCTGCGGCCGTCTCCCTCGACGCCGCCGTCGACCAGGTCGACGACGGCGCGGCCACCGCCACAACCGAGGCCGGGAGCGCGATCGAGGGGACCTGGACCATCGACGCCCAGACCGGGGACTTCGACTTCGAGACGGCGACCGGCACCTTCGCCGGGTTCCGGGTCGACGAGGAGCTGGCCGGGATCGGGGCCTCCACGGCAGTGGGTCGGACCGGCGACGTCACCGGCAACTTCACCATCGAGGGGACGACGGTCACCGAGGCGTCCTTCGAGGTGGACCTGACCACGATCACCACCAACGAG